>CAYTJT010000160.1:0-7923 GCA_964438105.1 uncultured Rhodothermales bacterium | reverse complement strand
GGCAGGGGACGACGAGCCGGACCGGGTTCTGCCCGACGGCCGCGCCCGCCGCCTGGTAGCCCTGCGGCGCGCCGGCCGCCTCGGCGAGTTCGCTATACGTCACGGTCTGCCCGAACGGGATGTGCAGCAGCCGGTCCCACACGGCGCGCTGGAACGGCGTCCCCCGCAGGTCGAGCCGGAGCTCGAAGCGGGTCCGCGCGCCCTTCCAGTAAGCGTCTACCTGTTCGATCACGTCGAGGTTGGGTTCGGGGTGGGGGCGGATGTCCGCCGCGTCGAAGTGGTCGTGGAGCCACACGGTGAAGTGCGCCTCGGTTTCTTCGGGCAGGGTGAGCCGGCAGAGGCCCGCGCGCGTCGACGCGGCGTAGGCCGTTCCGAGCGGCGTCGTGAACGGCGTCCAGTAGACGGCATCGGCGTGGGGCATCGGCGGAGCGAGTGAAGGTGAGCGATTCGGAGGGCGGGCGCAAGGGCAATATCCGGGACGGGCACACGAAAGGGGTAATCGGTCGGCACGCCCGCCCGAGAGGTCGGACGACGCGCGTCCGGGCGAGGCTCTCCGTCCCGCCCCGTATCTTCGAGCCCACCCCCCACCTAGCCTCGCTCTCATGCTTCGTTCCCTCTTGCTGACGGCCCTCGTCCTCGCCGCGTCGGCGGTCGCGTCGCAACCCGTCGTCCTCCACAACGCCACGATCTACACCGTCGACCCGGCGCAGCCCACGGCCGAGGCGCTCGCCTTCGAAAACGGCGAGCTGCTCGCGGTCGGGGCCGAAGCCGACGTCCTCGCCGCCTACCCCGACGCCGAGCGGCTCGACGCCGGGGGGCGGACCGTCGTGCCCGGCCTCATCGACGCGCACGCGCACGTGATGAACCTCGGCGCGCTCCTCGCGCAGGCCAACCTCGTCGGCACCGTCTCGAAGGCCGACATCGTCGAGCGGCTGCAGCGGTTCGCCGTCGCCCTCCCCGACAGCGTGTGGCTGATCGGGCGGGGGTGGGACCAGAACGACTGGCCCGTGCAGGACTTCCCGGCCGCCGCCGACCTCGACGCCGCGTTCCCCGACCGGCCGGTGTGGCTGGAGCGGATCGACGGCCACGCGCAGTGGGCGAACTCCGCCGCGATGCGCGCCGCCGGCCTCGACCCCGACGCGGCGGCCCCGGCCGACCCCGACGGCGGGGCGATCCTCCGCACCGCCGACGGCCGCCCGACCGGCGTGTTCATCGACAACGCCGAGGTCCTCGTGTCCGACGTGATCCCCGCGCCGACCGACGCCGAACTCCAGCGCTGGATGGAGGCGGCGCTGGAGGAGACCGCGCGCCACGGGCTCACCGGCGTCCACGACGCGGGCGTCGACCTCCGCACGATCGCGCTCTACCGCGCCGCCGCCGACGCCGGGCAGTTCCCGGTCCGGCTCTACGCGATGATCGGCGGCGACGGCCCGGCGCTGGACTACTTCTGCGAGACCGGCCCGCTCGTCGGCTACCGCGACCGGCTGACCGTCCGCTCGATCAAGGTCTACCTCGACGGCGCGCTCGGCAGCCGCGGCGCCGCCCTCCTCGAGCCCTACAGCGACGACCCCGGCAACGTCGGGCTCACGCGGATGCCGTTCGACGAACTCCGGCCGCTCGCCGAGCGGTCGATGCGGTGCGACCTCCAGGTCAACACGCACGCCATCGGCGACCGCGCCAACCGCGTCGTGCTCGACGCCTACGAGCAAGCGATCGAGGCGACGGGCGGCGGGCCGGGCCGCCACCGCATCGAGCACGCCCAGATCGTCGTCACGCCGGACGACATCGCGCGCTTCGCCCCGCTCGGCATCATCGCGTCGATGCAGCCGACGCACGCGACGAGCGACATGCCGTGGGCCGAGGCCCGCGTCGGGCCGGACCGGATCGCGGGCGGGTACGCGTGGCGGACGTTCCTCGACAGCGGCGCCCGCCTCGCGCTCGGCTCCGACTTCCCCGTCGAGCAGGTCAGCCCGATCCTCGGGTTCTACGCCGCCGTCACGCGCCAGGACGCCGAGGGGATGCCCGAGGGCGGCTGGATGCCCGAGCAGCGGCTCACGCGCGACGAGGCCCTCCGCGGTTTCACGCTCGACGCCGCCTACGCCGCCTTCATGGAGGACGAGGTCGGCTCGCTCGAACCCGGCAAGCGCGCCGACTTCGTCGTCCTCTCGCAGGACCTCATGACGGTGCCGGAGGACGAGATCCTCGACACCGACATCGTCGCCACCTTCCTCGACGGCACGGCGATCTACGGCGGGCTCTGAGAGGAAACCCGAGCCCGATCCGCCCCAAAGAGAAGCCCTCGCGCCGGAAGCCTTACGGGGCTTCGCGTGCGCGAGGGCTTGCTGACGACGGGCTGGGGCGTCGGAGCGTCAGAGGTGATCCGTCGTGGTGGATGGCGGGCGGGGGCTCAGGTCGCGCGCCGAACGGACGGGACGTTTGCGCCGGGAGGTGCAGCTCCGGTCGTCAGTGGGGTGCTCAGTTCTCGGGGGCGGGCGTCGGGGTGCCGTCGTCCTCCATCTCCATCGCCGAGTCGTCGCCCATCTTCTCCTCCATCGAGCCGTCTTCCATGGCGTCGTGATCCATCTCCGCCTCCGGCATCAGGACGGCGTCGATGACGTGGATGACGCCGTTGGACGCTTCGAGATCGGCCGCCGTGACGGCTGCGCCGTTGACGTAGAGCTGCCCGTCGGCGGTGGAGAGGGCGAGGTCGCCGCCCTGAACGGTGGGGGCCGAGTCGAGGGCGAGCGCGTCCTGCGAAGGCACGGCCCCGACGAGCACGTGGTAGCGGAGGATCTCGGTGAGCTGCTCGGGCGAGAGGCCCTCGAGCGTTCCGGCCGGGAGGTTTCGGAACGCCTCGTCGGTCGGGGCGAACACGGTGAACGTCTCGCCCGAAGCGAGCGCTGCGTCGAGACCGGTGTCGCGGAGGGCGCTCACGAGAACGGTGAAGGTGCCCTCCGCGTCGAGGGTGGCGACGATGTCTTGGGCGTCGCTTTGGTACGCGTCGGCCGTTTGCGCGGTGGTCGCCGGAGCGGCCAGCACGAAGGCGAGCATGAGGGCAGAGGGGAGGAGGAATCTCATAGCGGGCTACTGCGTGTGGTGGTGTGTGAGGCGGAGCGGCGGGCCGGGTGAGCGGCGTGCCAACGGTCGCCATTCTAGACCGCGACGGCTCCCTCATCCATGAGCATAGGCTGAGCATTCGCTGAGGAATGGGCCGGAAGTGGCGCCCAAAGAGCCTCCGGAAGAATCAGTATCATGTAGGCGGGGCCGCGATTGATGGGTAGCTTCCCGGGCCGAGGAACAGGGCGAGAAGGCTTCCTGTTTGAACCCGAGGGGTGCAACCGGGCGGGGCCGGAGCCCCCGGCGGCGAGCCCTCTCGCATGAAGAAGTGAATCGGATGGATGACCGGACCGCGCACGCCGCGGCGACTCCTTACGACTTCCGCGTGGGCGACTGGCTGGTCGCCCCCCGAGGGAACCGGCTGATCGGGCCGGGGGGGCCGGTGCGGCTCGAGCCCAAGGTGATGCAGGTGCTCACCTGCCTCGCCGCGCAGCCCGGCCGCACCGTGACGAAGGACGAGTTCATGGAGCGGGTGTGGGGCGACACCGTGGTCTCGGACGACGTGCTGGCCCGCTGCATCTCCGAGCTTCGGAAGGTCTTCGGAGACAGCCCCCGCAACCCGGACTACATCGAGACGATCCGCAAGTCCGGCTATCGCCTGATCGCTCCGGTCGCTCCGCCCGACGCAGAGGCTCCCGGTGCGGAGACGGCCGAGGAACCCGGGGCACGAGCTGACATCGCAGGGCGGGAGCCCGCGGCTGTGCCGGAAGCCACGGAGGGGCTCCCCGCACGGCCGGAGGAGTCGGTGGAGGTGGGGGCTGTCGCAGAGTCCGCAACCGAGGGCGCTGAGGCGCCGGTTTCCGAGCGCGCTCACGGGGGGAACGGCACGCCGTCCGCGGTCGCCGCGCCGCATCGGCGCGTGGCCCATCGGCGCGCGGCCCATCGGCCGCGCCGGGAACGGTGGCTCTGGGGCGGGATCGCGGCGGTGGCCCTCCTCGTCGCTGCGGTGGGCTGGATCGTGTGGCCGCGCGGCGGCGCGGAGCCGCTGAGGTCCGTCCCGTTCACGAGCTTCCCCGGCGCCGAGGCCGAGCCAACGCTCTCGCCCGACGGCGAGCAGATCGCGTTTACGTGGACGGGGATCGACGACGGCCCCGTGGATATCTACGTCAAGCAGACGGGCGCGGAGATGCCGCTCCGCCTCACCGAGACGCCCGCCGACGAATGGAGCCCGGCGTGGTCGCCCGACGGGCGGCAGATCGCGTTCGTCCGGTCCACCGGCTCCGATACGCGCGCGGTCGTCGTCGTCCCGGCGATCGGGGGGAGCGAGCGGACGGTGGCGGACTTCGAGGGGCGCGAGGTGGAGAGGGTCGCGTGGTCCCCGGACGGCGAAACGCTCGCGCTCTCGGTGCAGGCGGAGCCCACGGGCCCGTTCGGGCTGCACCTGCTCTCGCTGGAGACGCTGAGCCTCCGGCGGCTGACGGAACCGGAGGGCGTGGCGTGGGGCGACATCGATCCGGCGTTCTCCCCGAACGGGGAACGGCTAGCCTTCGTGCGGAGCGCGAGCCCCGGCGTCGAGGACCTCTTCGTCGTGCCCGTCGGCGGCGGCGAGCCCGAGCGGCTCACCGACGACGAGCGCGAGATCCATGGCCTGGACTGGATGCCGGACGGACGAAGCATCGTTTTCGCCTCGGCGCGGGCCGAGGGCGCGGGGCTGTGGCGCATCGCGGCGTCGGGCGGCGAGCCGGTGCGGATCGCGACGAGCGGCGAGGGCGAGAGCGTCCGGCAGCCGTCGGTGTCGCGGCTCGGGCGGCGGCTGACCTACGAGCAGCGCTCGGCCGACTCCAACATCTGGGCGATCCAGCGCGGGCGCTTCGGCAGCGAGCCGCTCATCCGCTCGACGCGGTGGGAGTCGCACCCGCAGTTCGCCCCGTCCGGCGACCTCATCGCCTTCGCCTCGGACCGCTCCGGCAGCCCCGAGGTCTGGGTCGTCAACGGCGACGGGCAAAACCCCATCCAGCTCACCGACTTCGGCGGCCCGCTCGTCACCACGCCCCGGTGGTCGCCGGACGGGCGGCAGATCGCCTTCAGCGCGCGCGTGGACGGCAACGCCGACATCTACCTCATCGACAGCAACGGCGGGCGCCCCGTCCGCCTCACCGAGGACCCCGCCTCCGACGTCGCCCCGAGCTGGTCGCTCGACTCGACGACGGTCTACTTCTCGTCCGACCGGAGCGGCACGTGGGAGGTCTGGCGGATGCCCGCCGCAGGCGGGTCGCCGAGCCGCGTGACCTACGACGGCGGCTACAACGCCTTCGAGTCGCCGGACGGCGAGATGCTCTATTACGCGAAAAAGGGGGAGCCCGGGCTGTGGCGGCGCGGGCCGGGCGGCGAGGACGAGACCCTCGTGCTCGGCGCGCTCGAACCGTTCGACTGGGGGAACTGGGCCGTGACGGGTGACGGGATCTACTTCATCCGCCGCGAAGCCACCGGCCCGACGATCCGGTTCTACAACTTCGTCACGGGCCGCTCGTCGCCCGTCGTCCGCCTCGACGACGTGCCCGAGCACCCGGCGCTGACGGTGTCGCCGGACGGCCGCGTGCTGCTCTACACCCATGTCGACCGGGACGAGAGCGACTTGCTGCTCGTCGAGGACTTCCAGTAGGGCCGCGTCGGCGGGGCGCAGTCGTACCTTCGGGCTCCGCTCCCGCCGCCTCCGATGCCCACCTCTCCGGACTTCCTGACGGACCGCTTCGGCCGCCGCCACACCTACCTCCGCGTCTCGCTCACGGAGCGGTGCAACCTGCGGTGCCGCTACTGCATGCCGGCCGACGGCGTCCCGCTCACCCCGCGCGACCGGCTACTGACGACGCCGGAGATCGTCCGCCTCGTGCGGCTGTTCGTCGAGGGCGGCGTCGACAAGGTGCGGCTGACGGGGGGCGAGCCGCTCGTGCGGAAAGATGCCGAGGACGTGGCCGAGGCGATCGGTGCGCTCCCAGAGCGGCCGACGCTCGCGCTCACGACGAACGGGCTGCTGCTCGCGCGCAAGCTCGACCGGCTCCGCCGCGCCGGACTGAGCCAGCTCAACCTCTCGCTCGACACGCTCCGCCCCGACCGCTTCGAAGCGATCACCCGTCGTCGCGGTCTCGACAAAGTGCTCGACGCGCTCGACCTCGCGCTCGACTACGGGTACGCCGTGCCCGGCCGCAACGAGCGCACGCTGAAGGTCAACTGCGTCGTGATGCGCGGGGTGAACGACGACGAGGTGGAAGACTTCGTCGCCCTCACCGCCGAGCGGCCCGTCGAGGTACGGTTCATCGAGTACATGCCGTTCGAAGGCAACGGCTGGGCCGGAGACAAACTCGTGCCGTACCGCGAACTCCTCGACCGCCTCAGCACGCGGTTCGTGCTGGAACCGCTCGACGACGGGCCGAGCGCGACGGCGAAGACGTTCCGCGTGCCGGGCCACGCCGGGCGCGTCGGCTTCATCACGTCGATGACGACGCCGTTCTGCCACGGCTGCAACCGCCTCCGCCTCACCGCCGACGGCGCGCTCAAAGTCTGCCTCTTCGGCGCCGCCGAGGTCTCGCTCCGAGATCGGATGCGCGACGGCGCGACCGAAGACGAGTTGCGTGCTGCCATTGGCGCGGCCGTGCTGCGGAAAAAGGCCGCGCACGGCGGGGCCGACGAGATCGCCGCCGCCGCCCGCCGCGCCGAGAACCGGCCGATGATCCTGATCGGGGGATGACCGAATGCGCCCGAGACGGAAACTCGATGCGTTGCACGATTCCCGTCGATAGTGCTAGCTTCTGCGCGCGACGCGTCCCCCTTTGCGCGGCTGATCGCGCTGTGCAAAGTTGCCGTTTAGAAGTTAATCGGAAGGCACCAACGAATCCGTGATGCCGTTATAACGCCGCCCCGTCCCAGCCCCACCTTCCCACCTGCCCCCATGACCGACACCGACGCCCTCACCCTCAGCCACCTCGACGACGAAGGCCGCGCCCGCATGGTCGACATCAGCGCGAAGACGGCGTCGGCGCGCACGGCCGTGGCGCGGGGGCGCGTGCTCATCGGCGAAGAGGCGTTCCGCCTCGTCGAAGAGAACCGCATCCGGAAGGGCGACGTGCTCAGCGTGGCGCAGGTCGCGGGCATCCTCGGCGCGAAGCAGACGAGCCGCCTCATCCCGCTCTGCCACGACGTCCTCCTCGAAGGCGTCGACCTCGACCTCGAACTCAACGAGGCCGACTTCGCCATCGACGTCCGCGCGTTCGTCAAAACAACGGGCCCGACGGGTGTCGAGATGGAGGCGCTGACGGCCGTCTCCGTCGCCGCACTGACGATCTACGACATGTGCAAGTCGGTGTCGAAGGAGATCGCGATCACGGACACGCAACTCCTCGCCAAGACCGGCGGCCAGAGCGGCGACTACCGCCGCAGCGGGTGAATAGCTAGTTTCGCAGTCATGCCCGTGACCGTTTCGCTCGCAGAGCAATTCTCAGCCACAGAAGAAGATGACGTCGTCATCAACGGCGTGCATGTCTGGCGGGCAGAGTGGCAATCGACCGGTGAACAGGCTACCGTTACGCACTATGGTTCGCTTCAGGTGGCACCCGTTTACGAGGCGGAACAGAACGGTAACTGTGCACGCTTCGCTGCAACAGAGGTGTCAAACGGGGCTTATGTGTTCGCCATCCCGCGCACGTAGCTGTTGAATTAACGGTGCCCTCTGAGGCGCAGAAGAGACCGTCTCGGAAATATGTCATTGCGAGGAGCGGAGCGACGAAGCAATCTCCCTGAACCAGCAGGCCGAAGGAGGTTGCTTCGTCGCTCCGCTCCTCGCAATGACAAGTAAAGAGGAAGCAGGGCCGT
>CAYTJT010000159.1:0-7972 GCA_964438105.1 uncultured Rhodothermales bacterium | reverse complement strand
ACGGCTTCACGTCGTCCCTCGTCAAGCTCCTCGAGGACGAACGGCCCGAGCACATCGCCGTCGTCTTCGACCCGCTCGACGGCAAGCCCAACTTCCGCGACGCGCTCTACGCCGAGTACAAGGCCCACCGGCCGAAGATGCCCGACGGCATCCGCTACTGCCTGCCCTTCATCAAGCGGATCGTCGAGGGGTTCGACATCCCCGTGCTCGAGGTCTCCGGCGTCGAGGCCGACGACGTGATCGGCACGCTCGCGACGCGGGCCGAGGACGAGGGCGTCGACGTCGTGATCGTCTCGGCGGACAAGGACTTCCGCCAGCTCCTCGCCCCGCACGTCTCGATGCTCCGCCCGGCTTACAAGGGCGAGAGCTTCGACATAGAGACCGACGAGACGTTTCGTGAGAGCTACGCCGGGCTCGCCCCGATCCAGTTTATCGACCTGCTCGCGCTCGAGGGCGACACCTCGGACAACGTGCCCGGCGTCCCGATGATTGGGAAGAAGACGGCGCTCACGCTCGTGCAGAAGTATGGCGGCGTCGAGGAGATCATCGAGCACGCCGACGACGTGGGCGGCAAGCGCGGCGAGAGCATCGCCGAAAACGCCGACCAAGCCCGGCTCTCGAAAAAATTGGTCACGATCGACACCGACGTCGACCTCGACATCGACTGGCAGACCCTCCGCCGCACCGAGCCCGACCTCGCTGCGCTCAACGCCGTGTTCGACGAACTCGAGTTCGGGTCGCGCTTGCGCAACCGGATTCGGGACTACGTCGAGGGCAAGACGAAAAAGAAGGACCTCGACCTCTTCGCCGACGACCCCGCGCTGTCGTTCGACTTCGGCCCGTACGAGCCCGTGCAGCGCCTCGACGAAGACGTGGTCGACTACGTCACCGCGTTCAACCAGACCGACCTTGACCGCGTTGCCGACGAGATCCGGGGGCACGACACGCTCGCGTTCGACACCGAGACGACCTCGACCGATCAGATGATGGCGTCGCTCGTCGGCGCGAGCTTTGCGTGGAAAGAGAAGACGGCCCGCTACGTCCCGAGCCCGATGCCGGATGGCACGCCCGAGCCGTCGGTCGTCGACGCGCTCCGGCCGGCGCTCGACGCCGAGAGCCTGAAGGTCGGGCACAACCTGAAGTACGACCTCGTCGTGCTCGCGCGCCACGGCGTCCGCGCCGCCGGGCCGCTCTTCGACACGATGGTCGCGCACTACCTCATCGCGCCCGAGGAGCCGCACAACCTCGACGCCGTCTCGTCGGCCACGCTGTCGTACCGCCCGAAGCCGATCACCGACCTCATCGGGACGGGCCGGAATCAGATCACGATGCGCGACGTGCCGGTGGAGGACGCCGGGCCGTACGCCTGCGAGGACGCCGACATCGCGTTCCGCCTAGTGGAGCCGCTGCGCGAGAAGCTCGAAGAAGACGGGCTGCTGCAGATCGCCGAGGAGATCGAGTTCCCCCTCATCCGCGTCCTCGCCGACGTCGAGATGGCCGGGGTGAAGATCGACACCGACGTGCTCGACAGGATTTCCGAAGAGCTGACCGCCGAGATCGACAAGCTGGAGGCTCAGATTTTCGAAGCGTCCGGTGAAGCGTTCAACATCGGCTCGCCGAAGCAGCTCGGCGTAATCCTGTTCGACAAGCTCGGGCTGCCGGTCGGGAAGAAGACGAAGTCGGGCGCGCCGAGCACGGCCGAGAACGTGCTGCACGAACTCTCGACCGAGCACCCGCTGCCCGGGCTCGTGCTCGACTGGCGGAAGCTCGCCAAGCTCAAGAGCACGTACGTCGACAAGCTCGGCGAGCTGATCCACCCCGAGACCGGCCGCGTCCACACCGACTTCAACCAGACGATCACCTCGACGGGCCGCCTGTCGTCGTCGAACCCGAACCTGCAGAACATCCCGATCCGCACCGAGGTGGGGCGGGAGATCCGCCGCGCGTTCGTCGCCGAAGAGGGCTTCTGCCTGATGGCGGCCGACTACGCGCAGATCGAGCTTCGCATCATCGCCGACATGAGCGGCGACGTAGGGCTTCGCGAGGCGTTCGACAAAGGGCTCGACATCCACACCGCGACGGCCGCGCGCGTGTTCGACCGCGACCTCGACGACGTGACGCGGACGATGCGGAACCAGGTCAAGCAGGTCAACTACGGGATTCCGTACGGCATCTCCGCCTTCGGCCTCGCCCAGCGGATGCGCGTCGGGCGGAAGGACGCCGAGCAGCTCATCGAGCAGTACCGCAAAAGCTACCCCGACGTGATCCGCTTTCTCGACCTGCTGATCGAGCGGGCGCAGGACAAGGGCTACGCCGAGACGCTGACGGGCCGCCGCCGCTACATCCCCAACATCCGCGCGCGCAACTTCAACGAGCGCGCCTTCGCCGAGCGCGTCGCCGTCAACATGCCGATCCAGGGCACGCAGGCCGACATGATCAAGATCGCAATGGTCCGCATCCACGACCGCATCGCCGCCGAGGGGCTCCGCTCGCGGATGATCCTGCAAGTCCACGACGAGCTCGTCTTCGAGGTGGCCGACGACGAGCGCGACGTGATGGCTGCGATCGCGCGCGAGGAGATGGCCGACGCGCTCCCCCTCGACGTGCCCATCGAGATCGACATCGGCTTCGGCGACAACTGGCTCGACGCGCACTGAGGTTGACCGAGGCTTTGCGCCGTGAACCGGAAACCGAACGCGTCGTAGGATGAGCAGAACCAGCGAAGAAGGCACCATGACGCGACTACTCGAACAGGCCCTCGAACGCCTCGCCTGCGCCGCCGACCTGCCCGAGCCCGAGCAGGAACGGATCGCTGCCGACGTGCTGGCCGTGCTCGGCGATAAGCCGGGCGACCGGCGCCCATTTCTTGTCGAGCAGCGCGTTGCCGGGCTCGGCGAGGGGACCGTCCGCATGGCCGAAGACTTCGACGCGCCGCTGCCCGATGCGTTCTGGCTCGGTGGCGAATGAGGTTGCTGCTCGACACCCACGCGCTGTTGTGGTGGCACGAAGGAGCCACGGAGCTCTCCGAAGCGGCCACAGCAGCGCTCTCGGACCCGACGAATACCGTCTACCTCAGCGCCGTCAACGTTTGGGAGATCCAGATCAAGCGACACCTCGGCAAGCTGCACCTCACCGGCACGTTGCCCGACCTCGTGGATCAGCAGCACCGCGTCAACGGGTTCGGTCTGCTCGCCGTGCGCGTCGAGCACATCTACCGGCTGGACACGCTGCCATACCACCACCGCGATCCCTTCGACCGGTTGCTCGTGGCTCAAGCCCTCGAGGAAGATCTGACGCTGTTGACACGAGACGAGGACGTCGCCTCGTACGACGTTCCGATCCACTGGTGACTCGGCTTCGGCGACAACTGGCTCGACGCGCACTGATTCCACGACCACTCGATACACCATGAGCACTAAACCACCGACCGACCGCGTCGCCCTCGTCACCGCTGCCAGCCGGGGGATGGGCGCCGCGATTGCCCGCCGCCTCGCCGACAAGGGCTACCACCTCGCGCTGCTCAGTCGGAGCGACGAACTCGACGCCGTCGCCGACGATACCGGCGCGCTCGCCGTCAAAGGCTCCGTCACCGAAACGGACGACCTCCAGCGCTTCGTGGACGCGGCGCTCGACAAGTGGGGTCGGATCGACGCGGTTGTTAACAACACCGGCCACGCGGCGCGCGGCGACTTGCTCGACCTGACTGATGAGCAGTGGCACGACGGACTCGACCTGCTGCTGCTGAACGTCGTCCGGCTCGCCCGGCTCGTCGTGCCGCAGATGCAGAAGCAGGGCGGCGGCAGCATCGTCAACGTCTCGACGTTCGCGGCGTTCGAGCCCACGCTGGAGTACCCGCTGTCGTCCGCGTTGCGGGCGGGGCTCGGCAGCTTCACGAAGCTCTTCGCCGACCGGTACGCGATCGACGGCATCCGCATGAACGCCGTGTTGCCGGGCTTCATCGACACGTACCCGGTGGCCGAAGCAACGCGGGTTCGCATCCCGATGAAGCGCGCCGGTACGGCCGACGAAGTCGCGGGCGCGGTTTCGTATCTGCTCTCCGACGCGGCGAGCTACATCACCGGGCAGAACATCTACGTGGACGGCGGGCTCGGTCGCTCGATGTAGGCGCGCGGGCCGGGGAGGAACCTCCGCCGACGCCGCGCATGCCCACTGCCCCCCCGACCCACCGCCGTCCGCATGCAAGTCACCGACCCCATCGAGCATTCCGCCTTCGAGTTCGTCAAAGCGTCGGGCGGGATCGAGGAGTACCGGCTGCGGGCGAACGGGCTGCAGGTGCTGCTGCTGCCCGAGGCCGCCGCGCCCGTCGCCACGTTCATGGTGACGTACCGCGTCGGGAGCGCCGAGGACCTCGCGAGCGAGCGGACCGTCGTCCTCAACGAGCTCGACCGGGGCGAGAACGAGGCGACGCGGAAGCTGCTCCACGCCCTCTACGCGACGGCCTTCTTCGCCCATCCCTACGGCCACCCGACGATCGGCTGGCGCTCCGACGTCGAACGCGTCACGGCCGAGGGGCTCCGCCACTTCTACGACACCTACTACTGGCCCGACAACGCGACGGCGTCCGTCATCGGCGACTTCGACCGCGAAGAAGCGCTCGACCTGATCGAGCAGCACTTCGGCGCGATCCCGGCCGCGCCGAACCCGTTCGAGCACAACGTCACCGAGGAGCCGCCGCAGCAGGGCGAGCGCCGCGTCACGGTGCGGATGGCGGGGCAGCTCGGCGCCGTGATGCTCGGCTTCAAGTCGGTGTCCGCGCTCGACCCCGTCGCCGACGCCCTCGACGTGCTCGGGATCGCGCTCGGGGCCGGCAAGAGTGGCCGTCTCTATCGTAACCTCACCGATCGAGGGCTGACGACGGGCGTGTTCGCGTATGCGCCGCGTCTCCGCGACCCCGGCCTGTTCATCGCGTACGGCGCGCTCGCGCCCGACGTCACGCACGACGCCGTCGAAGACGCGCTGTGGGACACGCTCCGCTCCGTCGCCGACGGCGGGCTGACCGAGGCCGAGTTGCAGCGGGCCCAGCGGCAGATCGTCGCGTCGGAAGCCTTCGGCCGTGACGGGCCGTACGCCGTGGCTTCGCAACTCAACGAGGCGATCGCGGCGGGGGACTGGACCCTGTTCACGGAATACATCGAGCGCGTCGAACGCGTCGGGCTCGACGACGTGCAGGCCGCCGCCGAGCGCGTCTTCCAACGGGATGGGCTCACGGTCGGCCTCTACGATCCCGTCCTGCCCGTCGCGGCGTAGCGTACCACCAAACCCGATCCCCCCGCATGTCCTCTGCTATCGACACCTCCGTGGCCACCTTCGCCGAGCGCGTGCAGCAGGCGGCGTGCGGCGCGGCGCAGGTCTGGATGCTCCCGACGCCCGTCGACCGCGTCGTGTCGTTCCGCGGGTCGTTCGAGACGCGGCCGGACTTCGGGGCGGGGGAGGAGCTGGAGCAGAAGCTGGTGACGATGATGCTCGACAAGGGCACGCGCCACCGCGACCGATTCGCCGTGGCCGAGGCGCTGGAGGATCGGGGCGCGCAGCTCAGCTTCAACGCCGACGGGCTCCGCTGCGGCTTTTCCGGCCGCGTGCTCCGGGACGATCTGCCCGACGTGCTCGCCCTCCTCGCCGAGCAACTTCGGGAGCCGCTCTTCGACCCGGAAGAGTTCGACAAAGCCAAAGCGCAGCACGCCGCGTCGCTGCGCCGGGCGCTCGACAAGACGTCCGCGCAAGCGGCGAACGCGCTCGCTCAGCGGCTCTACCCGACCGACCACCCGAACTACCGGCCCTCGGAGGCGTCGATGCTCGAACGGCTCGACGCGCTGACGATCGAGGACGTGCGGGCCTTCCACATCGAGCATTTCGGCGCGCGGCAGATGAAGCTCTCGTTCGCCGGCGACCTCGAAGCTGGCACGGTCGCGGCCGCGGTGACCGACACGCTCGGCGGCTGGGGCTCGCCGCCCGAAGAAGCTCCGTTCGCCGAGGCCGCGACGCCGGAGCCGCCCGGCCGCATCGACATTCCGATCAGCGACCGGCAGAACCTCGACGTGCGGATGGGGCACGCCGTGGCCGTCCGCCGGGACAGCCCCGACTACCTCGCGCTCTACGTTGGCAACTACGTCCTCGGCGGCAACTTCTCGGCGCGGCTGATGAGCACCGTGCGCGACGAGCAGGGGCTGACCTACGGCATCGGCTCGTCGCTCTCCGGCGTCGCGACGGAGTACGACGGCTATTGGCGGATCGCGGTGACGCTGAGCGGCGACGCGCTCGAACGAGGCATCGAAGCGACGCTGGAGCAGGCGCGGCGGTTCGTGCGCGACGGCGTCACGTCGGACGAGTTGGAAGAAAAGCAGACGACGATCGCGGGGGCGTACAAAGTCGGCCTCGCGACGACGGGCGGGCTGGCGATGGCGATGCTCATCAACGCCGAGCGCGGCTTCGGCGTCGACTACCTCGACCGCCACCCGGCGCTCGTGCAGGCGTTGACCGTGGAGGACGTGAACGCCGCCGTCCGTCGGCACCTCGACGCGGACACGCTCCACGTCGCAGTGGCAGGCACGCTACCGGTTTAGGGGCTGCAGGGCTCTACTTCGTCGGGGGGGCACGGAACGGACGGCGCAGCCGATTCGTGTAAGCCCCTCACCTCAACGGGCCCTCTTGGCGCCGCCGCACGCTTCTCTTTCCGCTGCCCCGTCGCAGCCCGCCGGCGCCATCGGCTCTCTTCTCCACGTCACCATTCCGCACCGATGAAAGACCCCAACGCCGTACTCAACACGTACCTCTCCGACATGCACGCGGTGGAGTCGCACATCCTCCGCGCCGTCGAACGTCAGCTCGACGATGAGGACATCAAGAAGTACCCCGAAGCGATGCGCGTCGTGACCAAGCTGCAGACGACGCTCAAGCAGCACACCGCCGCGCTCGACGCGAAGGTCGACGCCCGCGAGGGCGGCGACATCAAGCAGGCCGTCAAGGACGCCGTCGGCTCGACGCTCGGCTTCGTGGCCGGGCTCTACGACCGCGTCCGCGACGACGAGGTCTCGCGCATGATCCGCGACGACTACACCGCGACCGGCCTCGCCGCGATCTCGTACCACATGCTCTACACCACGGCCCTCGGGCTGAAGAATCAGGACGTGGCTGCCCTCGCGAAGCGCCACCTCGAAGACCTCACGCCGATCCTCGTCGACCTCTCCAAAGTCGTCTGCCACGTCGTCGCCGCCGAGCTCGCCGACGAGAACAAGGTGTTCGACGGCACCGTGGGCGCGCAGGCCGTCCGCGACACGCAGGAGGCCTGGAGCGCCGAGCACGTCGCGTAACTCCGTGCACCGAAGGCTTGCCTCAAAAAGCAGAGGGCCGACTTCCAGTGCGGGAGTCGGCCCTCGTCGCGTTCGGTCGCGGGCGGATCAGCGGATGATGATCAGCCGATCGTCGTCGAGGTCGTCGAGGCCGGAGCGGTGGTCGCGGTCGGTACCCTCGGGGCTCGGCATGAGCCAGGCGAGGAGGAGGTAGATCGGGATCGCCGTGCCGCCCGCCGCGATGAGCGCGATCACAAACGCGATGCGGACGAGCGTGGGGTCGATGCCGAAGGCCTCGCCGATGCCGCCGCAGACGCCGAAGATCTTCCGGTTCGTGCGCGACTTGACGAACGACTTCCGCCGCTCCTCGAAGCGGGAGCGCCGCTCGGCACGCCGTTCGGAGCGGCGCTCCTTGCGGCCCGGCGTCGCGCGCGTCGTGGTCCGAGCTGAACGCGTGGACTGCCGGCGGGCGCGGCGGGCGGCGGCCTTGCGGCGCTGCGCTTTCTTACGTCGCTTCCGGTCCGGGCTCCACGAGAGCACGCCGAAGCCGAGCAGGATGATGATGACGCCGATCAGCCACGGCCCGACGAGCGCCGAGAAATCGAAGCCCGAGGCGAAGAGGCCGAGCTCTTGCAGGAGGTAGGCCGAGCCGACGCCGATCGTCG
>CAYTJT010000158.1:0-7994 GCA_964438105.1 uncultured Rhodothermales bacterium | reverse complement strand
CGATCCTGCGTGGGATCAAGGACCGCTACGAGATGCACCACGGCGTCCGCATCACCGACGGCGCGATCGTCGCCGCCGCCGAGCTGAGCGACCGCTACGTCACGAACCGCTTCCTCCCCGACAAGGCCATCGACCTCATCGACGAGGCCGCCTCCCGCCTCCGCATCGAGATCGACTCGATGCCGGAGGAGTTGGATCAGCTCGAACGGGAGATCCGCCAGCGCGAGATCGCCCGCGAGGCCGTCAAGCGCGAGGGCGACACCGAGCAAGTCGAGGCCATCAGCGACGAGCTCGTGAACCTCGAAGAGGAGCGCGACCGGCTGCGGGCGCGGTGGGAGCAGGAGAAGGCGCTGATCCAGGAGGTGCAGTCGGCGAAAGAGCAGATCGACGCGCTGAAGGTCGAAGCCGAGGAGCTAGAGCGGCAGGGGCAGTTTGGCGAGGTCGCCGAGATCCGATACGGCCGCATCCCCCAGCTCGAACAGACCATCGAGGCGACGAACGAACGCCTCGACGAACTGCAGGCGAACGGCGCCCTCTTGAAAGAAGAAGTCGGCGCCGAAGACATCGCCGAGGTGATCAGCCGCGCGACGGGCATCCCGGTCGCGAAGATGCTCGAAGCCGAGAAGGAGAAGTTGCTCGGGATGGAGAAGGAACTCGGCAAGCGCGTCATCGGCCAGCCCGAGGCGATCGAGGCCGTCGCGAATGCCGTCCGGCGCGGGCGCGCGGGCTTGCAGGAGGAGAGCCGCCCGATCGGCTCGTTCATCTTCCTCGGCACGACGGGCGTCGGCAAGACCGAGCTCGCGAAGGCCCTCGCCGAGCAGCTCTTCGACGACGATGGCGCCGTCGTCCGCATCGACATGTCGGAGTACCAGGAGCGCCACGCCGTCTCGCGGCTGATCGGCGCGCCGCCCGGCTACGTCGGCTACGACGAGGGCGGGCAGCTCACCGAGGCCGTCCGCCGCCGGCCCTACTCCGTCGTGCTCCTCGACGAGTTCGAGAAGGCGCACCCCGAAGTCTTCAACGTCTTGCTGCAAGTCCTCGACGACGGCCGGCTCACCGACAACCAGGGCCACACGGTCGACTTCACGAACACGCTCATCATCATGACGAGCAACCTCGGGAGCGACCTCATCAAGCGCCGGATGGAGGTCGCGGGCGACGAGCCGCTCTCCCCAGAGCAGATGGAGGGGCTGGAGAACGACATGATGAACATGCTCAAGGGGTCGCTCCGGCCGGAGTTCCTCAACCGGATCGATGAGATCATCGTGTTCCGCCCGCTCGGCCGCGAGGAGATCCGCCAGATCGTCCGCATCCAGTTCGGGGGCATCCGCCGCCTCGCCGCGCGGAACCACCGCCTCGACCTGCAACTCACGGACGACGCCGCGGACTACCTCGCCCGCAAGGGGTTCGACCCCGTCTTCGGCGCGCGCCCGCTCAAGCGCGTGCTCCAGCGCGAGGTCGCGAACCGGCTGGCCGAGCAGATCCTCGCCGGGTTCGTCCGCGAGGACGACGTGGTGGAGGTGGGCCTCGCGCCCGACGGCAGCGGGCTCACGCTCACGACGGAGGCCACCGCCGAGCCGGTGCCGTCGAACGGGCACGCGGCGCCGGGCGAGGCGTAGCGCCCGCTAAAACCGTTTCTCGTACAGACTACTGATTCGTTGGAGGGCTGCCGCGTACTCGTCGGCAGCCCTCTTTCTATCGACCCACGCGAACGGATAGGGCGCGCGGTTCGTCGCGACAAAGTCTAGAATTAGAAACTCGTCGTAGGCACTTGCCGCCCCACGTGACGAACCATCAATCAAGCGGCGGATTGTTTCCTCGGCCTCATCTGCTGGAGCCGGGCCCGTCCTTCCTGGTTTGTCATAGAAGCGCTCCCCTTCATACGAACGATACGCCTCAGCGTGATTGACGCCGACGATAGCCAGCGAGATTGCGTCCGACGTCACGTCCCTAAACTGATCGGCCTGATCGCGGAGGTCGTTGATCACGCGACCTATCTGCTTGATCTTGGCTGCAGACGGAAGCTTAACTTCCACTCCGATTCGCACATCTGCCGTACTACCGCGCGCCACATCGAATTTCTTCTTAACCCGAAAGTCCTGGCTGACTACGCGCTCCCCGAGAGTGCCATCTCCCCGGCGCGACGGTTTCCCCGTAACTCTGTTTGCTGTATTCGCAACAACATCCCGATTCTCGACACCTCGAACAAGCGACGCAGACCGGCCGAGCGAGTAGAGATCCTCGAAGACGAAGAAACACAATTTATCTCCAATTGTAGAGTCGCGATGACGATACTGCTGTCCAGCAAATACTTCCTCGAACTTCGCCAATAGCTGCATTCTTTAGACGCTCTTTTCGGTGAGGGTGGGCAGATCGGAGAATAGCGGTGTGGGCGTGCGGAGCTTGCGCCGTAGCCGTTCGAGCGCCATGTCCATGTATGAAGGTTCCACCTCCACGCCGACGCTGTTGCGACCCCACCGCCCGGCGGCCAGCGACGTCGTCCCCGTGCCCAGGAACGGATCGAGCACGGTGTCGCCCACGAACGAGAACATCCGCACGAGCCGCTCGGCGAGAGCGAGTGGGTACGGGGCGGGGTGATTTCGGGTCGAGGCTCCGCCGAGCGTCCAGATTTGTTGGAACCACTCTCGGTGCCTGTCGGCGGGGATCACCGAGAGCGCGCGCATCGCGGGCGTCGGGCTGCGGTAGCCGCCCGGCTTACGCTGGAAGAGCACGTACTCGATGTCGTGCTTGATGATAGCGTTGGGCTCGTAGGGCTTCCCGAGAAAAGAGCTTCCATTGCCGGACGCTTCGGTCTTCGCGTTCGCGATCTTGTGCCAGATGATCGGGGCGAGGTTGTCGAAGCCGAGACGGCGGCAGCGCTCCTGAATGCTCGCGTGCAACGGGAACACGACGTGGCGACCGAACCGCCGCCGGGACAGGCACACGTCGCCGACGACGACGACGAGGCGGCCTCCAGGCGCAAGGACGCGGTACACCTCGGACCAGACCGCGTCCAGTTGATCGAGAAAGTCCTCGTAGTCCTCGACCTCACCAAGTTGCTGGTCGTGGGGCTCATACTTCTTGAGCGTCCAGTACGGCGGTGATGTAACAGCGAGGTGGACGCTCTCATCCGGCATCGGGAGCGGCCCGCGCGCATCACCTAGCAAGAGGGTATGGGTGGTCGGAACGCGCCGAATGGCCCTCTCAATTTCAGCAACTACGGATGGGTCCTTTGCAAGACTTGGGATCGCTCGCTGACCTTCTTCTGCTATTCTCTCCGAAGCAATTGACGGCACAAGAGCGGCGAGGGGATCAGCGGGGATCCCGTCTCCGCCGGGGAGGTCTCCTGCAGTGCGTACGATGGATCTATTCATACTGGCAAGATAGACATAGTGGGATGCTGTGACACCCTCGCGCGCAAGGGGTTCGACCCCGTCTTCGGCGCGCGCCCGCTCAAGCGCGTGCTCCAGCGCGAGGTCGCGAACCGGCTGGCCGAGCAGATCCTCGCCGGGTTCGTCCGCGAGGACGACGTGGTGGAGGTGGGCCTCGCGCCCGACGGCAGCGGGCTCACGCTCACGACGGAGGCCACCGCCGAGCCGGTGCCGTCGAACGGTCATGCCGCCGCCGGCGAGGCCTGACGCCTACCGAACCCGTACGATCCGAGGCCGCTCCGTATCACCGGGGCGGCCTCTCCGTGTGGATGCCCGCCCGCTCCTCCGCTTCCGGCGTGAGCGGGGGCGTCGCCCCTACCGGCGGAACGTGCCGGGCGGGCGCCGCACGTGGCAGCGTGGAACTTGAGCGGCGGCTTCCGTAGTCTGTAGGCCCCTCCTCCCACCCCTACTCGTCCCGCTCCGCATGGCCCTGCGCATGGTCGAAATATCCCTTCCGAAGGACTACGACGGACACGTCCAGTGGAAGGACGAGCACCCGTTCGTCTCGGTGTGGGAGGAGGAGCTCATCGGCGGGCGGCGGCTAGTGCGCGGGCTGCTCAACGGCGAGGACACGGAGCCCCTCCTGCAGGCTTTGGAGCAGGACGCAGCGCTCGTCGACGACTACCGCCTCGTGATCCTGCCCGTCGAGGCGACCGTGCCGCGCCCCGACGAGGACGACGAAGAGCCGGCCGACGAGGACGGCACGCTCCGCACCCGCGTCAGCACCGAGGAGCTCTACGCCAACGTCACCGAGTCGCTGCGGATCTCGCCGGTGTATTACACCCTCGTCGCGCTCTCGACGGTGGTGGCGGCGGGGGGGATGTTGCGCGACGAGGTCGCCGTCGTCGTCGGAGCGATGGTGATCGCGCCGCTCATCGCGCCGAGCATCGCGCTCGCGCTGGGCACGACGCTCGGGGATACGGACCTCGTCTGGCGAGCATTCCAAGCCAACCTCAAGGGGATGCTTTTGGCGCTCGCGCTCTCCGTCGTCATCGGGGTCTTGCTGGAGGTGTCGCCGGAGGTGCCGCAGATCGCGAACCGGTCGGTGGTGGACCTGGGCAACGTCGCGCTCGCGCTTGCGGCGGGTGTGGCGGGCGCGCTCTCGTACACGCGCGGGATGTCGGCGGCGTTGATCGGGGTGATGGTGGCGGTGGCGCTGCTGCCGCCGCTCGTCGCGTTCGGGATGCTCACCGGGGCGGGGCACTGGGGCGCGGCGTACGGGGCGGCGCTGCTGCTGCTGGTCAACGTGTCGTCGGTCAACCTCGCGGCCGTCCTGACGTTCGTAGCGCAGGGGGTGCGGCCCGGGCAGTGGTACGAGGCGGAGCGGGCCAAGCAGGCTACCCGCCTCGCACTCGGGCTCTCAGCGGTGATCCTGCTCGTGCTGGTCGCCGCCATCCTGCTCTCGCCGTGGGAGGGGTTGCTTTCGTGACCGACGCGCCGCCCGACGCCGACCTCCTCCTTCTCGGGGGGCTCGTACGCCCCTACCTCGGCGCCGCCCCGTTCGCGAGATCGTAGCGCCGGTCGGACCCTCGGTCCCGCCCCCTGGGTTAAACGGGAGCAACCGCCTCTCTCCCCACTCCCCCTCGCCATGAGCCACCCCGACCAGCACACGCCGAACGACCACCGCTCCTCTACCGACCAGGACGCCCCCGTCCCGAACGCCTCCCAGGACCTCACGGACGACCTTCAGGATGGCGCGCTTGAGGACGCGGCCGACACGGGCCCCACGGTCCGCACCCCCGACCCCGTGGAGACGCGGCAGGGCGAGGCCGGCAACACGTACTCGGGCCGCCAGATGAGCGACGCCATGAAGGACAACCCCCGCGTCGACGATGCGGAGCGGGTAAGGAAGGACGTGGACCGCTAGTCTAGAAAGGGGGCTGAGCCCCGCGGAGCCGCTACCCGGTGCCTACGAACGATATGTGTCTAGCGCACTCGCATCTTCAATCCAGCGAATCGTAACGGATCGGTACCGCTCTGCCGACCGGCACGCGGCGTGGCCCCACACGTCAGCAGACTACGTATCTATCGAGGGTGGAGGGACAGCCAAGAGCCCCTCCACCTCGTCGTACCGATTGATCCCGGTCGCCGTCCCCTGCATCGCGTCCGCCCTCATGATATATGAGCTACGTCCGAGTTATGCCTAGCCGACAAGAGCCGAACTGCAGACGGGAGAGGGCGAGAGATCCCGACTCCGTACGTAGAGCCTCGGCCGGTGACCGTGCAGCCAACGTGCGCCTCACCTCCTCGGAGTCCCTCTCCGTCACCCCGGCTTGCGAAGGGGTATACGTCTATACGGTGCCCGCCTCGTCGGAGTGGACCACGACGGACTTGCTCTGCATCCTCCAGGACCTCGTCCGCTCTCCCTCGTGCTCCAACAGCACGGCCGACGGCTTTGACGGCACGCGGTGACTCGACGCCCGCCCAGCGTACCGCGCCCCAGGTGGAACGTTGGTCTTTGGGTTTGTAGAATTATTGTAGCGAGGGGGGCTAGGCCGGACCCAATCGGCACCCCCGCCTTGGCATCATCCCATTTCTATTCCCATATCACCATCGCTATGAAACGCTTCATCCCCCTCACAATCCTCGCCCTGTTCCTCGCCGTCGGGGTCGGCTGCGACAACAACGAAGAGGACAGCATCGACGGCGACTCCTCCGTCACTGGCACGATCATCAGTTCCCAGACGGGCGACGGCCTCGCCGACGCCCTCGTCACGTTGGCTCGTGGCGACGCCTCTCGCGACGACCTCACCGACTCGACCGGCACCTTCACCATCGACGGCATCGCTACGGGCCCCTACACTGTGACGATCAGTGCCGCAGAGTTCGTCGACCGCGTCATCACCGGCTTCGAAGTCGGCGAGGGCGTCAACGAACTCCCGCGCAACCTCTCGATCATCGCGGAAACCCCGCCGGAAGGCGCGTTCCGCATCGTCCTCTCATGGGGCGAGAGCCCCAGCGACCTCGACTCGCACCTCACCGGGCCCGACGGCGATGAGGATCGCTTCCACGTCCTTTGGTCCGATATGAACCCCGTCGACTTCGCGAGCCTCGACCTCGATGAAAGAGACGGCGAAGGCCCCGAGACGATCACCCTCACCCCAGAGAACGACGGCGTATACCGCTACTCCGTTCACAACTACTCGGACCAGAGCGAAATCGGCTCTCAAGGGCTTGCTGGCGAGATCGCGAACTCCAGCCCGGCTCTCGTACAGGTCTACACGGAAAGCGAGCTCATCCGTGAGTACGCCGCGCCGGAGTCCACGCCCGGCAACACGTGGCGCATCTTCGAGATGACCGTCGACGGCGACGATGTCTCGTTCGACGACATCAACGAATACGTCAGTGCTGAGAACGACGAAGATATCAACACCTTCCGAATGGCTCGCAAATAAGCGCCCGACGCCCACGCGCCCGACGCGCTGCGCAGTTCGGCACGTTCCGTAACGCAACCGAACGGGTCCTGCTGCCTCTCGCCCCGCCTCCGCCGTCTGCGGGGGCGGGGCGAACTCTGTTCGTGCGGCGGCCCCCTGCGCGACTCCGCGCGCGCCGTCTGCGGTGGGCTATCTTCCCCGAGACTCCCACCGCACCGCCCCCCATGTATCTCAGCAACATCGAGCTCCACGGCTTCAAGAGCTTCGCCGACAAGACGGCCGTCCACTTCGACCCCGGCGTCACGGCGATCGTCGGGCCGAACGGGTGCGGGAAGTCCAACATCATCGACGCCGTGCGGTGGGTGCTCGGCGAGCAGCGGGCGCGGCTGCTGCGGTCCGAGAAGATGGAGAACGTGATCTTCAACGGCACGGCCACGCGCCGCGCGCTCGGCCTCGCCGAGGTCTCCCTATCCATCGAGAACACCCGCAACGTCCTCCCTACCGAGTACACCGACGTCACGATCAGCCGCCGCCTCTACCGCTCGGGCGAGTCGGAGTACCTGCTCAACGGGACGGTCTGCCGGCTCAAAGACATCCTCGACCTGTTCATGGATACGGGGATGGGCGCGGGGGCGTACTCGGTCATCGAGCTGAAGATGATCGAGGACATCCTCTCGGAAAACGCCGACGACCGGCGACGCCTGTTCGAGGAGGCGGCCGGCATCACGAAGTACAAGAAGCGCCGTCACCAGGCCCTCCGCCGCCTCGACACGACACAGGCCGACCTGACGCGGCTCGCCGACCTCACGGACGAGATCGAGAAGAACGTCCGCAGCCTCCGCCGGCAGGCGAAAAAGGCCGAGCGTCACGCGACCCTCCAGGCCCGCCTCCGCGAACTCGAACTGGGCCTCGCCGCCGCCGACTACGAGCGGCTCGCGGGGGAGCGCCGCTCGCTCGACACCGAGGCCGACGCGCTCGACGACCAGGTGACGGAGCGGACGGCGCAGCTCCAGCGCCGCGAGTCCGAGAGCGAGGCCCTCCGCGCGGCCCTCATCGAGCGCGAGCGCGACCTCGCCGAGCGGCAGCGGACGCTCAACGCCCACAGCGAGCAGATCCGCGCGGCCGAGGCCGAGGCCCGTCTCGCCGAGGAGCGCCGCGCCGCCGCCGAAGCCGCCCTCGACCGGCTCGA
>CAYTJT010000157.1:2386-8012 GCA_964438105.1 uncultured Rhodothermales bacterium | reverse complement strand
TCCCGGCCGCCGCCGAGGACGCCTGCGCCGCGTTCCGCTGGGCGCAAGCGCACGCCGACGCGCTCGGCGCGAACCCCGCGCGCATCGGGGCCGGCGGCGACAGCGCGGGCGGTACCCTCGCCGCCGTCGCCGCGCAGGCGTTTCGGGACGACCGGCCGCCGGTCGGCCAACTGCTCATCTACCCCTCGACGGACACGCCCACGGACCGCCCCTCGCGGCACCGCTTCGACGGGTTCTTCCTGCCCGACGCCAGCCGCGCCGCCTACCACCACGTCTACACGGAGGGCACCGGCACGGACGAGCGCGACCCGCGCCTCTCGCCGATCTACGGCGACCTCGCCGGGCTCGCGCCCGCGCTCCTCGTCACCGCCGGCTTCGACGTGCTCCGCGACGAGGGCGAGGCCTACGCCGACGCTCTCCGCGAGGCCGGGTCGCCCGTCGAGGCGTACCGCGAGCCGTCGCTCGTGCACGGCTTCGTCAACATGACCGGGTTCAGCCGCGCCGCCCGCCGCGCCACGGTCGCCCTCGCTCACCGCTGGCGCGCCCTCGTCGCCCGCCCCGCCCCCTGACGCTCATGCCTGCGTTCGACCTTACCGACGGCGTCGCCGTCATCACGGGGGCCGCCTCCGGCATCGGCCGCGCCACGGCGCTCGCCTTCGCCGAAAAGGGGTGCCACCTCGCGCTCGTCGACCGCGACGCCGACGGGCTCGCCGAGACGGCCGAGCAGGTCGCGGGCGTCCGCGTCACGACGCACGTGATGGACGTGGCCGACGCCGACGCCGTCGCGGCGCTGCCCGAGCGCGTGCTGGCCGAGCACGAGCGCGTGACGGTGCTCGTCAACAACGCCGGGGTTTCGCTCGTCGGCCGCTTCGAGGAGATCACGCTGGAGGAGTTCCGCTGGCTGTTCGAGATCAACGTCTTCGCCGTCGTCGGCTTCACGAAGGCGTTCCTGCCGCACCTCCAGCGGGCGGAGGCGGGGCACATCGTCAACGTGTCGAGCCTGTTCGGGCTCATCGCCCCGGCCGAGCAGACGGCGTACTCGGCGTCGAAGTTCGCGGTGCGGGGGTTCAGCGAGGCCCTGCGGCACGAGCTGGACGGGACCCCGGTGGGCGTGACCGTCGTGCACCCCGGCGGCGTGCGGACGGGGATCGTGCGGAACGCCCGCCTCGCCGCCGCAGCGGACCCGAGCGAGGCCGCGCGGAAGGGCGAGGTCTTCGACAAGGTGTTCCTGCGGACGCCGCCGTCCGAGGTCGGCGCGGCGATCGCCCGCGCCGTCGAGCGCCGCAGGCCGCGCCTCGTCGTGGCCGAGGGGGCGCGGCAGGGGGACGTCGTCCAGCGGCTGCTGCCGTCCCACTACTGGCGCCTGATGCGGAAAAACTTCGCCCGCCTCGCAGGCGGTTCGTGATCGCTTCGGGCCAGCGGCGCCCGGGGCGCGGCTACGGAAACTCCAGACGGTACCGGAGGCCCACGCCCGCGAACGTGAGCAGGTCGCCGAGGGCGTCGTTCGCGTTCACCCGGTCGACGGCGTCGCCGGGGATGGCGACGAGCAGGTTGAACTCGGCGAAGCCCGCGAGCCGCGGCGTGGCGGCGACGTCGATCCCCAGCCCGAACTGCGGCCCGGCGGCGAGGCGGAGCGTGCTGTTGAGGTAGCTGACGACCCCGCCCGCCCCCAACTGAACGTAGGGCGCCACCTGCTGGTCGGGCCGGTAGAGGGCTCGTCCCAGCACGCTCACCGTGTGCACCCACTCGCTGGAGTCGTCCGGGCGGACCTGCACGTCTTCGGGGCGGACGTCGTTCGTCAGCAGGAGGGGGAAGCGCGCCGCGCGGTACGAGGCCGCCACGGCGAGCGCGGCCCGTACGTGGTACGTCCCGTCGATCGCCAGCGAGACGCCCCCGTTCTCGTTGAACTCGCCGACGAGCGACGCCGCGTCGACGCCGCGTTCCCCGCTGTAGCTCCCCGCGCCCAGCGTGAAGCCGAGGTGGATGCCGCGCGCCGCCCGGAGCGGCGTCCGGGCTCCGGTGGGCGCCCCGGGGGCGACGTCGACGATCGCATCGTCAGCCGGCGGCTCCGGTTGGGGAGCGGCAGGCGATGGCTGCCGGGGTGCCTCCGGGTCGACCCGGAGCTGGTTCCGCACCGCCTCCACGAGCGCGGCGTACGTCGGGGGGTCGAGGATCGGGTCGGGGGCGTAGTCGAAGGAGATGCTGAGGAGCTTGATCACCTCCCGTTTGGCTTCGGCGAGGTCGTCCTGCCGGAGGTGGATGAGCGCGAGCAGCCGGTGGGCCTCGATGGCAGCGTCGGCGTCCACGTTCGGTTGCGCGAGGCAAGCGCGGGCCGAGGCTTCGGCCTCCGAGAAGCGCTGGTCGACGTAGTGCTCATGCGCCCAGATGAGGCGGGCCTCGCAGGACGTCGTCTGCGCCGTGGCGGAGGGGGCAGCGAAGAGGAGGAGCAGGAGGCCCCACAAAGCGATGCGCTGGGTCGCCTCCGAGGCAGCGGGCGAAGGGGGCATAGCGATGCGTCAGAAGAGGTCTATGACGAGGGAGGTCGTTTGGCCGGGCTGGACCTCCACGCTATGCTGCTGCACCCCGAGGACGGGGTGGACGACCCGGAGGACGCGTCTCCCAACGGGCACCGTGTCGGTCCAGCGGAGGTCGGTGTCGCGGGCCCGAAGGGTGTCGTCGACGAAGATGGAGCCCCAGGGGCGGACGAGCACGCTCAACGTGCCCGTGCTAGGGATGGGGTCGGGAGGGGGGCGTTGGCGCTCTGTCGCTCCGTCGAAATCTACCGGGGGCGCGGCGGGCTCCGCGCTGGCTTCGCGCTGCGGTTCGCGCTGCGGTTCGCGCTGCGAGAGCAGCGGCTCATCGTCCGGTGTGGGGGGGGGCGACGCTCGTTCGGGTTCCGCGTTCTGCGGCTCGAGGTCGCGAGCGGGGAGGGAGGGGGCGAAGGAGACCGCGGAAGCTGGGGCTACGTGGAGCAGCGTGTCGCGTGCGGCATAGCCCACCCGTTCGACCGCGATGGTTCGCCAGCCGGGCGCGAGCGTATCGGCCGAGTAGGGGGTGACCCCGCGCAGGGTGCCGTCGATGTAGACGAACGCCCCCTCGGGATCGGAGTCTACGTAGAGTTTACCCGGAGCACGGAGCACGGGCGGAGGGCTGCGCTCGGAGACCGCCGGGGTCGGGGGCGCGTTCATGAGGGCGGCCCACTCGTCCGGGGTCGGATCGTCGTGCGATGCGTTGGAAGGGGCCAGGAGCCAGAGGGCTACGCTCGCTACAGGGATCAGCGCTAAGAACAGGAAATAGAGCAGGGGCCCGTACGTATCGCGGAAGCTCGGGCGAGCCTCTTGCGGCGGGGCAACAGACGGCACCCGGGAGGACGGCGCGGCAGGAACCGCCTCCGGGCGCGCCGGAGGCGGTTCGGTCCCCCATTCGTGCTCCCGTCGTACGATCTGCTCGAGGTAAGCAGCCTGTGCGTCTCGGTCCATGCTCTAAAGTAAGGCAAGGCTAGTCGCTCAGCGGTATCGACCGCAAGAGCCCATTCCTATAGCACTTGCGCCGCGGGGATGGCTCGCGCCAGATGGGGGCGAGTCACAGAGGCACCGGCGCAGTCTCCCCGGCTGATTCCAACGAGCGCAACCGCGACGTAGACCGTAGAGATCGGACGCCAGGCCTTCGGTGTCCCTCGAACCGACGCCCACGATCGACCGACGAGCGCGACCCCTAAGCACGCTGCGAGGCTGCCCGGGAAGGATTCGAACCTTCAACCCCCTGTTCCAGAGACAGGTGCTCTGCCGTTGAGCTACCGGGCATCGAACCGCGCGCCGACGCTGCGCGGAGAGTCCCTAAGGTACGAGGTGCCTTACGTGCACCCCAAAAGGTCAGCCTGATTTTGCTGTTTCTTCCATCCGGCTCTGGGGCAACACCTCCGCGAGCGCGTCCACGCTGTCGGGCGAGGTCCCGCGCCACGCGGCGATCTGCGCTATGATGGACTGCCGGACGCGGTCGCGGAGGGCGTCCGCGTCGTCGACGCTCAGCCCGTCCGTCGAGACCGGCGGCAGCACGCGGAGGCGCGCGTCGATGGCGTTGCCGAAGCGCCAGCCGTGCTTCGGGAGGGCATCGCGCGTGCCGTCCACGACGAGGGGGAGGACGGGCACCCCGGCGTCGATCGCGAGGCGGAAGGCGCCGGGCGCGAACGAGCGCACGCGGCCGTCGCGCGAGCGCGTGCCCTCGGGGAAGAACATCACCGAGCACCGCTTGCGGAGGTAGCCCCGCGCCGCGACGAGCACGCGGGCCCGGCTCTTCGGGTCGCGCCGGTCCACGGCGATGTCGCCCGCGAGGCGCATCAGCCACCCCGCGACGGGGACGCGGAACAGCTCCACCTTCGCGACCCACTTCATCTCCCACGGCAGCCGGCTGATCACGGGGATGTCGGCGTTGGACTGGTGGTTCGAGACGACGACGTACGGGCGGCGCGGGTCGGCCGGGAACTCGCCCTCGACGTGGACGCGCCAGAGCGGGTTCGTCCGCGTGAACAGGTCGCCGACTTTGCGAAACACGCGGCCCGTCGCGTAGTGCGCGGGGTCGCGGTCGAACAGACGGACCACGGCGAGGAGCGGGAGCCAGAGGAGGAGGAGCGTGCCGTTGGCGGCCCAGATGAGGGCGGATTGGATCGACTTCATAAGCGCAGCGGATGGGGCGGAGCGAAGATACGCGAGGAACCCCGCTCCGGTGCCCGGCTACACCTGCCCCGCGCCTCTCGTCCACGCCCCTCCACGTGCCCGTCGACATCGTCAAATACTTCCACGAGGAGCCCGTCCATCTCGAAGCGCTCTCCGCCGAGACGGACCCCGACGCCCGCCGCCGCGCCGCGCCGTCGCTCCCGCTCGACGCGCTCCTCAGCCCGACCGAGTATTTCCGCGGCTACCTCGCCGGCAGCCATATCACCGCCGACAGCGAGCGGATCGGGCTGACAGCCATCGCGCATCCCGAAGCGTTCGTCGGTCCGCTGCTCGACGTATTCGACGGGCTCCGGTGGACGGCGGCATCGCAGCACGCAGAGGTCGGTCCGGTGGAAGATCCGGCCGCCGCGCTGCTCGACCCGTCGGCGCTCACCGTGCTTGTCGGGGCCGAAGACGCGGTGGATGTCGAAGACCTGAAGGCTGTGGCTGAAGTCGAGCGGCGCTACGCGATTCCGGCGCTGCGCCGGCTGCTCGACGAGGCGCGCGTCGTCGCGTTCCCCGAGCCCGCGCACGACGGGTGGGACTGGAGCCTGTTCACGCCCGCGCCGCTGCGGGATCGCCTCGTCGCGGCGTTCCGGCGGCACCCGGCCCCGGCGGTGCGGCGCTTCGTCCTGCCGTACCAGCGGGCCCGCTCCGAGCACAAGTTCTACTTCGAGCGGTGGACGCTCGACGCCCTGCCGAGCTACGTCGAGGAGGTCGGATGACCGACGCCGAGCGCTGGATGCGGCGGGCGCTCGACCTCGCGCGGCGCGGCGCGGGGGCCGTCAGCCCGAACCCGCTCGTCGGCTGCGTCGTCGTCGGGCCGGGCGGCGACGTGCTCGGCGAGGGGTGGCACGGCGCCTACGGCGGGCCGCACGCCGAAGTGCGCGCTCTAGAACGGGCGGCGACCGCGT
>CAYTJT010000157.1:0-2376 GCA_964438105.1 uncultured Rhodothermales bacterium | reverse complement strand
CCGAGGTCTGGGCCGTCCTCGACGCGGAGAAGAAACACGGCGCCGAGGCGCTCCGCGACGCCACGCTCGTCGTCACGCTCGAACCGTGCAGCCACCACGGCAAGACCCCGCCCTGCGCCGACCTCATCGTTGAGAAGCAGATCCCGCGCGTCGTCGTCGGGATGCGCGACCCGTTCCCCGCCGTCGATGGCAGCGGGATCGAGCGGCTGCGGGCGCACGGCGTCGACGTGACCGTCGGCGTGCTCGAAGCGAAGGGCAGGCGGCTCAACGAGGCATTCGTCCATCATGTTCAAACGGGACGGCCGCTCGTCACGCTGAAGGTCGCCCAATCGCTCGACGGCTCGGTGGCGACGGCGTCGGGCGACAGCCGGTGGGTCTCGGGCGAGGCGTCGCGAACCCTCGTCCACCGCTGGCGCGCCGAGCTCGACGGCGTGCTCGTCGGCAGTGGTACGGCGCGGGCGGACGATCCGGCGCTGACGGTCCGCCACGTCCCCGGCAGGCAGCCCGTCCGCGTCGTGCTCGACCGCGCGGGCACGCTGCCCGCCGATCTGAAGCTGTTCACAGACGAGCACGCGGCGAAAACGATCGCAGCCGTGGGGGAGGGCGCGACGCCGAGTTACGCTGAGGCGTTCGAGCAGCGCGGCGGCACCGTGCTGCCAATTCCGGAGCGTGACGGCCACCTCGATCTCGAAGTCCTTCTCGACCGACTCGGCGCGGGCGTCGGAGCACATCAGCCGATGCAGTCGCTGCTCGTCGAGGCCGGGCCGGGGCTCGCGACGGCGCTCTTTCAGGTTGACTTCGTGGACCGTTTCGCGCTCTTCATCGCACCCAAAATCGTCGGCGGGCGGCGGGCTGTGGATAACCTCTTCATCGAGCGGATGGCCGACGCCCGTACCTTCGAAGACCACCGCTGGGAGGCCGTAGGGGCGGATATGCTGTTCGTCGGCACCCGCCGCGCGGTCTGACTCGCGTTATCGCATCATTAGTATCCACAGGCTGTCCACGATGTTCACAGGTATCATCGAAGAGGTCGGGCGCGTCGCCGAGGTCGAGCACCTCGACGGCGGGCGGCGGCTCACGATCGCGGCGTCGTTCGCGCCCGAGCTGCGCGTCGATCAGAGCGTCGCCGTCAACGGCGCGTGCCAGACCGTCGTCGCGCACGACGACGAGACGCTCAGCGTCGTCGCCGTCGAAGAAACCCTGTCCAAAACCAACTTCGGCGGCCTCGCGGCGGGCGACCGCGTCAACCTCGAACGGGCGATGCGCCCCGACGGCCGGCTCGACGGCCACTTCGTGCAGGGCCACGTCGACGCCACCGGGAGCGTCGCGAGTATCGAAAAATTGGCCGACAGTTGGCTCGTCCGCGTCCGCTACCCCGAGCGGTTCGCGCCGTACCTCATCCCCGTCGGCTCGATCACGCTCGACGGCATCTCGCTGACGGTCGCGCGGCTCGACGACGCCGATGAACCTGTACTCACCGTCGCCATCATCCCGCACACGTGGACGCACACGACGATTTCGGACTGGCAGCCGGGCCGCGCCGTCAACCTCGAGTTCGACCTGATCGGGAAGTACGTGGTACGCGCGATGCAGAGCGGCGTCGGCGGCGAGCCACCGCGCAACTTCCTCTCGGGCTGAGAGGATGTAGTTTCTTGTCATCCCGAGCTTGTCGAGGGATCTCTGGCGGCAGATCGCTTCGGAAATCTGCAGCGGATAGCCTGTGCTTATCGCGATAGCCTGTGCTTATCGCGTAGGGTCCGGTTGTCGAGGACCATGTCTCCGTACAGTTCCTTCGACTCCGCTGCGCTCCGCTCAGGATGACAGGGGAGAAAGGTCGCGGCATTCCTGTCGGCGCGAAAAACGCGCAAACGAGAGAGGGCGGCGGGGCGAGGCCGTAGATTAAACCTCTTGCCTGAACCCGACTTCGCCATGCAGCCGATCGCCGACCTCGACATCCTCGGAGCGGATACGCTCCAGCCCGTTTCGTCCGCGCCCGACGCGCAATCGTCCGCGGACGCCCCGCGCACGCTCGACCGTGAGACCGACGCCCGCGACGGGCAGCGCCGCGTCTACATCGAGACGTACGGCTGCCAGATGAACGTCTCCGACTCCGAGCTCGTCGCGAGCATCCTCGGGGCCGAGGGCTACGGGCTGACGCAGCGCGAGGAGGACGCCGATGTCGTGCTCATCAACACGTGCGCGATCCGCGAGAAGGCGGAGGACCGCGTGCGCGGTCGCCTCGCCCGGTTCCGCGCCCACAAGCGCCAGACCAAGCCCGACCTCACGATCGGCGTGCTCGGGTGCATGGCCGAGCGGCTCAGGACGAAGCTGCTCGACGAAGAGAAGCTCGTCGACGTCGTCGTCGGGCCGGACGCG
>CAYTJT010000156.1:0-8031 GCA_964438105.1 uncultured Rhodothermales bacterium | reverse complement strand
CGGCGGCGAGGTCCCGCCCCTCGTCCGCGGCCTCGCGGAGCGCCGCGACGGCCGGCGTGAGCGCGTCGATCATCGTCTTGTCCCCGGCCTCCGCCTTGCCGCGCTGCCGGACGCCCTCCAGCCCCGCCGCCATCATCGCGGCCCAGTCCTCCAGCCCGACCGTCTCCTTACCCTTCGCCCCGGCCCCGGCGCGCATGAAGAGGGTCCCGTAGAGCGGACCGCTGGCCCCGCCGACCTTCGAGATGAGCGCCATCGCGACGGCGTTGAACGCCGCGGCGATGCCGTCGGGTGGCTTTTGGTCGAGGGCGTCGAGGGCGGCGCCGAAACCGCGGTCCATGTTCGTCCCGTGGTCGGCGTCGCCGATGGCGGCGTCGAGTTTCGTGAGGGCGGCTTTCTCGTGGGCGAGGCGGTCCCGGTAGGCCCGGAGCCAGCGGAGCACGTCGTCGAGGGTGATCATCAGCTCCAGCGGAGGGCGGGGGTGAGGACGGGGGCGTCCCACAGCTCGGTCAGCTCGTCGTCGAGGTGGAGGACGGTGAGGGAGATGCCGGCCATCTCGAGGCTCGTGATGTAGGACCCGACGAGGTTGCGCGCCACGGAGAAGCCGCGCTCTTCGAGGAGGGCGTGCGCCTTGCGGTAGGCGACGTAGAGCTCGAGCAGCGGCGTCCCGCCCATGCCGTTGACGAAGAGGAGCACGGGCTCGCCCGATTTCATCTTCAGGTCGTCGAGGATGGGGTCGAGGAGCATCTCGACGACCTCGTCGGCGGGGCGGACCTTCATGCGCTCGCGGCCGGGCTCGCCGTGGATGCCGATGCCGACCTCCATCTCGTCGTCGTCGAGCTCGAACGTCGGCTCGCCGGCCGAGGGGACGGTGCACGACGTGAGCGCCATGCCCATCGAGCGGACGCGGTCGTTGACGCGGCGGCAGAGGCCGGCCACGGCGTCGAGGTCCTGCCCGGCTTCGGCGGCGGCGCCGCAGATCTTCTCGGCGAGCACCGTCCCGCCGACGCCGCGGCGGCCGGCCGTGTAGAGGCTGTCCTGCACGGCCACGTCGTCGTCGATCACCACGCTCTCGACGCGGACGTCGCCGGCCATTTCGGCGGCCATCTCGAAGTTCATCACGTCGCCCGTGTAGTTCTTGACGATGTGGAGCACGCCGGCGCCGGCGTCGACGGCCTCGGTGGCGGCCTGCATCTGGTCCGGCGTGGGGCTCGTGAACACCTCGCCGGGGCAGGCGGCGTCGAGCATCCCCAGGCCGACGAAGCCGCCGTGCATGGGCTCGTGCCCGCTCCCGCCGCCGGAGACGATGCCGACCTTGCCCTCGCGCACGCCGTCGGCGCGGACGATGAAGGTCGGGTCGAAGCGGACGTCGAGGAGGTCCGGGTGCGCCGCCGCCATGCCTTCGAGGGCCTCGCGGACGACGTGGTCCGGCTGGTTGATGAGCTTTTTCATGGGGTACGGGGTCGAGGGGCGGAGGCTAGAAGAGGCTGACGCTGAAGACGGCGAAGGCGTTCTCGGTGTAGGGGTTGAAGATGAAGCTGACCCCGACGGGGAGCTCGTACTCCTCCGTGATCGCGAGGGCGCGGCTGGCCGTGAGCCCGACGTTCGTCACGGCCGGCTCGTCCTCGGTGACGCCGTTGAACGGGCTCTCGCCGGGGACGCCGCCGGCGAAGGCGCGGAAGTCGACCCCGCTCACGCCGAAGCGGTACCCGGCCTCGAGGTAGATCGAGTCGCCGGGGTCGTTGTAGAACACCCACCCGATCATGGCGTCGAGCGGGAGGCGCTCGTTGCCGGCGAACATGAGCTGCGCCTGGAAGAAGTGGGCGCCGTCGCCGTCGTCGTCGAAGTCGAAGAGCTGGCCGCTGTTGGGGTTGTAGTGGTTCTGGACGTAGGGCGTCAGCGTGCCCACGCTGAGCGGGATGTCGTAGCGCGCCCAGAAGAGGACCTCGCGGTAGTTCGTCCCGCGCGCGACGTCGTCGTAGGTGGCGTCGGAGGGCTGGCCGAGGGGGTGCGAGCTCCAGAGCGCGACCTGGAAGTTCTCGACGTTGAGGGCGATGCGCGGCTGCACCTGCGGGGCCTCGCCGAGGTTGAGGCCGCGGTAGATGAACCGGCTCACGAGGTCGACGCCGACGTCGACGGTGACGGAGGGGACGTCGGGCGGGATCTCGTCGGTGGCCTCGGTGGGCTGGGCGCCCGCGACGGGCCCCAGCAGCAGCGCCACCAAGAGGGGCAGCGCGGCGCGGGAGTACAGGGAGGGCTTACGCATGGGTACGGGGATCGAGGTGGACGGAAAGGGAGGCGCAGCGGACGCGCCCGAGGTGTCGGGGGGCGTGCGGCACGCCCGCTGCGCGGCCGATCTTTACGCGGCCGATCTTCGGTCCGGCGCTACGGCAGCAGCGCCGCCGCGGCCGAGGCGACCTCGGGGAGGTCGCCGCTGGCGTCGCCGAGGAGGAGGTAGAGCAGGGCCGCGAGGACGCCGCCGACGGCGGGGGCGACGACGGGGATCCAGGCGTAGCCCCAGTCGCTGTCGCGCTTGCCGCCGGGCATCGGCACGAGCGCGTGGACGATGCGCGGGCCGAGGTCACGCGCCGGGTTGATCGCGTAGCCGGTCGTCCCGCCGAGGGCGAGGCCGATCACGAGGACGACGAGGCCGACCGGGAGGGCGTCGAGGGCGCCGAGCCCGCCGACGGTCCCGTCCGGCCCGGCGATGCTGGGCGCGGCGAGGTAGAGCACGCCGAAGACGAGCACGAACGTGCCGATCAGTTCGGAGAGGAAGTTCTCGCCGGTGTTGCGGATGGCCGGGCCCGTGCAGAAAACGGCCAGCTTGAGGTCGTTGTCCTCCGTCGCGCCGAAGTGGGAGCGGTAGTGGAGGAAGACGAGGAACGCGCCGAACGCGGCCCCGAGCATCTGCGCGGCGATGTAGCCCGGCACCGCGCTCCAGGCGAAGTTGCCGGCGACGGCGAGGCCGATCGTGACGGCGGGGTTGATGTGCGCGCCGCTGAACGCCGCCACGATGAACACGGCGACGAACACGGCCATACCCCAGCCCCAGGTGATGACGATCCAGCCGGAGCCCTCGCCCTTGGTGTCTTTGAGCACCACGTTCGCGACGACGCCGTCGCCGAGCAGGAGCAGGATGGCCGTGCCGATGAATTCCGCTACGAATGGGGTCATGATGTACCTCAGCAGTGGGTGAGTCAGTGAGAGTCACGGGGTGATAGACCGCCGCCGCCCGCGCGGGCGGCGGCGGCGGGGGTCAAGCCTCGGCGGGGACCGTACGGCTACCCCTGACGAGGTAGCCTTCGGCGAGCTCGCGGTAGGCCTCGACCTGCTCGCGCTGCCAGGCCTCGTCGCGGCCGAGCTCGTCGGCCATGAGCGCGGCCACGACCGGGGCCATCTCCATGCTGGTGCGCGCGTCGAGGAGCAGCTCGCGCGTGCGGCGCGAGAGCACGTCCTCGACCGTGCGCGCCATCTCGTGGCGGACGGCCCACACCACCTGCGCCGCGATCACCGGGCGGTCCGGGTGGACCCGCTCGCCGAGGGCCTCGTCCTCGCGGACGAGCTCCTGGATGCTGACGGCGTCGGACCCGTAGGCGTGGAGGTCGCCGAAGGTGTGCGCCTGCTTGTGGTAGCCGTGGAGGCGGAGCGCCTTCGTCACCGATTCGCGGTCGTCGAGGTCGGCGATCGTGGCGGCCTGGTCGATGGTGTCCTCGGCCATCTTGCGGTAGGTCGTCCACTTGCCGCCGGTGATCGTGACGAGGCCGGAGCCCGCGATGTGGAGGGTGTGGTCGCGCGAGATCCCCGAGGTGCCCTCCTCGTCGGAGTTGCCGACGAGCGGGCGGAGCCCGGCGAACACGCTCTTGACGTCGGCCTCGGTCGGGTCGCCGGTGAGGTAGCGGCCGGCGTGGACGAGCAGGAACTCCAGCTCCTCCTCGAAGGCGCGCGGCTCGAGGGGCGTGTCGTCGACGGGGGTGTCCGTCGTGCCGACGATGACGACGTCGTACCACGGGATCGCGAAGAGCACGCGGCCGTCGTCGGTCTTGGGCACCATGATGGCCGTGTCGCCGGGGAGGAACTGGCGGTCGAGGACGATGTGGACGCCCTGGCTCGGGACGATCATCGGGCGGGCGTCGGGGTCGTCCATCTGCCGGATCGTGTCCGTCCAGACGCCCGTCGCGTTGATCACGACGCGGGCGTGGACCTCGTGCTCCGTGCCCGACTCGCGGTCGTAGACGCGCACGCCGCTGACCTCGTCGGCCGTCTTGAGCAGCCCGACGACCTGGCAGTAGTTGAGGAGGCAGCCGCCTTGCTCGGCGGCCGTCTGCGCCATGTTGACGGCGAGGCGGGCGTCGTCGAACTGCCCGTCGTAGTAGATCACGCCGCCGTCGAGCCCGTCCGGCTCGATCGTCGGGATCAGCTCCATCGTCTTCTCTTTCGAGAGGTGCTTGCTCCGCCCGAAGCCGGAGCGGCCGGCGAGGAGGTCGTACATCTTCAGCCCGATGCCGTAGAACGGCCCCTCCCACCACGCGTAGTTGGGCACGACGAACGGGAGGTCCGAGACGAGGTGCGGCGCGTTCTCGAGCAGCCGCCCGCGCTCTTTCAGCGCTTCGAGCACGAGCGCGATGTTGCCCTGCTGGAGGTAGCGGACGCCGCCGTGAACGAGCTTCGTGGAGCGGCTGGAGGTGCCTTTCGAGAAATCGTCCTGTTCGAGGAGGAGCGTGCGGTAGCCGCGCGAGGCGGCTTCGACCGCGCACCCGAGCCCCGTGGCGCCGCCGCCGACGATGATGAAGTCCCAAGGGTCGCTGGTCCCCGTGAGGGCGCCCAGCATGGAATCGCGATTCATGACAGTGCGGGGTTATGTGGGGAGGCGGGGTGCCCGCCGCGGGCACCCGCCTCTAGGTGGATAGCCTGGCGCGAGGGCGCGCTACTCAGGCTGCTCCCACGCCTTCGACCGCTCGACGGCGCGGTGCCACTGCGCCATCCGGTTTTCGGCCTCGTCGCGGCTCATCTCCGGCTCGAAGCGCTGGTCCACGGCCCACTGCTCGGAGATCTGCTCCGTGCTGTCCCAGTAGCCGACGGCGAGGCCGGCGAGGTAGGCCGCGCCGAGCGCGGTCGTCTCGGTCACTTCCGGGCGGATGACCGGCACGCCGAGGAGGTCGGCCTGCATCTGCATCAGCAGGTCGTTGGCCGCGGCGCCGCCGTCCACGCGGAGCTCTTTGAGCGCGATCCCGGAGTCGGCCTCCTCGGCGCGGACGACGTCCGTGCTCTGGAAGGCGATGCTCTCGAGCGCGGCGCGGGCGATGTGCGCGTCGGTCGTGCCGCGCGTGATGCCGACCATCGTGCCGCGGGCGTACTGGTCCCAGTGCGGCGCCCCGAGCCCGACGAACGCCGGGACGAGGAACACGCCCTCGCTGCTGTCGACCTTCGAGGCGAGGTACTCCACGTCCGGCGACTGCCGGATGATGCCGAGCCCGTCGCGGAGCCACTGCACGACGGCCCCGGCGACGAAGACGCTGCCTTCGAGGGCGTACTGCATCGGCTCGTCGCCGAGCTGCCACGCGACCGTCGTCAGCAGGTTGTTCTCGGACTTCACGGCCTCGCTGCCCGTGTTCATCAGCATGAAGGCGCCGGTGCCATACGTGTTCTTGCCCATGCCGGGCTGCGTGCAGACCTGCCCGAAGAGGGCGGCCTGCTGGTCCCCGGCGATCCCGGCGATCGGGATCTTCGTGGAGAAGATGTCGCCGGAGGTCTCGCCGTAGCGCTCGCTGCTGGAGCGGACCTCGGGCAGCATCGCGCGCGGCACGCCGAGGACGTCGAGGAGCTCGTCGTCCCAGTCGCCCGTGTGGATGTTGTACATCAGCGTCCGCGAGGCGTTCGTGACGTCGGTGACGTGGAGGGAGCCGCCGCTGAGCTTCCACAGCAGCCAGCTATCGATCGTGCCGAAGGCGAGGTCGCCGGCCTCGGCTTTTTGCCGGGCGCCGTCCACGTGGTCGAGCATCCAGCGGACCTTGGTTCCGGAGAAGTACGCGTCGATGACGAGCCCCGTCTTCTGTTGGAAGAGGTCGGTGTGGCCCTGGTCTTTGAGCTGGTCGCAGAAGCCGGCCGTCCGGCGGTCCTGCCACACGATCGCGTTGTGGATGGGCTCGCCCGTGGTCCGGTCCCAGACGACGGCCGTCTCGCGCTGGTTCGTGATGCCGATGGCGGCGACGTCGTTCGAGGTGGCTCCCATGCGGGTGAGGGCCTCCGCCGCGACGCCGGCCTGCGAGGACCAGATCTCGGCGGGGTCGTGCTCAACCCATCCTGGTTTCGGGAAGATCTGCTGGAACTCGCGCTGCGAGACGGTTTCGATCTTGCCGTGTTCGTTGAACAGGATCGCGCGGGAACTGGTGGTGCCCTGGTCGAGGGCGAGGATGTAGGACATGACGGGCCGGGTTCGTGAAAGGGAGCGCGGCAGAGGTGTTGCGAAGTCGTTTCGTTTGACTCCGTCTTGTGTGTTATAATAGGTATGGAAGCGCTTTTCTGCAAGGCGTCTGGTCCTTTTTTTCGCGTTGAAAACTTCTTTTTGTCTTCAATACGAAAGGGAACCTCGGACCCTTTTTCTGTTGCCAGTAAGACTTTGAAAGTGCTCCGTGTATTCGATCACTCCATCCAGAATGCCTGATGATGCAGTCTGTACCAGAGCGGCACGGGTTGATTTTGAAGCGTTTACGCGAGCAGGGGCACGTCTCTGTCTCCGACCTGAGCGACCTGCTCGACGTGTCCGAGGTTACGATCCGAAAGGACCTGAAAGCCCTTGAGCTCCGGCACCTCCTCCTTCGAACCCACGGCGGCGCGACCGTATCGAACCCCTACGTGCTGGACCGCTCGGTGGAGGAGAAGACGGGGGACCACGCGTCTGAGAAAGACCGCATCGGGCGGGCCGCCGCCGCGCTCGTGGAACCGCACGACTCCATCATCCTCGCGTCGGGCACGACGCTGATGTACGTGGCGCGGCATCTCCGCGACGTGCCCGGCCTCACCGTGGTCACGAGCGGGATGAACGTGGCGGCCGTGCTCTCGGGCCTGCCCCACGTCGAGATCATCATGCTCGGCGGGATCGTCCGCAAGAGCTCGGCCTCGGTCGTCGGCCCGCACGCGGAGCAGATGTTGGAGGACCACGCCTGCAGCAAGCTCTTCCTCGGCGTCGACGGCTTCGACCTGGACTACGGGCTGACGACGACGAACGCCCTCGAGGCCACGCTCAACCAGGCGATGATGCGGGCGTCGCAGCGGACGATCGTGGTGGCGGACTCGTCGAAGTTCGGGCGGCGCGGCTTCCGCCGCATCTGCCACCCCTCCGAGGTCGACGCCGTGATCACGGACAGCGGGGTAGACGGGGGCACCGTCGGCACCCTCGAGCAGCGCGGCGTCGCGATCGACGTGGTGTGAGGGCAGAAAAAGACCGGCCCTCGCCGTGGTGGCGAAGGCCGGTCGGACCCTGTGGGTCTGTCGGGGTGGCGGGATTTGAACCCACGACCTCTTCGTCCCGAACGAAGCGCGCTACCGGGCTGCGCCACACCCCGAGTTTTGGACGGGCCGCCAATATAGACCGCCGCTCAGGCCCGGCGCAAAAGGAGTTTTCGGAAAGGTGGGCGAGCGCCTACCCCGCGTACATCGCCTCGATGAGGTCGGCGTAGCGCGCCTCGACGGCGCGGCGTTTTAGCTTCATCGTCGGCGTGAGCAGGCCGGCCTCCTCGCTGAAGGGCTCCGGCACGAGCCGGAAGTCGCGGATCTTCTCGTGGCTCGCGGCCCCCTTCGAGTAGTCGCGGAAGGCCTGGCGGAGGAGCTGCTGCACGGCGTCCGCGTCGGCGTGGCCGTCGCCGTTCTCCCGCGCGTGGGCGGCGGCGGTCTCCTCGTTCGGAACGACGAGCGCGGTGAGGTACTCCCGCCCCTCGCCGACGACCATGATCTGCTCGACGAGCGGGTTCGTCGTGAAGCGCTCCTCGATGGGGCCGGGGTAGATGTTCTTCCCGCCCTTCGAGACGATCATGTGCT
>CAYTJT010000155.1:4323-8043 GCA_964438105.1 uncultured Rhodothermales bacterium | reverse complement strand
AGTCGAGCCGGTCCATGTCGAGCTGCGACGAGAGGAGGCTCTCGAAGAACGGCCGCCCGTACTCGCCGTCGAAGATGGCGAGCGCGAGGTCGAGCTGCCCGTCGAACCGCGCGTTGAGCCGCTGGATCAGCAGGCGGCTCATCTGCTCGTGCCGGAACGGCCCGCTGGCGTCGGGTCCGATGAGGTCGGTCTCGAGGGTGTGGGAGAACGGCCCGTGGCCGACGTCGTGGAGGAGCGCGGCCGAGAGCGCGGCTTCGTGCTCGGCGTCGGAGATCGGCGTGCCCTTCTCGCTGAGGCTGGCGAGGGCCTGCTGCATCAGCGCCATCGCGCCGAGGGCGTGCTGGAACCGCGTGTGCTCGGCGCCGGGGAAGACGAGGTGGCCGAGCCCGAGCTGGCGGATCCGCCGCAGCCGCTGGAACTCCGGCGTCTCGACGAGGGGCAGCAGCCGCTTGGGCACGGAGATGAACCCGTGGACGGGGTCGGAGAAGATTTTGAAACGGCTGGCCACGGGCGCGCTGATTGACGGTCGGAGATCGGGTCTCGAACGGGGCTGACGGCGCTTCGGATCCGGTGCAGGGGCAGGGCGAGCGCATGCTAACTCGCTCCCCCCGCCCCGCTTGCGATCGCTACGCTCCCAGGCCGAGAAGCTGTCCCCCTCGGTCCGAGGGGGACAGCTTCTCGGCCTGGGAGCGGAGGTGTAGCCTCTGCGACCGGCTGAGAAGCGGGGGGAGCAGCGGGCCGGCACCGCCTCTCGGTTTAGCATGCGCTCGCCCTGGGCGCAGGAACAGCGCGGGTGGACACCTCCGAGCGTTTCGATGTATCGTTGCCCCCCCGACCTGCCTCTAGCCCCATCGCCGCGCACGAGCCCATATCCTGCTGCATCGACGCCCCCGAGGCGTTCGTCCCGAAGGCTCGGTACGCGCTCCGCGCCCTCCTCGGGCCGCTGGGCTACGCCCCCCGGTGGGTCGAGCGGAGCGGCCTCGCGGACGGCGGGCTCTACTACGGCCCCGCCCTCGACCCGCTTCCGGGCGTCGTCGCGATCCCGTTGCGCGCGGATACGCCGGGCTACCTCGCATCGCGCGAGCCGTACGATCCGGCCGACGCGGGACGAATCGAATGGGACGGGGAGGCGTGGCCCGTCCTCTTCCCTCGGGCTTCGACGGAGGGGGCGCCGGACGTGATCGCGTCGGCGTTCTTCTGGCTCTCGGGGTGGCAGGAGGCCACCGTCGCGATGCGCGACGTGCACGGGCGCTTCCCGTACCACGCCTCGCTGCAGGCCGCGCTCGGCTGCATCGACCAGCCGCTCGTGGACGCCTACCGATTGTGGCTGGCGGAGGCGCTCGCCGAGTGCGGCTTCGAGATCCGGCGGCAGACGTGGCGGGGCAAGCCGTGGGCCGTCGCGATGACGCACGACGTGGACCTGCTGCGCAAGCGTCGGTTGGGCACCGTGGCTCGGGCGTTGTCCCGACGCGACGGCCGGCGTGCGGCGGCGCTCCGGCAGGCCGCCTTCGCCCCCGACCCGCGCCGTCGGAGTCTCGCGCGGATGGCCGAAGCCGAGCGCGTGCGCGGTGCCGGGGCGACGTACTTCTTCAAAACGGCGGCACGGGGCCCGTGGGACGTGCCGTACCCCCACGACAGCCCCTACCTCCGCGCGCTCGTCGCCGATCTCGAAGCGACCTTCGAGATCGGGCTGCACCCGAGCTACTTCGCGCACGACCACCCCGGCCACTTAAAAGAGGAACTCGGCCGCCTCGCCGCACTCACGACCGTGCGGCCGACGAGCGTCCGGCAGCATTTCCTTCGCTTCGACGAGGCCACGCCCCGGCTGCAACGCGCCGCCGGGTTCGACCTCGACTCGACGCTCGGCTTCTCGCAGCGCGAGGGGTTCCGGCGGGGGACGTGCTTCCCGTTCCCGCTTTTCGACACGAGGGCGAACCGGCCGCTCGACCTGTGGGAGCTGCCCCTCGTGGTGATGGACACGACGCTGTTCACGCACCGCGGGCTCGGGGCAGAGGGTGCCGGTCAGGCCGTCGACCGGTGCTATGCGGCGTGCCGGCGTGTGGGCGGGTGCTGCGTGGCCCTCTGGCACAACACGAGCTACGACGAGGTCGACTTCCCCGGCTCGGCCGCCGTCTTCGAGCGCGCGCTCGACGGGGGGCTCGCGGGCGGGGCCGCATTCCTCAGCGCGCGGGACGCGATGATGCAGGGGCGCTATCCGACGGAGTAGCAAAGGCTTGTCGCCGGGCGTTCTATCGACGGGTTAGTTTATCCGGGCGTGCCGGATCAGGAAGGGGCCAGGGCCGTTTCAGGACCGGTCCGCTGCCTCGGGGGTGCATCTCGCTTCGGATGCGCCTTCGCAGCGCCCCCCTCGGCGATGCCTCCACCTCTCGCTTCTCCATGAACGACCCGTCCTCCGCTCAGCACGATGTCTCCGCAGATGGCGCAGCGGCGCTGTACGGCCAGCTCATAGAACGCCTCCCCTACGGCGTCGCCGTGTACCACCTCGACGATCCCGACGACTCGGGCTCCCTCCGGCTGGTCCAAGCCAACGCCGCGGCGTCGAGAGTCGTGGGGTTCGACGCGAAGCAGGACATCGGGAAGACCTTCCGCGAAGCCACCCCGCAAGCGATCGAGGCCGGCATCACGGAGCAGTACGCCGAGGTCGTGCGGACGGGCGAGGGGCGGGACCTGGGGGAGGTCGAGTACGGCGACGAGCGGATCGAGCGGGGCGTGTTCAAGGTCCGCGCGTTCCCGCTGCCCGACGGGCACGTGGCCGTCGCCTTCGAGGAGGTCACGCAGCAGCGCTCCGTCGAGAACCGGCTGCACCTCCTGACGAACGCCGTCGAGAACGCCCGCGACTCGATCGTGATCACCGGACCTCGCCTCGACGAGCCGGGGCCGGAGATCGTCTACGCGAACTCGGCGTTCACCGAGCTTACCGGCTACGAGCTCGACGAGGTCGTGGGGGAGACGCCGCGGATCCTGCAGGGGCCCGACACCGACCGCGCCGTGATCGACCGGCTCCGCACCCAGCTCGAGCGCGGCGAGCCGTTCTCGGGCGAGACCATCAACTACCGGAAGGACGGGACGCCGTTCGTGATGAACTGGGACATCGCGCCCATCCACGACGCCGACGGCACGGTCACCCACTGGGTGGCGACGCAGCGCGACGTGACGAGGCGGCGGCAGACCGAAGAGATGCTTCGCAAAAGCGAGACTGAGCTGAGGAGCCTCGCCGAGGCGTCGTCGGAAGGCATCGTGCTCAGCGAGGACGGGCGCATCCTGCTCGTGAACGAGCGGTTCGCCGAGATGATGGGCTACGAGCCCCCGGAGCTCGTCGGGGAGAACCCGGCGGAGGAGGGGCTCTTCACGGTGGCCCCCGAGGCACGCGACGACGTGGCGAAGCGGCTCCACGACGAGTTCGAGGGGACGTACGACACCGTGCTCCGCCGGAAGGACGGCTCCACGTTCCCGGCCGAGGTCCACGTCCGCGTCATCCCCTTCGGCGGTCGGCCCGTGCGCGCCGCCGCCGTGCGGGACGTGACCGAGCGCGTCGAGACGATGGAGGCCATCCACCGCCAGGCGCGCCGCTTCCGCGGCATCTTCGACTCGGCGTTCCAGTTCGTCTTCTTGCTCCGCCCGGACGGGACCATCGTCGAGGCCAACCGGACGGCGCTGGACTTCGCGGGTATCGCGGCCGAGGAGGTCGTCGGCGAGGCC
>CAYTJT010000155.1:0-4310 GCA_964438105.1 uncultured Rhodothermales bacterium | reverse complement strand
GGGGAGCCGGTCTGGGAGGCGCGGTGGTGGGGGCTGAGCCCGCGCACGCGCGAGCGCCTCGCCGCCGCCGTCGAGCGGGCCGCCGCCGGCGAGCTCGTCCGCTACGTCGTCGACGTCAGCGGCGAGGGCGAGCGCGTCGCCGCGCTCGACCTCTCGGTGAAGCCCGTCGCCGACGAGCGCGGCCGCGTCGAGCTCCTCATCGCCGAGGGCCGCGACATCAGCGAGGACGTGCGGACCGAGCAGGAGCTCCGCCGCCTCCAGGAGACGCAGCGCCGCCTCGCCGCCGAGGAGGCCCGCTACCGCCTCGCCGCCCGCGCCACGAACGACGCCATCTGGGACTGGGACCTCACGACCGACGAGGTGAAGTGGAACCCCGCCGTCGCCGACCTCTTCGGCTGGGCCGACGCCGCCGATGGCACCGACGGGGCGTGGTGGAAGGAGCGCATCCACCCCGAGGACCGCGAGCGCGCCGTCGCCGGCATCCACGCCGTCATCGAGGGCGGCGGCGAGACCTGGCGCGCGGAGTACCGCTTCCGCCGCGCCGACGGCGCCTACGCGAATGTGTTCGACCGGGGCTACATGGAGCGCGACGACGACGGCGAGCCCCGCCGGATGGTCGGCGCGATGCAGGACGTCACCGAGCGGAAGCAGGCCGACGCCGCCGTGCGCACGGCGCTGCGCCACGCCGAGGAGGCCGAGCGGCGCATGACCGAGATCCTCGAGTCCATCGGCGACGCCTTCTTCTCGCTCGACACCGACTGGCACTTCACCTACGTCAACGATCAGGCCCGGCCGCTGCTCCAGCGCGAGCCCTCCGAGCTCGTCGGGAAGAACGTCTGGGAGGAGTTCCCCGACGCCGTCGACTCGGAGTTCTCGCGGCATTACCGCCGCGCGGTCGAGACCGGCGAGGCCGTCGCCTTCGACGCCTACTACCCGCCGCTGGAGCGGCACTTCGCCGTCCGCGCCTACCCCTACGCTGGCGGGCTCTCCGTCTACTTCAGCGACGTCACCGCGCAGAAACGGGCCGAGCGAGCGCTCCGCGAGGTCAGCGAGCGCCTCCGCCTCGCCACCGACGCCGCGCGGATCGGGACGTGGGACTACGACCCCGTCACGGGCGGGATCGAGTGGGACGACCGGTGCCGCGCCGTCTTCGGCATCGCGCCCGACGTGCGGGCCGACTACGACCTCTTCCTCGACCGGCTCCACCCCGACGACCACGCCGCCACGAACGCCGCCGTCCAACGCGCCCTCGAGCCCGGCGGCTCGGGCGTCTACGACACCGTCTACCGCGTCTCACCACCCGACGGTGACGTCCGCTGGATCCACGCCACGGGCCAGGCCTTCTTCGACGGCGAGGGAGACGAGCGCCACGCCGCCCGCCTCATCGGCACCGTCCGCGACATCACCGAGGAACGCGAGGCGGCCGAAGCCGTCCGCCGCAGCGAGGCCCAGCTCCTCGCCCTCGTCGACAACCTCCCCGAGCTGGCGTGGAGCGCGCGGCCGGACGGCCACATCGAGTTCTACAACCACCGGTGGTACGAGTACACCGGGACCACGTTCGAGGAGATGGAAGGCTGGGGGTGGAAGGCCGTCCACCACCCCGACTACGTCGACGCCGTCACCGAGCGGTGGACGCGCTCGATCAAGCGGGGCGAGCCGTTCGAGATGGAATTCCCCCTCCGCCGCCACGACGGCGCCTTCCGCTGGTTCCTCACGCGGATCCGCCCCCTCCGCGACGCCGGCGGCGAGATCACGCGGTGGGTCGGCACGAACACCGACATCGACGAGCAGCGCCGCCTCCTCGAGGAGCGCGACGCGGCGCTCGAACGCGCCGAGACCAGCGAGGCCCGCTACCGCTTCCTCAGCGAAGCGATCCAGCAGCAGGTCTGGACGGCCACGCCCGAGGGAGACCTCGACTACGTCAACCGGTACGTCGTCGGGTACTTCGGCGGCACCGAGGAGGAGGTCATCGGCGAGGGGTGGCAGGGCTTCGTGCACCCCGACGACCTCCCCGACGTGGGCGCGAGGTGGGCGCGCTCGCTCGAGACGGGCGAGCCCTACGAGGTCGAGTTCCGCCTCCGCCGCCACGACGGCGCCTTCCGCTGGCACCTCGGCCGCGCCCACGCCTACCGCGACGACGATGGCCGGATCGTGAAGTGGTACGGGGCGAGCACCGATATCCAGGAGAAGAAGGTGGCCGAGGAGGCGCTCGGCGAGGTCAACCGGACGCTCGAGGCCCGCGTCGAGGAGCGGACGCGCACCATCGAGGGGTTCTCCGAGGACCTCCGCGCGCTCCACCGCATCACCACCACCGAGCACGACCGCACCGAGGACTTCTTCCAGGACTACCTCCGCGCGGGGTGCGACATCTTCGAGATGCCCGTCGGCATCCTCAGCGAGACGCCGCTCGACGAGGCGTCGGGCCGGCGGGTGTACCGACTCAACGCCGTCGAGTCGGCCGTGCCGGGCATCGAGGCGGGCATGGAGATCCCGCTCCAGGACGCCTTCTGCGACGAGGCCGTCGAGCGGGGGGAGACGGTCAGCTACCGGGACGCGGCGGAGATCGCCGCCCTCAGCTGCCACAGCGCCTACGCCGAACGCGGGCTCCGCTCGTACGTCGGCACGCCGGTCTACGTGGACGGCGACCTCTTCGGCACCCTGAGCTTCGTCTCGCCCGAGCCGCGCCCCGAGGGGTTCGCCCCGCACGAGCACGAGCTGATCGAGGTCATCGCCGAGCTCGTCGGGCGGCTCCTGAGCCAGCACCGCGCCGAGCTGGCCCGCGCCGAGGCCGACGCCCGCTACCGCTCCGTCGTGCGCACGATCGACGAGGGGCTGCTGCTCGTCGGGGCGGACGGCCAGATCTTGATGAGCAACCCCGCGGCGCGGCACATCCTCGGCATCGGGGAGGGAGGCTCCTACGGCCGGATCGCGGGGACGCCGCGCTACCGGGTCGTCCGTCCCGACGGGAAGCCCTTACCCGAGGAGGAGCTTCCCGAGCGCGCGGTGCTCCGCACGGGCGAGCCCATCAGCGGGACGATCCAGGGCATCGTCCGGCCCGACGGGGAGACGCGGTGGTACTCCGTGAACGCCCGCGCGGCCGAGCAACGCGAGGGCGGCATCGGCACCGTCGTCGTGTCGTTCACGGACGTGACCGAGCAGCGCACGGCCGAGGCCGAGCTCCGCGCGAGCGAGCGGCAGCTCCAGAACGCGCAGCAGATCGCCCGGGTCGGGAGTTGGAAGTGGGACATCGCCGCCGACGAGATCGACTGGTCGGACGAGCTCTACCGCATCTTCGGGCTCGCGCCCGACGCGTTCGACCCGACCTACGAGACCTACCTCCAGCACGTCCACCCGGACGACCGCGAGCTGGTCGACGCGACGGTGCAGCAGGCCATGGAGGACCGGTCGGCGTACGAGCTCGACCACCGCGTGCTCCAAGCCGACGGGACCGTGCGCTACGTCCACAGCATCGGCGAGGTCATCCTCGACGACGACGGCGAGCCCATCGCGCTGCAGGGCACGGCCCAAGACGTGACCGAGCGCCACGAGGCGGAGCTGGCGATGGAGCGCTACGCCGACGACCTCGAGGAGCGCAACGCGGAGCTGGAGCAGTTCGCGTACGTCGCGAGCCACGACCTCCAGGAGCCGCTGCGGATGGTCTCGAGCTTCCTCCAGCTCCTCCAGCGCCGCTACGCCGACCAGCTCGACGACACCGCCGACGAGTACATCGAGTACGCCGTCGACGGGGCGAAGCGGATGCAGGTGCTGATTCAGGACTTCCTCGCGTACTCCCGCGTCGGCACGCGCGGCAAGGCGTTCAAGCCCGTCGACATGAACCGCACGCTCGAGACCGTGCTGACGGACCTCGGCCCGGCGCTCGACGAGGTCGGCGCCCGCGTGGAGTCCGGCGCGCTCCCGACGGTGCCGGCCGACGAGACGCAGATGCGGCAGCTGCTCCAGAACCTCATCGCGAATGCCGTGAAGTTCCGCGGCGACGCCGCGCCCGCCGTTCGCGTCTCGGCCGAGAAGGTCCGAGAGGGGGACGAGCCGGCGTGGCGGTTCGCCGTGGCCGACAACGGCATCGGGATCGACCGGCAGTACGAGGACCGCGTGTTCCAGATCTTCCAGCGGCTCCACACCCGCGACGAGTACGAGGGGACGGGGATCGGGCTGGCGATGTGCAAGAAGATCGTCGAGCGGCACGGCGGGCGGATCTGGTTCGAGTCCGGCGCCGATGGCGAGCCCGGCGCCGAGCCCAACGCTGAGCCCGGGGCCGACGGCGAGCGGTCGGGCACCACCTTCTACTTCAC
>CAYTJT010000154.1:4084-8044 GCA_964438105.1 uncultured Rhodothermales bacterium | reverse complement strand
TGCAGGGCGTCCCGCTCCGCCTCGCCGTCGGCCCGCGCGACGTGAAGAACGGCGTCGCGGAGCTCGCCCGCCGCGACCGCGATGGCAAGGACTCCGTCCCGCTCGACGGCCTCGCCGACACCGTCCCCGCCCTGCTCGACGAGATCCAGCAGGGGCTCTACGACCGCGCCCTGGCCCGCCGCGAGAGTCGCACGACGCAGGTCGACGGCTACGACGCGTTCAAAGACGCCATCGAGGAAGGCGGCTTCGTGCTGGCGCACTGGGACGGCACCGCCGAGACCGAGGCGCAGATCAAAGAGGACACGAAGGCCACGATCCGCGTGATCCCCTTCGAGCGCGACGACGAAGCCGGCAAAGACCTGCTCACCGGCGAGCCCTCCGAGGGCCGCGTCCTGTTCGCCCGCGCGTACTAACGCAGAACCGACGGGGCGGAGAGGCGTGGGAGACCTCGCCCCCTCCTCGCTTCGACCCCTCTCCCTTCATGCGTTCCGGCAGAGTGATAGCAGGCCCATCGGCCGACGCCCGGCCCCGGGTGGACGTCGGGCACCGCGCGGCCAACTTCCTCTCGTACTTCCTCAACCCGCTCGTCCTTCCACCTGTCGGGTTCGCGCTCATCCTGTGGCACTTCGGCGCGCCCGGGGCGGAGATCGCGTTGATTGCGGGCGTGGCGCTCGTGTTCTTCTGCCTCGTCCCGCTCGCCTACGTCGTCCGGATGATCCGGCGGGGCGAGACGGAGTCGCTGGAGGTGCGCGAGCAGCGGAGCCGGCTCAAGCCGTTCCTCGCCGGCATCGCCTCGTACGCCGTCGGCATCGTCGTGATGGCGACGACGGGGACGACGGCCGTGCCGCTGCTCGTCGCGCTCGCCCTCCTCTACCCGATCAACACGGCGCTCATCGTGCTCGTCAACCTCCGGTGGAAGATCTCGGTGCACATGACCAGCCTCGCCGGCTTCGTGTCGATCCTGCTGTTCGTCGCGATGACGGCGTGGCAGGCGCTCCCGCCGGAGACGGAGCTCGTGCTGACGGCCGTGACGGTGACGCCGCTCCTCGTCCTGCTGCCCCTGCTGATGTGGGCGCGCGTGCGCGTCGGGGCGCACACGCCGGGGCAGGTGGTGGCGGGCGCCGTCTTCGGGCTCGCGGTGCCCGTCGTCGAGCTGTTCGTGATCGTGCGGGCGCTCGGGCTGGTGTGACCCCCTGCCGCGCTCGCGCCCTTCGGGCAGGCTTCGCGCGGCTGTCCCCCTAATTTAGGGGGACAGTCCGGTGCAGCTAGGAGCGCAGCGACTGCAAACCGGACGGGGGGTCCCACAGGGCAGAACCCCGTGCCCCGTCAACGGGGAGCGGGTGGGGCACGGGGTTGCCGTATATTCCTGCCCCGCCGAACCTCGCCCACCCGACCCCGACGCCGCTGCGCCTTCGATACCGTCCGCTTTTGCTCTCCCAGCCCGATGCTCCCGTGTCCGCACCCGACGGTATCCGCACGCCTCGTCTCTTCGCCGCCGCCTGCGGCGTGGTCTTCGCCTTCGCCGCGCTCGTAGCGCCCGCCGCGCTAGGGCAGAACTGGGGGCAGATCGAAGGCCGCGTCACGCAGCAGGTCGGCGGTGCGCCGATCCCCGGCGCCACGGTCCTCGTCGCCGGGACCTCGTTCGGGACGGCGGCCGAGACCGACGGCACGTTCCGCCTCCGCCTCCCCACCGGGCGCTACGCCCTCCGCGTCTCCTCCGTCGGCTTCGCCGCGCGGACGGACTCGGTGACGGTGCGGAAAGACGAGACGACGCGCTTCGACGTCGCCCTCGCCGAGGCCGACATCGAGCTCGAAGGCGTCGAGGTGACGGACGACAGCGCCCCCGAAAACGCCGGCGTGTTCTCGATCGACCCGCGCACGGCGCAGAACATCCCCTCCCCGCTCAACGACGGGCTCCGCGCGATCAAGGTGCTGCCGGGCGTCGTCGGCGCGCCGGAGACCTCGTATCAATATTCGGTGCGCGGCGGCGGCTATAACGAGAACCTCTACTTCATCGACGGCTTCGAGCTCTACACCCCATTCCGCACGAAGCAGGGCGAGCAGGAGGGCCTCGGGATCGTGAACCTCGACCTCGCCAACCGGCTCACGCTCTACGCCGGCGGCTTCCCCGCGCGCTACGGCGGCAAGCTCTCGTCCGCGCTCGACGTGGCCTATGCCCGCCCGGTCGACGGCGTCTCCGGCTCGGGCTCCGTCTCGACGCTCGACGCGACGGGGGCGCTAAAGGTCGGCACGCTCGGCGGCCGGCTCGGGATCGCCGTCGCGGGCCGGGCGGCGCGGACGCAGGGCTTCTTCGGCTCGCAAGAGCTGAAGGGCGAGTACGACCCCGAGTTCAACGACGTGCAGGGCACGCTGACGTACCGCTTCGCCGAGGGGCACGAGGTCCAGGGGCTCGGGCTCTACCTCGACAACCGCTTCCGCCTCCAGCCGACGCAGCGGCGCACGTTCTTCGGCACGTTCGACGACCTCCGCAGCGTCACCTTCGGGTTCGACGGCGAGGAGGAGGACGGCTACACGCTCGGCTTCGGCGGCGTCCGCCTGCTCAACCGGATCACGAACGCGCTCCGCGTCGAGCACGAGGCGTCGTACTTCGACGTCGAGGAGTACGAGCGGTTCGACATCTCGGGCAACGTGCTCCTCTTCGCCATCGACAACCCGTTCGAGGACCTCGACGACCCGGCCAACCTCATCCAGACGGGCACGGCGAGCCAGCGCGACGTCGCCGACAACAACGTCCGCGTGACGACGCTCTCCGGCGGCGGCCGCTACCGCCTCTCCCTCGGCCGCCACGCCGCCGAGGCGGGGTGGACCGCGCGCGAGCTGACGTTCGACGACCGGCTCTTCGAGGTGAGCTACGTCGCTGGGAAGAACGACCTGGGGGAGCCGCGGCCAGTCGCGCTCGACAGCCTCAACGACGCCTCCCGCTTTTCCGAGCGCCAGTTCGCGGCGTACGCCCAGAACTCCGTCGACCTCGCCGCGACGCCCGGCGTGCTCGTCGTCACCGGCGGCGTCCGCGCCGACTACTTCTCGTTCAACGACGAGTGGACCGTGAGCCCCCGCCTCTCGGCGCGCTACCTCTGGGACGAGCGGACGACGGTCACCGCCGCCGCGGGCGTCTACCACCAGGCCCCGACGTATCGCGAGCTCCGCGGCGAGCCGATCTACGACTCGACGACGGTCGGCAGCAACAACATCATCCAGGGCACGCTCAACCGCGACATCCGGAGCCAGCGGGCGATCCAGTTCATCGCGGGCGTCGAGCGGTTCTTCCCGAACACCCGGTTCTACGGCCGCGCCGAGGCCTACTACAAGAGCCTCTCGGACCTCATCACCTACAACGTCGAGAACGTCCGCACGGTCTACTCCGGCGAGAACAACGCCGACGGCTACGCCTACGGGCTCGACCTCCAGCTCCGCGGCGAGTTCGTGCCCGGGCTAGAGAGCTGGCTGAACTACGGGTTCCTCGTCACGAGCGAGGAGCTCTTCGTGCCCACACCGGGCGCCGACGGGCCGGTGCCACGCCCGACGGACCGCCGCCACAACATCGCCCTCTTCGTGCAGGACTACGTGCCCAACAGCACGTCGTGGAAGGTCTACCTCCGCGCGCTCTTCGGGACGGGCACGCCCTACACCCCGCCCCAACCCGGCGAGCGGGTCGACCGCGTCGACCTCCAGGTGCCCGGCCCGCGCAACTCCGGCCGCTACCCCGAGTACCGCCGCGTCGACCTCGGCATCACGAAAGAGGCCACGCTCGCCCAGCGCAGCCCCACCGGCAACCCCGTCCGGCTCGAGCTCACCGGCGAGGTGCTCAACGTGTTCGACATGACGAACACTATCGCCTACACGTACGCCACCGGCGCCGAGCAAGCGTGGCAGCGGATCCCGACGCGGCTCACCCCGCGCACCGTGAACGTCCGAATGCGGCTGTTTTTCTGAGGCGTA
>CAYTJT010000154.1:0-3984 GCA_964438105.1 uncultured Rhodothermales bacterium | reverse complement strand
GGGACACGATCCGTAGGGACACGATCCGTAGGGACACGATCCGTAGGGACACGATCCGTAGGGACACGATGCATCGTGTCCCTACAACGCGCCGTGCTTGCTCAGCCGGTGGGCGAGGTGCGTCGGCATCGGGAGCTTGAAGCGCGTCGCGCAGCGGAGCGTGAGGGCGACGGCGTCGTCGAGCGTCGCGCGGTGGCCGACGGAGACGAACACGGGGTTGACGCGTTCGCGCGTCCGCACCACGCTCCCGATCGTCTCGCCGTCGTGGACGAGCGGCGTGCGGCTGCCCTTCTCCGGCCCCGGCGCGTCGTGCCGCCCGACGAGCCGCGTCTTCGCCACACCGATGGCAGGTTTGTCGAGGAGCACGCCGAGGTGGCAGGCGAGCCCGAAGCGGCGCGGGTGCGCGTAGCCCTGCGCGTCGAGGATGAACACATCGGGCTGGGTGGAGAGCCTTTCGAGCGCGGGGAGGACGGCGGGCATCTCGCGGAAGGAGAGCAAGCCGGGCACGTACGGAAACGCCACCGGCCCCTCCCACGTCACCTGATCAACGACCTCGAAATCATCCGTCCGCAGCACCACGATCGCCGTGCGGACGCGGTCGCCGCGCACGCTGACGTCCACGCCCGCGACGGTGTCGAGATCAGCCGGCAGCGGCTCGAAGCGGACGTGTTCGGCGAGGTCGCGCTGAATGGCGATGGCCTCGCGGGGAGCGACGTCCCAGGGGTGTTCGTGGTGGAGGCGCAAAGGGGCTCGGTGCTGTGTGGAGGGAGGGTATCCCCACCGACATCGCCTCGCCGTGTTCCGCTCTGCTGCCTCCCGACCCGTTCGCGTTACGGCCGCTCGTGGACCTCGTCGCTGTCGAACGCGCTCGACGGCGGTTCGGGGTGCCCGTACCACAGGACCCCGAGCACCTGCTCGCGCTCCGGGTCCACCTGGACGAGGTCGTACAGCTGGTCCGACTCGGAGAACACCTCCGTGACCCAGTTCGTCGGCACGTCGTCGCTCCAGAGCGAGAGCGAGGCCCGCTGCACCGACGTGAGGCAGTCGATCACCGCCTGCTCCATCTGCCCTTCGTCCTCTTGCCGCGCGCACGTCACCACGATCCAGCCCGGCACGGCCCGCCACTGCTCGTAGGCCGCCCGCGCGCCTTCGGCTCCGACCTCGTCTTCGAGGAGCCGCGCGTAGAGCCACGCCACGGTCGAGATCGTCTCGGCCCCGAGGAGGTAGAAGCGCCACGGCACCGCGTCCGCACCCGAGGGGTCGCGCGCCGCTTCCATCGCCCGGAGCAGGGCCTCTCTCATCCGCACCTGTTTGGGGGTACGGTCCAGTTCGTTCTCGGCCGAGCGAAGGGTGAACGATAAATCCATGGGAAGGGGGGTCGTCTAGGCAGACGTACGGGCGTGGGAGCGGCGCAGCGGCTTCTCACCCGGTGCCATGAGGCTGAGTCACGGGTGGCTTACCCAAAGCACATGCCAGTTGGAAAGCCGGCGCTGCTTCTCCGGTTGGCGCGGACCACTCGGGCCTACAAACGCCTAGAATGGCACTCTGGGTATCGACCGCTCCGTCGGAGTAGCCCTCGCCGTCGCTCGGGCGCCTCGCTCGGCACCGGGTCAAGGTACTCGCGCGCGGTCCGATTCGTAATCGGCGGCCGGGCCCGCGAGGACCGCGCAGAAGCTCGGGTCCATGGAAGATTCACGCCCTGCCGCCTCTGCGCCACCGCTTCAGCTTGACTCCCCTCCGCGGCGCACGCTATATTCGGTGCCCGCCGATCGAAAGGCTGATCGGGCTCTTAGCTCAGTTGGTTAGAGCGCATCGTTGACATCGATGAGGTCACTGGTTCGAATCCAGTAGAGCCCACCTAACTTTGCGAAACTCAGCCAATAATTATAATTGGCTGAGTTTTTACGTGTAAGTAGGTACAACAATGTACCCGTGGTGCCTTCAGAGCCAGCTTCTGTGGTCCCTAACAAGTGCTTCTGCACTATCGAAAAGGCTTACTGGGTCTAATACTCCATACACTTCGAATCCTTTACCGCCCACAATGCGGATGCAAACTCCTGTTGTCGGCTTCGTCAGCACAGGGTCCAGCAAGATCGCTTTCGAACGGGACGAAGGGTGAGGCAAAACCCGCGATTCGGAGTCTTTTCGCGTATGCGGCTCGACGCAAGCCAAAATGGCAAGGCCACCATTGCGGGCGATCCAGTTGACGGCACCAAAGAAGCGGCGGTTGTAGTCGCCGGGACGGCCCCAGGTTACCGAGCGGCCGGGGAGAAGCGGTGCGAGACGGTGCCGGTCGGTATCAGAGGTAGCGTAGAGCATGGCAGCAGGATGGGTGCTGCCGGGATATCGATTATGAGTCTGGATATCAAACGTCAACACACTACAGTGCGTCGTAGTGCATCCGTAGTTTGAGAGGAGTCTGAGCGAGGTCGTACGGCCATTTCAGCGCCCTCTCCGGATCGGAAGCCCAACCTCTACTAAGAGACCACGACGCTGCGCAGCACGACCTCACCTCACCCATCATCTACGCCATGCATGAAACGAACGGTTTTCCCAGTAGCTTCGTCTGGGGGGCCGCCACGTCGTCCTACCAGATCGAAGGCGCTCCACTCGCCGACGGGGCCGGCCCTTCCATCTGGCACCGCTTCTCGCACACCCCGGGCAACACGCATGACAGCGAGACGGGAGACATCGCCTGCGACCACTACCACCGCTACGCGAGCGACGTGGCGCTGATGAAAGAGTTGGGGTTGGACGCCTACCGCTTCAGCGTCGCGTGGGGCCGCATTTTCCCCGACGGCACGGGCCCCCTCAACGAGTCCGGCCTCGACTTCTACGAACGCCTCGTCGATACACTCCTCGAACGCGAGATCGAGCCGTTCGTCACGCTCTACCACTGGGACCTCCCCGCCGCGCTAGATGACCGGGGCGGCTGGCTCAACCGCGACGTCGCCGGGTGGTTTGCCGACTACACCCGCGCCGTCGTCGCCCGCCTCGGGGACCGCGTTCGGAGATGGGCCACCCTCAACGAGCCGTGGGTGGTGATGGACGGCGGCTACGTCAACGGTGGCCTCGCCCCAGGGCACCGCAACCTGTTCGAAGGACCCATCGTGGCGCACAACCTGCTGCGTGCCCACGGCGAAAGCGTACGCGCCTTCCGCGCCGAGTCGGACGGCGAGGTGGGAATCGTCGTCAACCTCGAACCGAAGGTCCCGGCGTCTGACAGCGACGCCGACGCGTCGGCCACGGCCCACGCCGATGTGTATATGAACCGCATCTTCCTCGACCCGATCTTCCGGGGCGCGTACCCCGGCGAGCTCGGCGAGGTGTTCGGCGAGGCGTGGCCCGCGTTTCCGGGCGAAGACTTCGAGTCGATCCAAGAACCGGTCGATTTCCTTGGGATCAACTACTACACCCGCGCCGTCGTCCGCGCCGCGCCCGACGCCTACCCCGACGGGACCGAGCGCGTGCGGCAGGAGCGGCATCCGTACACCGAGATGGACTGGGAGGTGTACGCCCCCGCCCTCACCGACGTCCTCCTCTGGGTGCACGAACGGTACGGCCCCCTCCCCCTCTACGTCACCGAGAACGGGGCCGCCTTCTACGATCCGCCGCAGGCCGACGGCGGACGGCTCGAGGACCCGCTGCGCGTCGCGTACTTCCGTGACCACCTCCGCGCCGTCCACACGGCCATCGAGCGCGGGGCCGACGTCCGGGGCTACTTCGCGTGGTCGCTGCTAGATAACTACGAGTGGAGCCACGGCTACTCGAAGCGGTTCGGGATCGTCCATGTCGACTTCGAAACGCAGGAGCGCACGCCGAAGGCCAGCGCCCGGTTCTACGCCGACGTGATCCGCACGCACGGAGCCATGCTCACCGAGCCGTCGTGACGCCCCGCCCTCGCCGGCACCGTCTCCCTGCCCGCTCGTCCGGATTCAGCGCGGCCACGCGAACCGGGCGAGGACGCCGAAGTGGTCGCTCGCC
>CAYTJT010000153.1:0-8107 GCA_964438105.1 uncultured Rhodothermales bacterium | reverse complement strand
TCGAATCACGCCGTCTTCCGGAGCGACTCGACGACGCGGATCACGTGCTTCGCCGTCTGCATGATGTAAAAGTGCACCGACGGCACCCCCCGGCTCATCAGCTCGTCGCTCTGCTGGATGGCCCACTCGATGCCGACGTCGGCGACGCGGTCGTCGGGGGCCGCCTCCACCTCGGCGGCGAGCGCTTCGGGGATCTCGATGTGGAAGTTGCTCGGGAGCGAGTGGAGGTGCCGCTTCGTGGTGAGGATCTTCAGCCCCGGCACGATCGGCACGGTGATCCCGACGTCGCGGCACCGCTCGACGAAGTCGAAGTAGTGCTGGTTGTCGAAGAACATCTGCGTCACGACGTAGTCCGCGCCGGCGTCCACCTTCCGCTTCAGGTCGAGCACGTCCCACGTGTGGTTGGGCGCCTGGAAGTGCTTCTCGGGGTAGCCCGCCACGCCGATGCAGAAGTCGGTCGGCGTCGCGTCGATGAGGTCTTCGAGGAACTTGCCCTGGTTCATCGCCTGAATCTGGCCGACGAGGTCGCAGGCGGTGTCGTTGACCGAGCGGTGCGGGCTGAGCTTTTTGGGCACGCCCTTGTCGTCGCCGCGCAGCGCCATCACGTTGCGGACGCCGAGGTACTGCAGCTCGATGAGGGCGTCCTCGGTCTCCTCCCGCGTGAACCCGTGGCAGAGCAGGTGCGGGACGGTGTCGATGCCGAAGCGGTACTGGATGGCCGCGCAGAGCCCGATCGTGCCGGGCCGCTTCCGCTTGATGTGGCGGCGGATCGTGCCGTCGGGCATCTCCTCGTAGTACACCTGCGCCGAGTGCCCCGTCACGTCGATGAACGGCGGCTCGAACGGGATCAGCTGCTCGACGATGTCGAAGACGCCTTGCAGCGAGCCGCCCCGCACGGGGGGGATGATCTCGTACGAGATGAGCGGCTCGCTCGCCCGCTCGAAGTGCTCGGTGACTTTCATAGAGGGGAAATCAATCAGTTGCGGCGCCGGTACAGATCGTCGATCCACGCCTCGGGGATGCCGTGCAAGCAGCCGCTTACGAGGTCGTACGAGCGTGCCAGCTCGCGAGCGTGGACGCGCACGTCCTCGCGGATCTCCCGGAACCCGACCTCCACCGCATGACCTCGGGCGCGTGCCGCCTGCCGCTCGGCGACGCCGTTGCGCGTGAAGGGCAGCGCGCGCTCAGGGAAGAGGATGCGGAAGGTCGCGACGGCCGTCCAGATCGCCATGAAGATGAGCGCCGGGAGGGCGACCACGACGAAGGCGGTGATGACGGCGGAGAGGACCATGTCGGCTCAGGGCGCGGACGGTGAGGTTCCGACGAGCGCGGTGTCACCGGGCAGCACGAGCGGCTGCGCTTCGACGGCCGGTTGCAGCTCCTCGGCGCGCTGCTGGAGTTGCATCTCTTGCAGGTCCCGCTCGTCGATCGGCGTGGCGGACCAGTCGCTGAAGGTGTCGCGGTAGCCCACGTCGAGGAAGGTGAAGATGAAGAACACGGCGAGGAAGACGATGCTCAGCACGAAGGCGAGCGCGTTGATCTTGTTGTCGTACTTCAGCGCCATGAAGAACATCGCCACGAGCGTCGCCTTCACCCCGGCGATGCCGAGGGCCACGGGCACGCTGAGCGCGCCGAGGTGGATGACGCCGGAGGTCTCCATGATCCCGAGCACCACGGTGACGATCGTCAAGAAGACGAGCGCGCCGAACACCTTCAGCAGGAGGCCCGCCGAGAGGATGTGGTGCCCGTGGTGGCCGTGGTCGGCGGGGTCGTGCGACGAGGTATCGGAGGTGCGTTCAGCCATGGTAGGGGAAAGCGTGCTGCGTAAGTCGAGGGCGAATGCTGCCGCTCGTTACGAGATCAGGTACATCAGGGGGAAGAGGAAAATCCAGATCACGTCGACGACGTGCCAGTAGAGCCCGGTGTTCTCGATCGGGGTGTACCACGCGTCGGAGTACTTCCCCTTCCACGTCTTCCACGCGAGGATCGAGATGGCGATCATCCCGATGAGCACGTGGATGCCGTGGATGCCCGTCATCACGTAGTAGATCGAGAAGAACAGCCCGGCGCGCTGGTTGGTGAGGCCGTGGTCGCCGGGCACGTAGTGGCCCTCCTCGTGCGCCTCGCCGATGACGGCGGTCTGGGCGTCGGCTTCGAGCCCGTCGAGCGTGAACAGCGTGCCCTCGGCGTAGACGAAGTTGGCGCCGGGGTAGATGCCGAGGTCGAACTTGTGGGTGTACTCGAAATACTTGATCACCATGAACGCCCCGGCCAGCGCCACCGTCGCCACGAGCAGCCAGGTGCAGAGCTTCTTGTTGTTCATCTGGATCGCCCGGATGGCCCACGCCACCGTCAGCGACGAGGCCAGCAGGACGAGCGTGTTGACCCCGCCCATCACCGTGTCGAGCTGCGAGCTCGCCTCGACGAACAGCTCGGGGTACATCGCGCGGTAGATCCCGTAGGCGACGAACATCCCGCCGAAGAGCAGGATCTCGGTCACGAGGAAGAGCCACATCCCCAGCTTCGCCGCGTCGAACTGCTGCTCGGACGAGACGAAGTAATGCTTGAGGTGCGGCGGGTGCTCCCCGCCGTCGTGGTCGTGCCCGTGGACGTGCGGGTCGTCGACGGCGATCGTGGTCGGTTGGGCTGCCATAGGTTTGCTGTTAGGTAGAGACGCAGCATGCTGCGTCTCTACGGCGTCGTCAATCACGGGAGGGCTTCGGCTGTTTCAGGCCGAGGTCGACGGTCTTGTCCATCTCCTGCGGGGCGCCGACCTCCGGGTCGGGGATCGGAGCGGGCACGCCTGCCAGACGGGTCCGGCCGCCGTAGCCGCCCGAGCCGTCGCCCCCGGCGCCGTCGCCGGAGAACAGCACGTCGTAGTCGTAGGGGCCGTGCGTGACGAGCGGCGTGCGGTGGAAGTTGTGGTGGTCCGGCGGGCTCGTCGTGTGCGTCCACTCGAGCGTGGCGGAGCCCCACGGGTTGCCCGGCGCGGGCTTTCCGCGGAACAGCGACCAGATCATGTTGCCGAGCACCATCAACAGCCCGAGCCCGAGGAACCACGAGCCCACCGTCGAGACCATGTGGAGGTCGTGGTACTGGTCGAGGTAGGTGAAGTAGCGGCGCGGCATGCCCTGGCTGCCGAGGATGAACTGCGTGAAGAACGTCATGTTGAAGCCGAAGAACACGACGACGGCCGAGATCTTCCCCCACCGCTCGCTCATCATCCGCCCGAACATCTTCGGCCACCAGAAGAACAGCCCGCCGATCATCGCCATCACCGTCCCGCCCATCATCACGTAGTGGAAGTGGGCGACGACGAAGTACGTGTCGTGGAGGTGGATGTCCACGGCGAGCGCGCCGACCATGATCCCCGTCAGCCCGCCGATCGTGAAGAGGAAGATGAACGAGAGCGAGTAGAGCATCGCGCTCGTCAGCCACACGCTCCCCTTGTACATCGTCGCGACCCAGTTGAGCACCTTGATCCCGCTCGGCACGCCGATGAGGAAGGTGATGACGGAGAACACGATCGACGAGAGCGGGCTCTGGCCCGAGACGAACATGTGGTGGCCCCAGACGAAGAAGCCGAGCATCGCGATCGCCACCGACGAGAGCGCGATCGCGCGGTAGCCGAACACCTTCTGCCGGCTGAACGTGCCCATCAGCTCGGAGATCACCCCGAACGCCGGGAGGATCATGATGTAGACGGCGGGGTGGCTGTAGAACCAGAAGAAGTGCTGGAAGAGCACGGGGTCGCCGCCGAGCGCGGGGTCGAAGATGCCGATGTTGAGGAACCGCTCCATCGCGAGGAGCAGCATCGTGATGCCGATGACGGGCGTCGCGAGGATCTGCACGATCGAGACGGAGTAGAGCGCCCAGATGAACAGCGGCAGCCGGTTCCACGTCAGCCCCGGCGCGCGCATCTTGTGAATCGTCACGATGAAGTTGATCCCCGTCAGGATACTCGCGAAGCCCGCGACGAAGACCGCCAGCGTCATCGGGAGCACGGCCGTGTTCGTCGTGTCGGAGTACGGCGTGTAGAACGTCCACCCCGTGTCGATGCCGCCGGTGAAGATGGCGTAGAGCGCGATCATCGCGCCCGCGAGGAAGATGTAGTAGCTCGCGAGGTTCAGCTTCGGGAACGCCACGTCCTTCGCGCCGAGCTGGATCGGGAGGATGAAGTTGCCCAGGCTCGCCGGGATCGACGGGACGATGAAGAGGAACACCATCACCACGCCGTGGAACGTGAACAGCCGGTTGTACTGGTCGGCCGTCATGAAGTCGGAGCCCGGCGCGATGAGCTCGGCGCGGACGCCGAGCGCGGCGATGCCGCCCACCGCGAAGAACGCCGAGACGGTGAAGAGGTACATCACCCCGATCCGCTTGTGATCGACCGTGGTGGCCCACGCCTTCACGATCTCCCAGACGCGCCGGAGCCCGCGCACGTCGGGGCCGGGGCCGGGCTCGTAGAGGTAGTTGTGCACGGGCTCGTGGCCGGGCGGGTGCGTCCGCTCGGCGGGAGCCGCTTTGGTAGGTGCGGTGGCGACCGTGCTCATATCGGGTAAGCGTGTTGGGGCGCGATGGGACCCCCCGCTTCCGGCGCCATCGCTACGCTCAAGGCGCCGGAAGCTGTCCCCCTCGCGGAGGGGGACAGTTCGGTGCCGCTGGGAGCGAAGGGACTCGTCCCGTAGCGACCGCAAACCGAACGGGGGGTCGTTGAAGTCATTTACTCAGCGGGAACGGGCTCGGCGTCGGGCGCGTCGACCGCCACGGTGTCGGCGGGCGCAGCCGTGGTATCGGCGGGCGCAGCCGTGGTATCGGCGGGGGCGCCTTCGGCGGCGTCCTCCTCGCTCCAGTCGCCGTTGATCTCGCGGATGTAGGCGACGATGCCGGCGAGCTGGCGCTCGGAGAGGTTCGGATACGCGGGCATGGCGGCGTTCTCGTAGCCCGCGACGATCTTCGCTTGGGGCTGAACGATAGCCTCCACGGTATAGTTCGCGTCCATCACGGCGGTGCCGCCGCCCGCGAGGGACCGCTCCTCTTCCCAAGTGCCCAGCCAGCTCGGGCCCACCTTCGGCGAGCCGTCGACCGAGTGGCAGGCGTTGCAGGCCTGCTGCGTGTAGAGCTGCTCGCCGAGGCGCGGGAGCGGGAGGTCTTCGTTGCCGCCGCCCGTCTGGAGCCACTGGTTGAACGTGCCGCGGTCCACCGCGATCACTTTGGCGTACATCTCGGAGTGCGACGTGCCGCAGTACTCCGTGCAGAGCACCTGGTACTCGCCCTGCTCCTTCACCTCGAACCACACCGTGGAGTACCGGTTGGGGACGGCGTCGTGCTTGACGCGGAAGGCGGGGACGAAGAACGAGTGGATCACGTCGGTCGAGGTCATCACAAGCTCGACGGGCTCGCCGACGGGCACGTAGAGGTCGCCGACGCTGGTCGTGCCGTTGGGGTACTCGAACTCCCACAGCCACTTCTTCCCGACGACACGGATCTCGTAGGCGTTGTCGGGCGGAATCCCGGCGCTGACGAACGCCTTAAACCCGAACCAGAACACGGCGAGCACGAGGATGGACGGGACCACCACCCACGACAGCTCGAGCCAATGGCTCGGGTGGACGTCCACGGGGCGGTCGGCGTGGGAGCGGCGGCGGTACTTCCAGGCGAACTTCACCATGAAGTAGGTGACGCCCGCGAGGACGATCACGCTCGACCACAGGATGAAGTAGAACAGCCAGTCGATCTCGTGGGCCGTCGTGGAGGCCTGCGGAGGGAGCCAGAATGTGCCTTTGTCTTCCATGGGATCAGGGATTCGCCGGGAGCGGCGGAGTCGGTCAGGTCAGAGACGCAGCGTGCTGCGTCTGTACGGGACGGCGGTCAAGAGGCTGTCAGCGCCCCGCCCGGAGCGCTGCGGCGACTCTCGCGCCGCCAGAAGAGCAGGAGGAAGCCCCCGAGCAAAACGATGGTGAGGAGCCCCCCCACCTTCATCGCACGCTGGGCGCTCAGAACGTACGAGTTGGCGTCGGGGTCATATTGGAAGCAGTACAGAATCAGCCGGTCCAGCGGAGAGCCCACCCGCCCGTCGGAGGCTTCGAGAAGGGCCGTGCGGACGTCCTGGGGCTGGAACTCGATGCCGTAAAGGTAGCGGGTGATGGTGCCGTTCGGGCTAAGGAAATACAGGGCTGCGGTGTGGGCAAATTCCTGCTGTCGCTCGTTCCACTCGTATCCGAACCCGATCTCGTCGGTGATCCGGTCGATGTTCTCCTGCGTGCCCGTGAGGAAGTGGAAGGACTCGGCGGCGTCCGCGTCGTCGAAGCGCCGGAGGTAGCGCTCCTTCACCTCGGCCGCCCGCGCGGGCGTGTCGCGCGGGTCGAAGGAGACGGCGAGCGCCCGGTAGTCCTCGCCGAGGTCGAGCCCGGCTTCGGTCATGGCCGCCGTCATCCCATCGAGGATCAGACTGCACAGCATCGGGCAGTTGTGGTACACGAAGGCGAGCACCGTCGGGCGTTCGCCGTCGAAATACTCCGCGAGCGTCACGGTCCGCCCGTCCGAGTCGACGAGCGCGATCTCGGGCGACACGGTCTCGCCGAGGCGCTCGACGATGTCCACGTTCGCGAGTTCGTCGGGGATCTCACCGGGGACCTGCGCTACGGCTCGCCCGGCGGTGACCGCCAGGGCCACCGCTACGAATAGAGCGAACGGGAAGCGCAGCTTTCCCATGGTTCAGAGGTCCTCGGGTTCGTTGACGGGCTCTTCGGCAGCGGCTTCGCCGTCCGCTGTAGTCTCAACGTCCGCCCCCTCTCCTTCCGTATCCGATCCGAGATCTACCCCCGGCGCAGGCACCGACTCGTCACCCCCGATCAGCTCGTCGTACCCGATCGCGTCGAGTTCGTACTCGCGCACGGCGACGTCGGACTCGCGGATCGCGTCGAGGTAGAGCGTGGAGAAGTTGTCGGGGGCGGGGACGGCTTCGCTCTGTTGCGCGCCGTAGACCTCGACGACCTGGCCCATCGCGGCAGCGATCGGGATGCGGTAGAGGCTGTCGACGCGGCTGTAGTTCTGCATCTCCGCGAACGCGCGCTCGACTTCGCGGAGCTCCGGGTAGAGCGCCACGGCGTCGCGCTCGATCGTCTCCTCGTCCGCGTACACGCCGACGAGCACGAACACGCCGACGACGGCGAGCGCGAGGGCCAGCACCGTCGCGAACAGGATGGTGAAGATCTGCGCCGCCTCGACGCCCTCGCTCTCCACCCCGAGGCGCTCGGCCTCGGCCTCGGCTTCGGGGTCGTTGGTCACCTCGGTCGTGGCCTCGACGGCCGAGGCGTGCATCAGCCCGGCGACGGGCCCCAGCTCTTCCTGCTGGTCGGGACGCGTGACCTCGCCCTCGGCGGCGTCGCGGGCGTGCGCGTCCGGAGCGGGCTCGGCCTCTCCCCTGTGCGGGTCCGGGACCGGGGGCTGCTCGGGCTCCTCGCCGGAGCGGGGCGGGCGTTCGGGGGTATGTCGGTCGGAGTTGGCCATGAGCGCGGGGTACACGCGGTGCGTGCAGGGTTGTTTTCAGTAAAAAGTGAAACCAAAATGAATGGTTCCCTCGACCCCCTTCCAGCGGGGCCGGCCGGTCCGCCCGGGCCACCGGGCGACGGCCGCCGTGCCCCGCGCGGCCGGTCCGTGATCAGACGTTCTGGAAGCGGAGCGAGAAGTTGAAGTAGGGGTCGTTGTACGGGGTGGTGCTGTGGCGGGAGGCGCGCCAGATCGTCGCGCCGGCGAACAGCCCGACGAAGCCCAGCCAGAGCGTGATGTCGGTCCACGCGAGGGCGGCGTGCTGGTAGGCCTCGTTCCCGGTCGCGACGTAGAGGTTCGGCTTGATCAGCCACCACAGGTCGACCCAGTGCATCACGAGCGTCCAGACGCACATGAAGGCGAGGATCGGGACGATCCGCTTCGCGAAGCGCGGGATGAGGATGAAGAACGGCAGGACGAAGTGGAACCAGATGAGGGCGTAGGTCACGGTCTCCCACCCGTGCGTGAGCCGGTGCTCGAACCAGACGGTCTCCTCGGGGAGGTTGCCGTACCAGATCAGCATGTACTGGCTGAAGGCGATGTACGTCCAGAAGAC
>CAYTJT010000152.1:0-8109 GCA_964438105.1 uncultured Rhodothermales bacterium | reverse complement strand
ACGCTCAAGCTGATCGTCGACAACTACCCCGTCGAGAGCATCCGCGACGTGGTCGGCGGGGCGTTCGTCCCGCTCGTCAACACCCCGTTCAAGGTCGAGTTCGTGACGATCGGCGGCGAGGTGACGACGCTCGACGATGTGGAGCACGGCACGATCCGAAAGGAGTTCGACGAGCCGCGCATCCACTTCGCGCTCGTCTGCGCCGCGCTGAGCTGCCCGCCGCTGCGCGACGAAGCCTACACCGGCGATCGCCTCGACCAGCAGCTCGACGAGCAGGCACGACGCTTTCTCTCAAACGACGCGAAGAACCGCGTGCCGCTCGACGACGACGCGATCGGCCTCTCGAAAATCTTCAGTTGGTTCAAGAGCGACTTCGGCGGCAACGACCGCGCGCTGCAAGTCTTCTTGGCCCCATACTTCCACGGCGACGTACGCAGCAAGCTGGAGCAGAGCGCCTACGACGTCGACTTTCTGCCCTACGACTGGTCTCTCAACGACACCTCTTCCATCGACACCCTGACGACCCCATGAGCACGTCCACGATGCCCGCCGCCGGCGACCCGGCCCCCGACTTCACCGCCCCGACCGGCTCGGGCGGCACCCTCACGCTGTCCGACCATCGGGGCGGGTGGGTGCTGCTGTATTTCTATCCGAAAGACAACACGCCCGGCTGCACGAAACAGGCGTGCAACCTCCGCGACAACTTCGCGCTGTTGAAAGAAGAAGGCGTTACCGTCATCGGCGTATCCGGCGACGACGAGGCCTCCCACGAGCGGTTCTCCGAGAAGTACGATCTCCCGTTCCCGCTCGTCGCCGACCCCGACCGCGCGGTGATGGAGCGGTACGGCGTGTGGGGCGAGAAGAACATGTACGGCGTCAAGCGCATGGGCATCAAGCGGACGACGTTTCTCATCGACCCGGAGGGGACAGTGCGCCACGTCTTCAAGCGCCCGAAGACGGCAGAGCACGCCGAGGAAGTCCTCGCGAAGCGCGAGGCGCTGACGGGCTGAGGCAGCGGCGGAGCGGCACCGGCGTTATCTTTCCGCCCCGTCTGTCCGCCCACGCCTTTCGCCGCCCCGCCATGCCGACCGATTCCTCTGAGGCCGTCACCGCCACGGACTACGAAGTCGTCGTCGGGCTCGAAGTGCACGCGCAGCTGTCGACGGCGTCGAAGGCGTTCAGCCCGGAGTCCGCCGCGTTCGGCGCCGCGCCCAACCATCACGTCGACCCCGTCTCGCTCGGGCACCCGGGCACGCTGCCCGTGCTCAACGACGCCGTCGTCCGGTTCACGATCCGGATGGGCCTCGCCACGCACTGCGAGATCGCCGAGCGCTCGGAGTTCGCGCGGAAGCACTACTTCTACCCGGACCTGCCGAAGGGCTATCAGATTTCTCAGTACGACGAGCCGATCTGCCACGGCGGCTACGTCGAGGTGGAGGTGGACGGCGCGCGGAAGCGGATCGGGATCAACCGCATCCACATGGAGGAGGACGCGGGCAAGTCGGTGCACGACCAGGACCCGACGGCGTCGCTGCTCGACTACAACCGCTGCGGCGTCCCGCTCATCGAGATCGTGTCGGAGCCGGATATCCGCAGCGCCGAAGAGGCGGGCGCCTACCTCCGCGCGATCCGACAGACCGTCCGCTACCTCGGCGTCTGCGACGGGAATATGGAGGAGGGCTCGCTGCGCTGCGACGCGAACGTCTCCGTCCGCCCGCGCGGGCAGCAAGCCTTCGGCACGAAGGCCGAGGTCAAAAACCTCAACTCGATCCGCAACGTCGAGCACGCGGTCGCCTTCGAGGCAGAGCGGCAGGTCCGGCTCGTCGAGAGCGGGGAGGGGGTGACGCAGGAGACCCGGCTGTGGGACGCCGACGCGCTCGTCACGCGCCCGATGCGCTCGAAGGAAGAGGCGCACGACTACCGCTACTTCCCCGACCCCGACCTCGCGCCCGTCGTGGTGACCGAGGCCCTCCTCAATGAGATCCGACAGACTCAGCCCGAACTGCCCGAGGCGCGCCGCGACCGCTACACCGCGACGTGGGGGCTGCCGGACTACGACGCCGAACTGCTCACCGAGGACCGCACGACGGCCGACTACTTCGAGGCGACGCTCGCCGCGCTGGCCGCCACGCCGTCGGAGGCCGAGGCGAAGACGGTCTCGAACTTCGTCATGGGCGACGTGCTGCGCGTCGCGAAGGAGCATGGTGTCGATCTCTCCGCGTTCCCCATCGAGCCGGAGCGGCTGGCCGCGCTCATCCGAATGCGGCTCGACGACCGCATCGGCTCGTCGGCCGCGTCGGAGATCTTCGACGCGCTCACCGACACCGACGCCTCGCCCGAAGCGATCGCCGAGGAGCGCGACCTGCTGCAGGTCTCCGACACCGGCGCGCTCGAACCCGTCGTGGACAGCGTGCTCGCGGCGCACCCGGACAACGTGCGGGAGTACCTCGGCGGCAAGCAGAAACTGATCGGGTTCTTTATCGGTCAGGTGATGAAAACCTTCCCGGGCTCCCCCGACCCCAAGCTCGTACGCGAATTGCTTCGAGTAAAACTCGAAGCGCAACGCTGACCCCTTTTCTCTACCATCCAAGCCCCTCGACCCATGCTGATCGCCGGAAACTGGAAGATGAACACCGACCTCGCCGAAGCCGTCCGCCTCGCCTCCGACGTGGCGCGCGCCACCGGCGACGCGGCCGACGGCGTCGCCGTCGCGATCTGCCCACCGTTCATCTCGCTCGAAGCCGCCGCCGAGATCGTCCGCGACACGCCGGTGCGGCTCGGCGCGCAGAACATGCACGCTGCCGAGTCGGGCGCGTTCACCGGCGAAGTATCGGCGTCGATGCTCGCGTCCGTGGGGTGCCATTACGTGATCCTCGGCCACAGCGAGCGGCGGCAGCTATTCGGCGAGACCGACAGAGGCGTGAACGAAAAGGTGAAGGCGGCGATGCAGCACGGGCTCGTCCCGATCGTCTGCGTCGGCGAGACGCTCGATCAGCGCGAGGCGGGCGAGGAAGAGTCGGTCGTCGGGCGACAGATCGACGCGGCGCTCGACGGCGTCCAACTCGACGCAGGCTCGGACCTCGTCGTCGCGTACGAGCCGGTCTGGGCGATCGGGACGGGCAAGACGGCCTCGCCCGAGCAGGCGCAGGCGATGCACCAGTTCATCCGCGAGCGCATCGGGGCGTCGCACGGCGCGACCGGCCGCGCGGTCGAGCTGCTCTACGGCGGCAGCATGAAGCCCGGCAACGCCGCCGACCTCCTCGCGCAGCCCGACATCGACGGCGGGCTGATCGGCGGGGCCAGCCTCGACGCCGAGAGCTTCGCAGCGATTGTGGACGCGGCGGGGTCGTAATCCACCGCAGCGAGGGGGCCGGAGGGGAGGAGCTATGGGGCGCATCTCGACAATGGTCCTCTGCCTGCTGCTCCCCGCTGCGCTGTCCGCCTGTTCGGGCGGCGGCGCGCTCGACGCGCCCGACGCGGGGCGGTCGGTAGCCTACGAGCCCGGCCTCCCGAGCTTCGACCTCGAAGCGTTCGCCACCGTGCGGGACGGGCAGCCGGGGATCGAATCGTACCTCAGCTTCCCACGCGCCTCGCTCGTGTTCGCCGCTGCCGACACGAGCTACCTGGCCCGGTACGACCTCACGGTGCAGGTAGAGGGGGGGGCGGGGCGCGGGACGGCGTCGTTCGTGTCGTTCGGGGATACGCTGGAGGCCGCGTCGACGGACGTCGCGCAGACCTACGACCGCGTCCGGCACGCGGAGCGGTTCGCGCTCGCGCCCGGCGTCTACGTCGTCGAAGCCGTGCTCGAGGATCTCGAAACGGGCAACCAGACCGTGCGTCGCCAGCGCGTCGAGGTGGAGGGGCTGACGGGCGTGCCCCGGCTGAGCCGACCGCTCGTGCTCGCGGCGACGCCGGGCGGTGACGCCGAGCCGTTCGTCGCGCTCCACCTACCGGCGCAGCGCGACTCGCTTCGGGTACGGGTCGAGGCGTACGACGCACCACAGGGAGCCGCGCTCGAACTCGTCGTCAGCGAGCTGCGCGCGGATACGACCGTCGCTATTCCACCGTTCTGGGTCTCCCCGTCGCGCGGCTCGCTCGCCTATCGCGGGGTGGATGACGAGGCGGCGGATACCGTGCTCGCCGTGAGGGAACCGCTCGACGGCAGGCGGGAGCAGTCCGCCACGTTCGATCTGCCGTTGCTCGAAGCTGGCATGTATCAGATCGACCTGCGGCTGCGGGATGCGAACGGGGAGGTGTTGGACCGGCAGGGGCGGACGCTCTCGGTCAAGGGCGTCGCCTTCCCGCGTCTCGCCACCCTTGCCGAACTCGTCGCCGCGCTCGACTACATCGCGTACCCGCGCGAGATGGCGTTCATCACGGCGGGCGACACCCCGCAGGAGCGCCGCCGCCGGTTCGACGCGTTCTGGGGCGCGCTCGTGCCGGACCGCCGCGTGGCCTCGAACCTGCTCCGGCTCTACTTCGAGCGCGTCGAGGAGGCGAACCTGCTGTTCACCTCGCACAAGGCGGGGTGGAAGACGGACCGGGGGATGGTCTACGTCATCTTCGGCGCGCCCGGCTACGTCGAGACGACGTTCGAGGGGGAGACGTGGCACTACGGCTACGGGGAGGGGGACGCCGCCAGCACGTTCGTGTTCGAGCGCGCGGGCTACTACGGCGACCGGAGCCCGCTCGGCCACTACGTCCTCGTCCGGCAGCCGGTCTACGAGCGAGCGTGGGCGCGGGCGCTCGACCGCTGGCGGCGCGGGGCCGCGCTGTGATCCCGGCCTGTCGGGAGACCGTACCTTGCGGCTCTCCGCTTATCCACCGAGTCATGTCCGAGCCCATCAGAGCAGGTATCCTTGTTGCTGCACTCGCCGTCGGGCTCGGGAGCACTCCCGCGCAGGCGCAGTTGAGCGTGGAGCCGCAGGGTGTCAGCGCCGAGGCGGAGCAGCACACGACCGTGACGCGGGCGGTGACGCTCACGAACACGGGCAGCGCGGCGCTCGCATTCTGCCTGAACTTCGACCGCCCGATGCAGCAGACGAACAGCACGGCCCGTCTCAGTGCTGACGCGCTCGGCGGCGCGTGCGGGCCGTACGGTGAGGTACTCGCCCTCGTCGATGAGAGCGCCATCGAGGCGCCGTCGTGGAGCCCCTACGGCCTCGCGATGACACCCGACGGTCGGCTCTTCGCTGCCGAGACCGGAGGTTTCCCACGCGAGACGTACGAGTTGACGCCCTCACTGGAGGTGGTGCGTGCCTTCGAGCATCCCCGCCTCGCTGAGGTTACGAATGGCTCGGCCACGGCCGGAGTAGCGTACAACGCCGACACGGGGACGCTGTGGTGGCTGAACAGGGAAAGCTCGGGCTTCACCGTCGAGCGGGCGCTCTTGCTGGAGGGCGACCTCGACGGCGTGGCAACGGGGCGGCGCATCGAGATCCCCGTGGCGGAGACGGCCCCGCCCCCTTCCGAGACCGGCTTCCCCTCCGGCCTCGGCTACGACGAGGGCGAGCACCACTTCCTCTTCACCGACGTCGCCCACGACGACATCTGGGCGGTGGACACCCTCGGCAACGTGGTCGAGGGCTATCCTGTGCAGATGGAGGCCTACCCCGGTGCCTCGCTCGGGCGGGGCCTCAACGTCCTCCCCGCCGCGGCGGCCTCGGAGTCTGAGGGCCTCCGCCTCGAACTCACCCTTAGCCCGACCGGCCCTCCGCCCCCCCGGATCGGCGTCGTGGGCCGTCACGGCGAGGACACGGCGCCGGGGGCGGAGCCGCTGGAGACGCCGCTCTTGGACCCGCTACCGGGAACCGAAGACGGCGACATCGGGGGCGAGGCCGTGCGGAGCACGCTCGACCCCAACGGCGTGCTCTACTACCCGTGGTCGGAGTTCCAGAACGCGGGTATCGTGGCGGTGCGCCCGCACCCGCTGCCGCCGTCGTGGCTGGTGGTGGAGGCTTGGCGCGGCACGCTCGCGCCGGGCGAGAGTCGGGAGATAGAGTTGACGTTCCGGCCGGGTGCACGTTCGGTCGGCGAGTACACGGCGGTGCTGCAAGCGTTCGAAGCGGAGACGGGCACGGCCGTTGAGGTGCCGCTGACGCTCACCGTGACGGCGGGGACGGACGCCGAGGACGAAGCGACGGCGCCGGAAGTGTCGTCGCTCGCGGTGTACCCGAACCCGGTGGGGGCCTCCGCCGCGCAGAGCACGGTGGCCGTGGCGCTCGCCGAGGCGGCCGACGTGCGTGTCGCCGTCTACGACGTGCTCGGCCGCCGCGTGGCCGTGCTCCACAGCGGCGACCTCGCGGCCGGAGCGCACCGCTTCGGGCTCGACGCGCGGGCGCTGCCGGCGGGGGTGTACGTCGTGCGTGCGGAGGTCAGCGGCGAGGTGCTCACGCGGCAGATGACGGTGGTGCGCTGAACCGACCCCCCGCCACGCTCGCGGTCACTCGCTCCGCTCGTTCCCAGCTTCGCGCGGCTGTCCCCCTCAACGAGGGGGACAGTCCCGTGAGCGCTGAGCGCGACAGCGCAAGGCGAACGGGACGGGGGGTATTCGCGCAGCAGATCACGTCGCCGCCGTGGAGCCTCCCGCCGCGCTCAGTCGTCGCTCACCTTCTTCGACGCCTTCTTCGCGCTGCCGGAATCCCCGTTCGCGGGCTTCGACTCCGACTTCGCGGGTTTGGACTCGGAGCCTTCCGGCTTGCTCTCCGAACCGCCGGACTTGCGGACGTAGTCGGTCTCGTAGAACCCCGTGCCCTTGAAGATCAGCCCGGCCCCGCCGCCGATCACCCGCTGCACCGGCTCGCCCGTGTCGGGATCGACCTCGAGCGGGTCGTCGGAGATGCGCTGGAAGACGTCGAACGTGGTGCCGTCTTCGCGACGGTAAACGTAAGTAGGCATGGTCAGTCGTAGGATTTTTGAACCGCGCCGGTGTACCGGATGTCCGCCGCCGTGGTTCCGGCCGCCCGCCCCTTCGCGAGAGCTTCGGCGGCGAGGTCGGCGACGGCGGCACGGACGCGCGCAATCGCCGTCGGGCCGCGCTCGGGAAACGTCCGGTTCGTGAGCAGGATCACCCACAGGCCGGAGTCGGGGTCGATCCAGATCGAGGTGCCGGTGAAGCCGGTGTGCCCGAACGCGCGCGGCCCCATCCGCCGCCCCGACGACGAGTAGCCCTCCGACGCCGGGCGGTTCGCGACCCAGCCGAGCGCCGCGGGAAACTCGCCGACGGGCCGCGCGCGGCGGGTGAACAGGTCGATCGTCGCGGGGGAGAAGAAGCGGTGGCCGTAGGCCCGGCCCCCGTTCGTAAGGAGGAACGCCACGCGCGCGAGATCGGGCGCCGTCGAGAACAGCCCGGCGTGCCCGGCGACGCCACCGAGGAGCGAGGCCGCTTCGTCGTGCACCTCGCCCTGGAGCGTCCGCCGCCGGAACGTGTCGTCGACCTCGGTCGGGAGGGCGCGCGGGTCGAGCGTGCCGGCCGCGCGGAAGCCGGTGGCGTCCATGCCGAGCGGCTCGTAGAACGTCGCGCGGAGGTACGCGTCGAGCGGCTGCCCCGTGATCGCCTCGATCACCTCGCCGAGCACGATCATGTCGAAGTCGCTGTAGCGGGTGTCGGTGCCGGGCGCGTAGCGGAGGGAGTCGCCGAGGATGAAGTCGAGGATGGCGTCGGGCTGCCGGGGGCCGTCGCGGTGGAACGGGTGGAAAGCGCGGTGGCCGGCGCTGTGGGAGAGGAGGTGGCGGATCGTGACGCGGTCTTTCTGACCGCCGCCGTAGGCCGGGAGATAGCGGGCCACGGGGGCGTCGAGGTCGAGCCGCCCCTCGTCGTAGAGCCTCATCGCCGCCAGCGTCGTCCCGACGACCTTGGTGAGCGAGGCGAGGTCGAACACGGACGCCGGGGTGACGGGCGGCGCATCGAGCGCGTAGGTGTGCCGTCCGTATGCGTGCAGCTTCGCCATCGCACCGCGCCGCCCGACGGCGACGACGGCTCCGGGAAACACGCGCTGGTCGATCGCGCGCTCGACGACCGCGTCGATGCGGCGGAGCCCCTCGGCGTCGAACCCGGCCTCGGTCGGCGCCACGGACCGGAGCCGCGACTGCGGGAGCGTGAGCGCGTCG
>CAYTJT010000151.1:0-8123 GCA_964438105.1 uncultured Rhodothermales bacterium | reverse complement strand
CGCCACGCCGGCCACCTCGACGACCTCCGCCGCGCCGAGCTCAACGCCGCCCGGCGCCTCGACCGGCTCGTTCGGGAAGAGGAGGCGGCCCACCGCGCGCTCGCGGCCCGGCGCCGGCCCGAGGAGGCGCTCCACACCCTCCGCGACCAGGAGGCGACCGCCCACCGCCGCACCCAGGCCGAGGCCGAGCTCGCCTTCCTCGACGAGCAGGCCGTCTCGGGACACCTGCGGAAACACCGCCCCGCGCACGCCGCCTGACGCCCGCGCCGCCGACTAGCTCATGCGAACCCTCCTCATCATCGCGCTCGGTACGCTCGCCGCCTTCGGGGCCAGCCTCGTCGGGACGTACTTCGCGCTCCCGCTCGTCGCCCCCGACGTCGTCGAGGCCCACCGCGCGGCGGCCGACAGCCTGGCCGCCGACGGCATCGTTGCCGCACCATCGGCCCTGGTCGACAGCCTGGGCATGCCGATCGGCGTGGGTGCGGACTCCTCGGCCGCGCTCGGCGCGAGCGGGCTCGGGACGGACTCGACCGCCGCTGCTCGCGCCCTGAGCGACTCCCTCGTCGTGCTACGGCAGAAGGTGGCCGAGTACGAAGCGCGCCTCGCATCGCCGCCCGCACCCGTCGCCCCGGCGCCGCGCCTCGCCGTCGACGAGCTGGCGGCCACGATCGTGAAGATCGAGGACCGGGAGCTCCGGCAGGTGCTGGACCGGCTCGATCTCGACGTGCTCGAAACCCTCTACGCCGAGTCCTCCGGGCGCAACCGCGCCCGCCTCCTGGGCGCCCTCGACCCGGCGCGCGCCGCCGTGTTCATCCAACGGGCGACGTCCGCGTCGACGCCCGCCGAGCGCGCCCCTGCCTCGGCGCCGCCGTCCGCCGATGGCGCGGGCGCTACCGACCTCCCGCGCTGACCCCCATGCTGCTCCCCCTCCCCCTACCGGCCGCCCCGACCCCGACTCCCACGGAGACGCAGGGCGGGGGTGCGTCCGCCGACGCCGCGCTCCACTTCGGGCGCCTGCTCGCCCTCGCGATGCCCCGAGACCCCTCCGCGAGCGCTGGTGAGGGACTCGCCCGCCCGGCGCTCAGCGAGACGACTTCGGAGACCAAGCCGACGGCGCTCGCCCCCGACGCCCTCCCGCTCGCCGCCGCACCCACCGCTACTAACGCAGCGCCCGACGGTGCAGAAGCCGAAAACGCAACGGCGGACGTCAGAGCGGCGGAGCCAGCAATCGACGAGTTGACTCCCGATTTTCCCGTCGTCGTGAGTGGTTCTCCGACACCCGCACACGTCGGGCTCGGGGCTTCCAGCTCACAGTCGGTACCGTCTCAGAGATCCGCTCTAGCGGCAGCACGCAGCGATGCCCACGCCACTGAGGCCTCCTCGCGCGCCGCGTCGGCAGAAGCGGCGTCGCGACCCACGGCCGGCCCGGTCGAACGTGGAAGGCTCTACGCAACGCAATCAGCCGCCGCCGACGTCGAGGGAGTCCCCTTGCCAACGCCCTCCGAATCGATCACGACCAAACCCTCGGCGGACGGCGATGCTCGTCCGGTCTCCGCCCAGCCAACGCGGGCAGATCTCCGAGCGACCCACGCGGCCCCGGATTCGGCCCCCGAAGGGACGAAGCATGGTGGAGGGGTCGGAGCATCCGACGCCGCGTCCGAATCCTCGGGGCCTGCATCCGACCTCGGCCCTCGACGGCCGGAGACGCCCGGCGGGGTGACGAGCCCGTCCCTCCGGCCGACGACCGACGCCCGCACGGCGTCCGATCCGATGTCCCTCGGCGCGAACTCGGCCAGCGCACCGACCGGCGAGCCGACGGGTGATGAGTTGCCGGACGGCTCGGTGCCCTCGGCGCCGCGACCCTCTTCATCCGACGATGCTCCTGAGCGCGTGACGGTGCAGGACGGCGAAGCCCTCGTGGGCTCGTCGCGTTCCGAACGCGACGCGGCGCCCGCTGCCGCCTCCGACCCGGGCCGAGCGCAGGGTTCTGGCGAGGGGCCCCGTCGTCCGTCGCCGCCCGAAGCCTCCGCCGTTCGCCCGGAGCGACCTGCGGCAGCGCACGTTCCGGCACCGGATCTGCGAACCGGCGCCGATCCCATCGCCGGTCCCGTCGCCGACGAGCCCCGGCCGATGCCCGTCTCCGCCGAGGCGCTCTCGTCGGCGCGCGCGGCCTCCGCAGCCGACGCCGATACGCCGCCCGTCGCCTCCGCTTTCGAACCGACAGTGCTCGGGGTGAGCACCGAGCCCAGAGAAGCACGGACGCCTGCCGCACCTCGCCCGACGGTGGTTCCGAGCCCAGACGCCGAGCCCGCGCTCTCGGAGCCGTTCGCCGGCGAGGAACCCGCACCGTCCCCCTCCCCCGACCGCGCGGCGCTCGAGGCGAAGACGGCCGCAACGCAGAACGCTGCAACCCCGCGCGACGCCCGCGCGACGCCGGATCAGCGCCCCCTCCGGCACCCCACCGAGGCCGTGGACGAGAACGCTCCGGAGCCCACGGCGGACGGGCAGAGCCAGACCATCGAATCGTCCGAGCACGCGGCGGGGCGGGACGGCGATTCCCGCGAGGGCTCGTCGCGCCGCGAACGTCAGGCGGACGCCAGGCACGACGGCCCGAAGCCTCTCGCGCTCGCCCCCGACCGGCTCGCCGGCTCTGAGCCCGCCCCCTCGTTCGGCGACCTCGCGACCGCCGACTTCGCCGCCGCCGATCCCGCTCCCGACCTCTCCGGTGACGCGCTCCCGACCGAGCGCTCCGCCGAGGCCGTCGCATCGCAGACGAGCGCCGAGGCCGCCCGCGCCAAATCCGCCGGGCCGAGTGACGGCGTAGCGCCCCGGTTGGCGCTCAGCGCCGCCTGGCTGCAGAAGCTGGGCGAGGCCGCGCCGCGCGCGATCGCCGGGGCCTGGCAGACGGTCCGCGTCTCGCTCGGCGAGGGCGAAGGCGAGGTCACCGTGCAGGCCCAGCGCGAGGACGAGCACGTCCGCGTCGCCCTCGGCTTCAGCGACCCGGCCCTCCGCACGGTGATGACCGAGCAGTCGGACCGCCTGCAGAGCGCGCTCGAAGCCCGCTACGGCACCGACGTCGACCTCTCGTTCACCGACGGCCGGCAGGACGACGGCTCCGCCTCGCCCGAGCGCCAGCCTGCTCCGGCCTCCGGCTCCGCACCGCGCCGCACCGCCGACGCGGACGCCTTACCCCCCGCGCCCGTCCGCACCGGCGCCCACAACGAATGGGTCGGATAGCCGATCGACTCCCCCACCGGACCCCCCTATGGAAACGCCGACCACGTACTCTATCCCCGACCTCTCGCAGCAGACGCCGAGGCCGACGACGCCCGACCGCTCCGCCGACCTCGACCGGGACGACTTCCTCCAGCTCCTCGTCGCGCAGCTCGCCAACCAGGACCCGACGAACCCGCAGAGCGGGCACGAGTTCGCCGCTCAGCTCGCGCAGTTCTCGTCGGTCGAGCAGCTCTCCAACATCAGCGGCACGCTCGCGGTGCACTCCGAGCAGCTCGCCCTCCTGAGCGAGGGCTCGGCCGCCGCCGCCGCGCAGCAGGCCCAGCTCTCCGGGCTGATCAGCGACCGGACCACGCTCGCCACGGCGTCGGCCATGATCGGGCAGACGGTCGAGGCCGCCGGCAACACGGCGGTGTGGGACGGCTCCGCGGCGGCGCCGCTGCCGTTCCGGCTCGACCAGCCGGCCGCCGCTGTCACCATCACCGTTCGTAACGCCGAGGGCGCCGTGGTCCGCACGATCGAGCCCGGCCACCTCGGCGGAGGCGCCCACGCGCCCGCGTGGGACGGCCTCGCCGATGACGGCACGCCCGCCGAGCCCGGCGCCTACACCTTCCAGGTCGAGGCCGCGGACGCCGACGGCGAGCCCGTCGACGTGACGACGTACACGCGCGGACAGGTGGACCGCATCACGATCGAGGAGGACGGCGCCAGGCTCTGGATCGGCCCCTTCGCGATCGCCCTCGACGAGGTCGTCGCGGTGATCCCCTGATCCCTCGTTCCTCCCCCATTCGCTCTCTCATTCACCAACCCCTACGTGTATGAACGTTCGCGACCTCGCTGCCCGCGTGCAGCAACCCGGGCTCCCGCCCGGCGGCGCCACGCCGCGCCCGACGGCCCCGACCGGGGACTCGTTCGCGGAGACGCTCCGCCGCCTGAGCGAGCCGACGCCCGCGCTTACGCTTTCGGCGCACGCCGCCGAGCGGATCGAGCAGCGCGGCATCCCGCTCTCCGACGCCGACCGCTCCCACATCGCCGACGCCCTCCGGGCGCTCGACGAGAAGGGCTCGCAGGACGCGCTCCTCCTCCGCGCCGACGCCGCCTTCATCGTCAACGTCCCAAACCGGACGGTCGTGACGGCGCTCGGCCAGGCGGACCTCCAGGACCGCGTGTTCACCGGGATCGACAGCGCCTTCGTGCTCGACCCCGCCACGACCTCCACCCTCTAGTTCTCACCCTCTAGTTCTCACTCCGTAGTTCCCTCCACCCGGCTGGACCCACGCTCCCCTCTGCGGGGGGTACGGGAGGCCGGACCGCAGCCGACCGACCGACGCTGCGGACCAACCCACAGACACACCATGATTCGTTCTCTCCGCACCGGCATCTCCGGCCTCAAAGTCAATCAGGTCCGCATGGACGTGATCGGTAACAACATCGCGAATGTCAACACGGCCGCCTTCAAGCGCAGCCGCGTCGCCTTCAACGAGCTGCTCGGGCAGCGCCTCCTCGGCCTCGGCCGCTCCTCCGGCGGCTCCGGCATCAACCCCGCCTCGATCGGCAACGGCGTCGCCGTCGGCTCCGTGGACCAAGACTGGAGCCAGGGCTCGTTCGAGTACACCAACATCGGCACCGACCTCTCGCTCTCCGGCGACGGGTACTTCATCGCGCGCGGCGGCGAGGGCAACGTGCTCACGCGCGCCGGCAACTTCACCTTCAACGCCGAGGGCGAGCTCGTCACCGCGGGCGGCCTCGCCGTCCAGGGCTGGGACTACTCCCCCGACGGCACGCTCAACACCGGGCAGCTCCAGAACATCCAGCTCGACCTCAGCGTCAACGCCGCCCCCGAGGAGACCGACAACGTCAGCGTCAGCGGGAACCTCTCGGCCGACATGGAGGCCCGCCCGCTCGCCGACCCCGACGCCGCCCAGAGCCAGGTCACGATGTCGACGGTCGTCTACGACGGCGAGGGCAAGGCCCACACCCTCGTGCTCACGATGCAGAAGACGGGCATCGACGAGTGGACCGTCGCGGGGGCCGAGCTCGCCGGCGAGCCCGAGGCCGAGCCGCCCGTCCCCCCGACGGACCTCCCCGCCATCGTCGGGAGCGTGCTCGACTTCGACAACGAGGGCAACCTCCTCAACGACCCGGCGACGTTCACGATCGACGGCGCCGACTACCCCGGCAGCAACGCCGACGACGTCGACATCCAGTTCAACTTCGGCGACCTCACGCAGTACGGCGGCTCCACGACCGTCGCCGTGAGCGACCAGGACGGGCAGGCCGCCGGCCGCGTCATCGGCTACGGCATCGACCCCTCGGGCACGCTCTCGCTGAACTTCTCGAACGGCGAGCAGCGCTCGATCGCCCAGATCGCGATCGGCACCGTGAACAACCCGAACGGGCTCGAGCAGCTCGGCGAGAACTTCTACGGCGTCACCAGCGCCTCGGGCGACCTCACCATCGGCCGCGCCGGGCAGGAAGTCTCGACGGCCGTGATCTCGGGCGCGCTCGAGACGAGCAACGTCGACCTCGCCAACGAGTTCACCGACATGATCGTGACGCAGCGCGGCTACCAAGCCTCGGCCCGCGTCATCACGACCTCGGACGAGCTGTTGCAGGAGGTCGTCCAGCTCAAGCGGTAATAGCCCCGTTGGGCTTCGCTAGCCGCCCCTCGCCGGTCCGCCGGTCGGGGGGCGGCGTCGTTTGGGGTCGCCACGACTCTTTTTGCGAGCGGCGCTTAGCAACCTGATCCGCGACTCGATAACCCCTCTAACCCTCATTCTCCACATCCTTCATGCCTCTACCCGCGTTCCTCCGCAACAGCGTCACCCTCAAGGTGGCCGCCGCCCTCTCGCTCATGCTCCTCCTCGCCGTCGTATCGGTCGGGGCCGTGCTGTTCCTCGTCAACGCCCAGAAAGCCGACGGCATCGTGATCAACGAGGCGGGCCGGCTGCGAATGCTGAGCCAGCGGATGTCGAAGGCGGCTTACCACGTCGCCGACGGGAATGAGGACGCGCTCGACGAGCTGACCGCCACGGCCGAGGCCTTCGCCGCTGGGCTAAACGGGGTGCACCACGGTGACGCCGAGATGGGCCTGCCGCCCGCGCCCCCGCACATCGCTGAGCAGTACGACCGTGTCGACGCGATCTGGGAGCCTTTCGCCGCTGCGCTCGGGGTGATCGAAACGGCCCCGCCAAACGACCCGGCGTTCCGCGAGGCGCTCGGCGTCGTCCGCGCGACGAACGTCGACCTCCTCGAGAGCTTGAACGTGGCCGTCGGGATGTTCGAGGACGCCGCCCAGGCCAAGGCCCAGCGCCTCGCCTCATGGCTCTTCGTTCTTCTCGCCCTCGACGTGCTCGTGTTCGGAGCCGTCGTGCTCCTCGTCCGCCGCGTGACGCGCCCCATCGGCGAGGTCGGGGCAGCGGCCCGCCGCATGACGGCCGGAGAGGAGGACGTGACGGTACAAGTGAAGGCGCGGGACGAGATCGGCCGGCTCGGCGCGTCGTTCAACGAGATGGCGGCTGCGCTCTCGAAGCAGAAGCGGGCGATAGCGACCCTCAACGAGACCTACCTCGAGATCAGCCGGTCGGAGGACCTCCGTAGCGGGCTCGACATCCTGCTCGCGGCAGCGAAGGACTTTCTCGAAGCCAGGTACGCTGCCCTCAGCGTGTTCGATGCCGAGGGCGGAGTCGAGACCTTCCTCACGCTCGGGATGTCGGACGAAGTGCAGGCCGGGATCAGCCACCTCCCCGTCGGGGCCGGCCTCCTCGGCCACCTCCACGAGGAGGGCACGACGCTCCGGCTCGACGACATGAGCCGGCACCCCGCCTCCGTCGGCTTCCCCGAGGGCCACCCCCCGATGACCTCGCTCCTCGCCACGCCGATCACCTACGACGGGCAGCCGCTCGGGAACCTCTACCTCGCCGACAAGACCTCGGGCGACGGGACGTTCGACGCCGAGGACGAGGCGTTCATCCAGCAGCTCGCCGAGCTCTCCGGCATCTCGATCGCCAGCAAGAAGGCGGCGGAGCGGGAGGTCACCGAGCGGATCTACCTCGAGGGGGCCGTCGAGGCCGCCGTCGCCGAGATGACCGCCTTCGCCGACGGCGACCTCACCGTCCGCCTCACGCCCGAGCGCGACGACGCGATTGCCCGGCTCTTCCATGGCTTCAACCGCGCCGCCGAGAACCTCCAGGCCATGATCGCACGCGTCGGCGCCGCCGCCCACGACGCCGCGAGCGCCGCCGCCCAGATCGGCGCCTCGACGGATCAGCTCGCCGCCGGAGCGCAGGAGCAGTCGGCCCAGGCACAGGAAGTGGCCGCCGCCGTCGAGGAGATGGTCCGGACCATCGTCGACACGAGCCAGAACGCCACGCGCACGGCCGAGACCGCCCGGCGCAACGGCGAAGACGCCCGCGAGGGTGCCTCGGTCGTCGGCGAGACCGTCGCGAAGATCCGCGAGATCGCCGGCGTCGTCGGCCAGAGCGCCGAGACCGTCGAGCGGCTCGGCGCCAGCAGCCAAGAGATCGGCGAGATCGTAGCGACCATCGAGGACATCGCCGACCAGACGAACCTCCTCGCCCTCAACGCCGCGATCGAGGCGGCGCGCGCGGGCGAGCACGGTCGCGGCTTCGCCGTCGTCGCCGACGAGGTGCGCAAGCTGGCCGAGCGGACGATGGGTGCGACGGCCGAGATCGGGGGGATGATCGACCAGATCCGCTCGGAGACGTCGGAGGCCGTGGGGGCCATGCGGCGTGGGAGCGAGGAGATGGAGGCGGGGATCGCGCTCGCCGATCGCGCGGGCGCCTCGCTCGAGGCGATCGTGGCGGGCTCGTCGGAGACGGAGTCGATGGTGGGGCAGATCGCCGCGGCGAGCGAGGAGCAGTCGACGA
>CAYTJT010000150.1:0-8135 GCA_964438105.1 uncultured Rhodothermales bacterium | reverse complement strand
CCCGCGCCGTACTGGGTGTCGTACCCGGAGATGGCGCGGCTCGCGGGCGCCGAGCCGGTCGTCGTGCCGACGGGGCCGGAGTCGGGCTATCGGATGCGGCCGGAGGACCTGGAGGCGGCGCTGACCGAGCGCTCGCGCGTCCTCTTCCTCAACTCCCCCTCGAACCCGACGGGCGCGGTCTACTCCCGCGACGAGCTCGACGCGCTCGCCGAGGTGCTGCGCGCGCACCCCGACGTGTTCGTCGTCTCCGACGAGATCTACGAGCACGTGATCTACGACGCCGAGCACGTCGCCTTCGCGGCCCTCGACGGGATGCGGGAGCGGACGGTCACGGTCAACGGCTTCTCGAAGGCCTACGCGATGACGGGCTGGCGGCTGGGCTACTTCGCCGCGCCGCAGTGGATCACGAAGGCGGCGGCGAAGGTGCAGGGGCAGTTCACGAGCGCGCCGTGCTCGATCTCGCAGCAGGCCGGCCTCGCCGCGCTCGCGATGGAGCGCGAGCCGCTCAGGCAGATGGTCCGCGCCTTCCGCGAGCGCCGCGACTTCGTCCTCGCCCGGCTCCGCCAGATCCCCGGCGTCGCGTGCCCCCAGCCGGAGGGCGCGTTCTACGTCTTCCCCGACATCTCGGACTACCTCGGCACCGCGTCGCCGAGCGGGCGCGACATCGCCACGAGCGAGGACCTGTGCTTCTACCTCCTCGAAGAGCACGACGTGGCGCTCGTCCCCGGCGATGCGTTCGGGGCGCCCTACGGCGCGCGGATCTCGTACGCCGCGTCGACGGAGGACCTCCGCACGGCGATGCACCGGATCGAGAAAGGCTTGGCGGCGCTGAAGGGGGAATAGGCGTCGAAGATCGGCGCGCGGCGCGGCGTCCGTCGAACTTCGCCCCGGCGGGGGCGTAGGTTGCCCGACCTTTCGACCGCCCCACCCCCGACCTGTTGGAGCCGACCGTCCCCCCGCCGCGCTATCACAGTGGCGACCCGCTGCCCCCTGCGCCTGACGCTTACGAGAGCCTGCTCGCGACGACCGAGAAGCCCCCGGAGCGGCGGTGGCTCCACCTCCTCCTCTTCCTCCTCACGGCCGTGACGACGGTGTGGGCGGGCGGCGTACTCACCGGGCGCGAGGCGCTCTACGCCGAGTTCGGGTGGGGCGCGTTCGTGTGGGACGGGCTGCGCTACGCGTTTCCCCTCCTGCTCTTTCTCACGGTCCACGAGTTTGGCCACTACTTCGCCGCCCGCATCCGGGGCGTGGACGTGTCGCTGCCGTACTACATCCCGTTCCCCCTCCCGTTTCTCCAACCGAACATCGGCACGTTCGGGGCGGTGATTCGGATTCGGGAGCCGCTGCGGAAGACGAGCCAGCTCTTCGACGTGGGCGCGGCGGGACCGCTGGCGGGGTTCGTCGTCGCGCTCGGCGTGCTGCTCTACGCGCTCGCGACGCTGCCGCCGCCGGAGTACGTCTTCGGGCTCGGCGGGCACGAGTCGCTCAAGCTGTTCGTGGACCGCTTCGGCGCGTTCCCGGCGCAGCCGCTGCCCGACCCGACGGGGCTCGGCCGCCTCACGATCGGGCAGACGCCGCTCTACTGGGCGCTCACGCAGTTCTTCCCCGACGTCCCGCCGATGCACGAGATGTACCACTACCCGGTGCTGTTCGCGGGCTGGCTCGGGCTGTTTTTTACGGCGCTCAACATGCTGCCCGTCGGCCAGCTCGACGGGGGGCACATCCTCTACAGCCTCGTCGGGCCGCGGTGGCACGGGCGGATCGCGCGGGCGTTCGTGATCGTGCTCCTGTTCTCGGCGACGCTCGGGCTCGTGGCCGACACGGGGCCGCTCCTGCGCGACCTCGCGGCGTACTACGGCTACCCCGAAGCGCTCGGCGGCGCTGGCGTCTGGGTGATCGCGGCGGGGCTGCTGTTCTTCTTTTTCCGCCGCCTGTTCGAGAATCAGCGCACGGCCATCGTCGGGCTGTTCGTGCTCGTCGGGGCGTCGGCCGTGGCGCTGCGCATCGGCGGGATCGCCGAGGCGATCGGCTACTCGGGGTGGTTCTTCTGGTGCCTGCTGATCGTCACGCTCATCAAAGTGGACCACCCGCCCGTGCTCCAGCCCGAGCCGCTGACGCCGACGCGCCGCGCCCTCGGCTGGCTCTCGCTCGCGCTGCTCGTCCTCTGCTTCAGCTTCAAGCCGCTCTACATCGCGTAGTGCCAGTCCCGACCCCCCGTCCCGTTCGCCTCGCGCTGTCGCGCTCAGCGCTCACGGGACGGTCCCCCTAGATTAGGGGGACAGCCGCGCGAAGCTGGAAGCGAGCGCAGGGACGCGTCCCGCAGCGAACGACCGCGAGCGTGGCGGGGGGTACGTCAGAGGGCAATTCCGCCGCCCCCGCCTCGTTCGGCTTGCTCCGGCTCTGGGCTCGTCGTAGGTTCGGAGCCGCTTCCCGAGAACCCACCCCCGCGCCGTCCGACCCGTTCGCTACGAGAGACGCTTTATCTTCCGCCGCCGCGCCGGGCTCTCCGGCCGACGGCCCGGTCGCCCCGACCGAACCCCGATCCACTTTCCACTCTCGATGCTCGGTTCTCGTCTGTCTTTCGGCGCGCTCGCGCTGCTCCTCGCCCTCGCGGCGTGCGACACCGCGCCCGGCCCGCAACCGCTCAACTCCCGCCCGCCCGTCGTCTCGGACTTCGCGTTCTCGCCGGACAGCGTCTTCTTCGATGACGTCGTGGCCTCGGGCGACACGGCGGCCGTAACCCTCGACCTCAGCGTCCGCGCCGAGGACCCCGACGGCGGGACGATCGGCCGCGTCGCGTACATCGTTGAGGGGCAGTTTGCCGGGACCGTCGCGAACGGCACACTCGAAGCGGGAGAGGACGGGCGCTACGCGGCGACGGTGCCGCTCCGCTTCCGCCGCGACCAACGGGGTCTCTATGCGGTCACCGTCTATGCCGTCGATGAAGACGGCCTGCTGAGCAACCAGGCGTATGGTGCGTTCCGCCTCGCGGGCACCAATCTCGGGGCGCCGGTGATCGACGGCGTGACGGCGCCGGAGACGTACCGGCCGGGGCCGTCGGCCACGCTTCGGATCGTCGCTGACGTATCCGACCCGGACGGCCCCCTCGACATCGCCCGCGTCGAGGGCAAGTTCCCGTTCGGGGGTGCCTTCCCGCTCCGCGACGACGGCGGGGCTAGGTCGGGCGACGAGCGCCCAGGCGACGGACGCTACACGGTCACGTTTGCGGTCGACGCGGCCGAGCCCGGCCCGCTCCCCATCGCCATCTGGGCCGTCGACCGCGACGGCACCGTCAGCGACACCACCCGTTTTACGATCACGATCGTCGAATGAGCCGAATTGCCCTCCTGTTCGCCCTCTCGCTCGCTGCGCCGGCCGCCGCGCAATACGACGCCGCGCGCCTCGCCGAACTGATTCCCGTCGGTGGACCGCAGCGCAACGTCGTGGACAACCTCGAAGCGCAGGGCGACACGCTCTGGGCCGGGCAGCAGCTCACGCTCACCCCCGACGGCGGCGACACGTGGCTGTTCGTCGAGGATCCCGCCTTCACGCCGCGGCTCGCGCCGAACGCCATCGCCTTCTCCATCGACGTCGAGGGCGACGACGTGTGGGTCGGGCTCGGCTTCAGCGACGCCTCGATCGCGAGCCGCCCGCAGAGCGCCGCGGGCTTCGCGTACTCCGAGGACGGCGGCGACTCGTGGCGCTACGTCTTCCCTCAGCTCGACCGGCCCGAGGACACCACGGCCGTCTACGGCGTCTCGGTTCTCCCAGCGCAGGCGGTCATCGTCCCGCAGCAGAGCCCGCCGTTCGACCTCGACTACGACCCCGTCACGCGCGACGTCTGGGTGGCGGGCTGGGCCAGCGGCATCCGCAAGCTGGAATGGATGCCCGACTCGAACCGCTACGCCGATGACTTCGAGCGCGTCATCCTCCCGCCCGACACACTCGACGCGATCACGCCGATTCGGCCGTACGACTTCTCCTACGCCCCCGAAACCCAAGACGCCGAGGAGGGCAACAACTTCCTCGGCTTCTCCGTGCTCGTCGACGAGACGGGAACGGTGTGGGCCGGGACCGTCGCCGGCGTCAACCGCTCGCGGCCCGAAGACGTGTTCGAGTTCGTCGTGGTCGACTCGACCGGAGCCCCGACCGGTGACACGTTCGAGGACCGGGCGTGGACGCGCACGGGCTTCGACGGCACCGCGCGCGGGCTGCCCGGCAACTGGGTGATCGCGATCGAGGAGCAGCCCGTCGGCGACGGCGCGTTCGCGGTGGGGACGGCGGAGAACCCGCGCAACCCGGTGTGGCTGGCCGTGTGGCGCGCCCGTGAGGAGGGCGAGCGGTTCGCGCTCGTCGTGACCCGCGACGGCGGCGAGACGTTCGAGCCCGCGCTCATCGGGGGCGGCCGGTTCTACGACTTCGCCTTCTGCCCCGACGCCGCGACGTACTGCACGCCGCGCACGGTCTACGCCGCCGGAGCCGACGGCCTCTTCATCTCCGAGGACGACGGCCGGACGTGGCGGAGCGTCCGCGACTTCCAGGACCGCGACCGCCCCGGCCGCTTTGTCAGCCGCGACGCGAGCGCGTTCGCCGTCGCCACCACGTCCGAGGGGCTGTGGGTCGGGACGGGCGACGGGCTGCTCAAGAGCACCGACGGCGGCGCGACGTGGACCATCTTCCGTACCGACGTCCCGACCAATCCTGACACGCCGGCCGACGACGCGCCCTCCGTCGAGGCCTACGCCTATCCCAACCCGTTCTCGCCGACCGCCGACCGCTACGTCCGCATCCGCTACGACCGCCCCGGCGCTAGCATCCGCATCTTCGACTTCGCCATGAACCTCGTCCGCACGATCCCCGACGCCGCGCCGACCGAGCAGGTGTGGGACGGCTTCGACGACGACGGCAACCGCGTCGCCAACGGGGTCTACTTCTACGAGGTGGACGCGGGCGGCGAGTCCCTCACGGGCAAGATTTTGGTATTGGAGTAATGCGTGAGGACGCCTCTACACGGCCTCAGCCCTTCCTGCATATGACGACGCTCCGCACGCTTCTTTTTCTCGCCCTCACCGCGTTCGCAGCCGCGCCCGCCGCGGCGCAGTACGCCGGGTCGTACGCCCGGATGGGCTTCGGCGCGCGCGGCATCGCGATGGGCGGCGGGCTCGTGGCCGACGTGTTCAGCGAGTCGAGCCCGTACTACAACCCCGCGCTCGCGCCCCGCATCCAGCGGCAGGGGCTCGACGCCGCCGCCGGGTTCCTCTCGTTCGACCGGAGCCTCCAGCACCTCCAGTTCGCGTTCCCGCTCCCGCCGCGCGCCGGGGCCGCCGTCGGCGTCGTCCGCGCCGGCGTCGACAACATCGACGGGCGCGACAACTCGGGCTTCCACACCGACGACCTCTCGACCGAGGAGTACGTCATCTTCGCCGCGTTCGGGGCGCGGTTCAGCAGCCGCGTCTCCGGCGGGCTCGGCCTCCGCTTCTACCACGCCGACCTCTTCGAGGGCGTCGACCCCGTCGTGAGCCTCGGCCTCTCGCTCGGCCTCGCGGCGCAGGTGTCCGAGAACCTCGCCTTCGGCCTCGCCGTCAACGACCTCCTCGCGCGCTACCAGTGGGACACGTCCGACGCCTTCGGCGACGCGGGCACGCAGACGACCGACCGCTTCCCCGTGCGCCTCCAGTTCGGCGGGGCGTACCGCCTCCCGGCCGGGCGCGGCACCGTCACGGCCGAGCTCGAAACCCAGGTCGTGACCGTGGAGCGGCGGACGGAGCGCGTGAGCGAGATCGGCGGCGACCCGACGCTGTTCCGGCAGAACGACAAGCTGCAACTCAGCGATACGCGCTTCCGACTCGGCGGCGAGTACTGGGTCCTCCAGCCGTTCGCCGTGCGCGCGGGCGTGGACCGGCTCGGCGCGGGCGGGGCGGACGGCGTCTCGCCCGCCGCAGGCTTCGCCGTGCGCCAGCCCCTCGGCGACATCGCCGCCCGGCTCGACTACACCGCCGTGCTCGAGCCCTACGGCCTCGGCGTCGTCCACTTCGTCGCGCTCCACCTCGACCTGTGATACGGATTCCGATCTCCGATGTCAGTATACCCGCCGCCGCCGAGGCCGTCCTCATCGCCGTAGAGACGCAGCGTGCTGCGTCTCTACCGTCGGTCGAGCTGGAATCATCCCGACATCGACAAACGGAATCCGTATAAACCGGCCGCCGGACTACCGGCTGAGGGTGACGCGGCGCGCGGAGGTGAAGCCCTCGCCCGAGGCGCGGACGACGTAGAGCCCGCTCGGGAGACCGGCAGCATGGAAGGTGAAGTGGTGCTCGGGTCCTGCCGCGAGCGGTCCGTCGTGGAGCACCGCCACGCGCCGGCCGAGCACGTCGAACACCTCGACGCGGGCCGGGCCGGACTCGGGCACCGTGACGGCGAACGACGTGGAAGCGGCGAAGGGGTTGGGATGCGCGGCCGTGAGCGCCGGGGTGGAGGGCGGCGCGGCGCCGTCTTCGTCGTCGGTGTAGAGGACGTTCGAGAAATCGATGTGGCGGTAGACCTGCATGTACTGGAACCGCGGGTCCGATCCGTAGGCGGCGATGGCGTCATCGAGCGTCGTGCCCTCGATCTCCCAGAGGTACGTCTGCGTGTGATCCCACTCCTCGATGACCTCGGCGTTGAGGGTGTCGGCGACCCCCTGGACGTCCTCCACGACGACCCCCTCGGCGAGGCGGAGAATCACGCGGCCTCCGACGTAGCGCGGGGCCGTAAGCGTCGCGGTGGCGGGGAAGGAGCCCTCGATGCCGAAGGCGCCGTCGAAGTAGGTGGTGATCGTCTGCTCGCCGCTCACCTCGGGCACGCCGTGCTCGTTCGGAACGATCTGCCAGACCCACGTGCGGGTCGACTGCGGCGCGAAGTCGAGGTGGACCTCGTCGAGGGTGCACCCTCCGCTCTCGCCCGGCGTGGAGAAGGTGCCGAAGGTGAAGCCCACCTGGCAGCTCCCGCTGGAGGCGACGAGCGTGACCGAGTCATCGCTCTCGTTCGAGATCGTGTAGCGGAGCTCGACGGCCTCGCCGTAAGCGTACTCGGCCTGGTCGGTATCGGCGGCCGAGACGATCCCGCTCTGCGCGAGGGCGGCGGGGGCGAGGAGCAGGAAGGCGAGGGGTAGCAGTTTCGGCATGGGAGCCTCCGGAGAATGTGAGCCTGCCCCCAAGTTAATGAGGGGGGGCATTTATCCAAACGGAAAGGGCTCACCCTCCGAGCCCGCGGAGGGCTTCGAAGAACGCGGCCGGTCCGAGGCCCGTCGCGCCGGTGCGGATGCGGAGCGCGCAGAAAAAGTCGATGAGTATCATCTGCGCCGCATGAATCGGGACGGCGATCCAGAAGCTCCGGCAGCGCCACACGAGCGCGCCGAGGGCGAGCCCGCCGAGGATCGAGAGGTACGCCTCGGCCGGCGGCTTCGACGCGTGGAGGATCGCGAACGGCACCGTCTGCACCACGATCGCGAGCGGCCCGAACGCGGGCGCCGTGCCGAAGAGGACGAACCCGCGCCACAGGTACTCCCACCCGAGCCAGTAGAACAGGAAGAGGGCGTGGTACGTCGCGAACGCGCCCCAGTCGTACGTCACCGAGTCGAGCCGGGGGTACTGCGCCTGGAACGCGGGGTCGGCGGAGAAGAACCACGTGCCGAGCGCGACGAGCGGGAGGTAGAGCCCGGCGATGACGGAGGCCAGCTTCCAGTCGCCGAGCCCCAGCCCGATCTCGGCCGGCTTCCGCTTGAAGAGGACCACGAGCGCGAGCACGGGGAGCACGAACCCGAGCACGCCCTGCACGCCGAACCACCACGCCCACGAGAGCATCGGCACGCTCGCCGGGTCGAGCGCGTCGGCGAACTGGGCGCGGAAAAAGCGGCGGCTCCCGATTTGCAGTTGCAGGAGGACGAGCACGGTCGCTGCGACGAGTACGAAGATGGCCTGCCGGTCGAGGCGGGCGAGCGTGTGGCGGAAGGCGGCCCACTCGCGGGCGAGGCGGTCACGCATGGATCAGCGGGCAGAAAGCAGAGGGCGGAAAGCAGAGGGCGGCGGGCAGAACGGATGCGGCGACGAAAATACACCGCGACCCCCCGCCGTGCTCGCGGTCACTCACTGCGTTCG
>CAYTJT010000149.1:0-8184 GCA_964438105.1 uncultured Rhodothermales bacterium | reverse complement strand
ATGTCCACGTTCTTCGCCGCCTCGACGACGCCGCGCGCGACGCGGTCGCACCGGACGATCCCGCCGAAGATGTTCACGAGGATGGCCTCGACGTTCGGGTCCTTGAGGATGATGCGGAAGCCGGCCTCGACGGTCTCGGCGTTCGCCGTGCCGCCGACGTCGAGGAAGTTGGCGGGCTCGCCGCCGGCGAGCTTGATGAGGTCCATCGTGCCCATCGCGAGGCCGGCGCCGTTGACCATGCAGCCGACGTTGCCGTCGAGCTTGATGTAGTTGAGGCTGTGCTTCCCGGCCTCGACTTCGAGCGGGTCCTCCTCGGCTTCGTCGCGCATCGCGGCGAGGTCGGGGTGGCGGAAGAGCGCGTTGTCGTCGAGGTTGATCTTGGCGTCGAGCGCGATCACGTCGCCCTGATCCGTCAGCACGAGCGGGTTGATCTCGGCGATCGTCGCGTCGCTCTCCTGATACGCGTTGTAGAGCTGGACGATGAACTTCGCGGCCTGCTTCGCCTGCGCGCCCTCGAAGCCGAGCTGGTCGGCGAGGTACTGCGCCTGGAAGCGCTGGAGCCCGACGGCGGGGTCCACCCACACCTTGACGATCTTCTCCGGCGTGGCCTCGGCGACCTCTTCGATCTCGACGCCGCCCTCGGTCGACGCCATGATGACGTCCATCTTTTTGTCGCGGTCGAGCGTGACGCCGAGGTAGTACTCGTGCGCGATGTCCTCGGCGGCGGTGATGAGGACCTTCTTTACCTCCTGCCCCTCGGGGCCGGTCTGCGGCGTGACGAGTTGCATCCCGAGGATGTTCTCGGCCTTCTCGCGCACCTCGTCGATGGTTTTGGCGAGCTTGACCCCGCCGCCCTTGCCGCGCCCGCCGGCGTGGATCTGCGCCTTCACCACCCACATCCCGACGCCGTCGGCCTGCATCGCCTCGGCCGCCGCGACGGCCTCCTCGACGGTGTCCGCGACGCGGCCGCGCTGGACGGCGACGCCGTAGGTTCCGAGAATCTCTTTCGCCTGGTATTCGTGGACTTTCATCTGCGTGCGGTCGTTGTGTTCGGGAGAGGCGGTGGGACGAGCGTCGGAAAGCTACGGGCCGAGGGCGTCTCTTGTCGTTCGTCGTTTGTCACTTGTTGGTGAACGTGCCGGCGCCGGTGAACGTGCCGGCGCGACCAAGAGATCGCCTCCGGATGGGGCGACCACGAGGGATCGCCCCTACGGGCGCTGAGCTCGACGGCCTCGGTACCTTGACAAATTATTTCCCACACCCCCACACCCCCACACCCTCATCACCACGTTCGACCGCCACATCATCGCCCGCTTCCTCGCCGCGACGGCGCTCCTCGTCGGGCTGCTCGTGGTGTTCTTCGTCGTGCTCGACTACCTCGAGTACGTCGACGACTTCCTCGACCGGGGCGCGACGACGGCCGAGGTCTTCGGGACGTACTACCTCAACTACATCCCCGAGATCGTCCGGCTGACGAGCCCGCTCGCGGTCTTCCTCGCGGCGATCTACGTGACGGGCCGGCTCGCGCAGTCGATGCAGCTCGTGGCCCTCTTCTCGGGCGGCGTCTCGCTCCTCCGCGTCCTGATCCCCTTCGCCGCCGTCGGGCTCGCGGTGACGGCATTCATGTTCTGGTTCAACGGGTGGATCGTGCCGCACACGAACGCGGTCGTGATCGAATTCCAGAGCGAGTACTACAAGAACGCGCCCGCCCGCGCCGAGACGAGCCAGATCCACCGGCAGAACCGGCCGGGCTCCGTGCTCTCCGTCGGGTTCTACGACCAGAACGCGGGGCAGGCGTACCGCGTGTCGCTGCAGGACTTCGAGGGCGCGGACGGCGGGCCGGGGGCCGAGCGCCTGGCGCAGCGCCTCGACGCCTCAGACATGCAGTGGATCGACTCGCTCGGCGTGTGGCGGATGCGGTTCGTCACGCGCTACACCTTCGACGCCGACACGACGATCCGCCGCGAGATCCCGCAGATCGACACGACGCTGCAGGTCCTCCCCCGCGACCTCGCCCGCACCGAGCGCGACGCCGAGCGCCTGACGATCCCCGAAGCCGAGGCCTACATCGACGCCCTCCGGCGGGCCGGGGCCGACCAGCTCGGCCGACCGCTCGTGAGCTACTACTCGAAGTTCTCGTACCCCGTCGCCAACTTCATCCTCGTCGTGATCGGCGTGGCGCTGGCGTCGGTCCGGCGGCGCGGCGGGCAGGCCGTGCAGTTCGGGATCGGGCTGTTCGTGGCGTTCGTGTACCTCGCGCTGCAGAAGCTGAGCGAGCCGTTCGGGTACGCCGAGACCGTCCCGCCGGTCGTGGTGGCGTGGGTGCCCCACCTGCTCTTCGCCGCCTTCGCCGTGTTTTTGATCTGGCGAGCGCGGCGTTAGTCGCAGTCAGCCCACCGACTCGGCGCTACGCCGTCGCTTCCACCACAGCCAGCCGTAGACCGCGCCGTTGAGGGCGAGCACGAGCGCGCCGAGGACGACCCGGTGCGGATTAGTGCTGCCCCGCGCTTTCGGTTTCTCGGCCGATCTCATGCAGGAACTCCGGCGCGAGGTCGGCTCCGTTCGGCCACGCCACCGTCCGCGTCTCCTCGTCCACGAACGCCTCTGCGAACGCGGCCTCGTCGCGAAGTGGTTCGAACACCTCCCCGTGGAGTTCGTCGCGGAGGTCGACCTCGCGCTCCGCCCCATCGGTGAATGTGACGGCGAGCCGGTATCCGCCGAGGTGGCGCACGGACGAAACGTGGAGAAACGGACCAGGCATCGGGGCAGGGCTCAGGTGAGCGGAGGGATCTGTTCGAGGGGTTTATGCGCACGGGCGAGGGCCCAGTTCCTCATCAGCGCCTCTTCGTGCAACTCAGCCCACTCCAGCACCATCCGGAGCGCCCGCCTCGACATCGTCCCCGTCACGGCTCCACCGCGGATCTCGACGGTCACCTCGTCGTCGCCGTATCGGGCGTGGAAGTGAGGCGGCAGGTGGTCGCGGTAGTTCAGGAAGATGACGATCCCGAAGAAGCGAGAGACGGTTGGCACGTGCGTAGCGGTCGGGCGGGAGACGGTGAACCCACTCCCCGGCGGCGGTGTGCTCCAAAGTACACATCCCGCCGACGCCATCACACCGACTCGGTGCTGCGTCGACGCCACCACAGCCAGCCGTAGACCGCGCCGTTGACGGCGAGCACGAGCGCGCCGAGGACGATCTGGTGCGTCCGCGTCAGCCCCGAGGGGTAGAGGATCGCGAGAACGTATTCCTCGACGAAGCCGCCCGCGTACCCCGCCTCGCCGCCGAGCCGTCGCAGCCAATTCTCGAGCGGCGTGAGCGGGCAGACGAAGCCGGCGAACATGATGAGCGCGCCCCACGCGGCGGCCGGGAGGTGCGCCCACGCCCACCGCCGTCGGCGCAGCACGAGCACGCCGCCCACGGCCACGAAGAGGACGAACGCGAGGTGGACCACCAGGACGATATCGGCGAGAACGCGGTACGGCATGGGGGTAAGATAGCAGGGCTTGAAGCCCTCCCCCGCCCGGCCTACCTTACCCCATCTCTTCACGCTGCCCGCGCCGCTATGCCGATCCCACGCTTCGCCCTCGCCCTCCTCGTGCTCGTCTGCGCGGCGCCCGTAGTCGCGCAGGACGCCTACCAGACGCCGCCGCCCGACCTCGCCGCGCTCGTCGACGCCCCGCCGACGCCGCGCGTCAGCCTCAGCCCGGACCGCTCACAGATGCTGCTGATGGGCCGCCCGAGCCTGCCGTCGATCGCCGACCTCGCCGCGCCGGAGCTCGGCCTCGCCGGAGCCCGCGTCAACCCGCGCACGAACGGGCCGAGCCGCGCGTCGTCGTACGACGGCCTCACGCTGCAGCCCGTCGAGGGCGGAGCCGCCGAGCGCCCGGTCGCCGGGCTGCCCGCCGCGCCGAGCATCCGCAACGTCGGGTGGTCGCCGGACGGGCGGCACATCGCGTTCACGCACGACGAGTCGGACCGCATCAGCCTGTGGTTGCTCGACGTCGAGTCGGCACGGGCGCAGCGGCTCACGCCGATCGCCGTCAACGACGCGGCCGGCGGCGCGCCGTACGAGTGGGCTCCCGACGGGCAGTCCCTCCTCGTCAACACGATCCCCGCCGATCGGGGCGACGCCCCCGAAGCGCCGCTCGCGCCGAGCGGGCCGGTGGTGCAGGAAAACATGGGGCAGGAGGCCCCGGCGCGGACTTTTCAGAACCTGCTCGCGAACCCGCACGACGAGGCCCTTTTCGAGCACTACTTCGACACCGAGGTCGTCCGCGTCGCGCTCGACGGCACGGCGACGCCGCTCGGCATCCGCGGGCTCGTCAGCGACGTCGCGCCCTCCCCCGATGGGCGGTACGTCCTCGTCGAGCGGTGGCAGCGGCCGTTCTCGTACCTCGTCCCGAGCTATCGCTTTCCGAATCGCATCACGGTCCACGCCGCCGACGGCGCGCTCGTCGAGGAGATCGCCGACCTCCCGCTCGCCGAAGAGGTCCCGACCGGGCGCGGCTCCGTCCCGACCGGCCCGCGCGGCATCAGCTGGCGTGCCGACGCCGACGCCACGCTCTATTGGGCCGAAGCGCTCGACGGCGGCGACATCCGCGCCGAAGCCGACGAACGCGACCGCCTCTTCCTCCTCGACGCGCCCTTCGACGGCGAGCCCATGCCGCTCGTGACGCTGCCGCTCCGCTACGGCGGGACGATGTGGGGCGACGGGTTCGCCCTCGTCACCGACTGGCTGTGGGCGACGCGGACGCAGGAGGTCTACCTCGTCGACCCCGCCGACCCCGACGCGACGCGCCTGCTGATGTCGTACTCGTGGGAGGACCGCTACAACGCGCCCGGCTCGCCGGTGATGCAGCCCAACGACGCGGGCTTCGCTACCGTCGTGACCGCCGACGACGGCGAGAGCATCTTCCTCACCGGGCAGGGCGCCTCGCCCGAGGGCAACCGCCCGTTCCTCCGCAGGATGGACCTCGCGAGCGGCGAGACCGAAGAGCTGTTCCGCTCCGAGGCGCCGTACTACGAGCGCGTCATCGCCGCCGTCGACCTCGACGCGCAGACGATCCTGACCCGGCGCGAGACCGTCACCGACCCGCCGAACTACTACCTCCGCGACCTCGACGACGGCGAGACGGTCCCGCTCACGCGGTTCCCGCACCCCTACCCCGAGCTCGCCGAGGTGCAGAAGGAGTCGATCCAGTACGAGCGCGCCGACGGCGTCCCGCTCTCGGCCACGCTCTACCTCCCCGCCGGCTACGACGCCGAGCGCGACGGCCCCCTCCCCGGCTTCGTGTGGGCGTACCCGCAGGAGTTCAAGAGCGCCGCCGCCGCCGGGCAGCGCTCCGACTCGCCGTTCCAGTTCAAGTACGTGAGCTACTGGGGCGCCGTGCCGTGGGTGACGCAGGGCTACGCCGTCTTCGACGACGCCGCGATGCCGATCGTCGGCGAGGGCGACGACGAGCCGAACGACGCGTTCGTCGAGCAGCTCGTGGCGAACGCGCAAGCCGTTATCGACGAGGGCGTGCGGCGCGGCGTGCTCGACCCCGACCGCGTGGCCGTCGCCGGGCACTCGTACGGCGCGTTCATGACGGCCAACTTGCTGGCCCACTCCGACCTCTTCCGCGCGGGCATCGCCCGGAGCGGGGCCTACAACCGGACGCTCACGCCGTTCGGCTTCCAGGCCGAGGAGCGGACGTATTGGGAGGCCCCGGAGGTCTACTACACGATGAGCCCGTTCATGCACGCCGATGCCGTCGACGAGCCGATCCTGCTCATCCACGGCGAGGCCGACAACAACTCCGGCACGTTCCCGATGCAGAGCGAGCGCTACTTCAACGCGCTAAAGGGGCTCGGTAAGACGGCGCGGCTCGTGATGCTGCCGCACGAGAGCCACGGCTACCGCGCCCGCGCCTCCGTCCTCCACATGGTCTGGGAGATGGACCGCTGGCTCGACACCTACGTCAAGAACGCTCCGCCGGAGGCCGCTTCATCCTCCGACGAGCCCACCGATACTGGAGAGCGATGAGCTCTGATGAGATCCGAAAAGTCAACCTCGCCGACGCGTTCGACCGGTTCGACGAGCGCTGGTCGCCCCGGGTCGCGGCCGAGCTGAACGGGCAGCACGTCAAGCTAACGAAGCTGGAGGGGCCGTTTGTGTGGCACCGCCACGGCGACGCGGACGAGCTGTTCCTCGTCGTGCGCGGCCGGCTCGTGATCGAGCTCCGCGACGGCGCGGTGGCGCTGGAGCCGGGCGAGTTCGTCGTGATCCCGCGCGGGGTCGAGCACCGGCCCGTGGCCGACGAGGGCGAGGTGCACGTCGTCCTCTTCGAGCCGGCCGGCACGCTGAACACGGGCAGCGCCGGGGGCGAGCGGACCGTCCAGGCGCCGGAACGGCTGTAAAAGCGCACGCCGGAGGCGCCAGGTCTTCCTTCTCCGCGACGTACCTTCCGACGACCGACGGCTCACCAATCTATTTTCCCGAGGCTTATGACGTGGCTCCTCGCCGGACCGATCCTGGTCTTCCTGCTGGGCATCGCTGCGCTCCTCCCCTACGCGTCGCTCCAGACCGCGGCTCGGAACACGCGGCGATCCGGGGGGCAGCGCAGCCGGCGCCGCACGCGCCGCGAGCTACGCTACCTCGGTTCGTTCCTCCGCAACGGCGTGCTCGTCCCGCTCCTGGCTCTCGTCCTTATGCAAGGCGGGCTCTTCTTCGTTCACACGACGGTCATTCCGGACAACACGGTCCTGAGCGAGATCTTCGGCGAGTACCACCCCGAGACCTCGCTCCACGCCCCAGACCTGGACGCGTGGAACGAAGCCATCGAAGCGGACCGGCGGGAGCGGGCGCTGCGCGCCTCGCAGCAGATGCAGGGCTTGCTCCCGCCGCCGCCCCCGCCGCCGATCTCGGAGGTGCTCCTCGAGCACTGGCCCATCCACCTCGCCTTCCTCTTCCTGCCGATGGCCTACGTCGTGTGGTTCTTCCGGCGTCGGTACGTCGCCCTCGCCCAGGCCTACCACCACGGCGTCGCCCGGAGGCACAAGGGATACACCGAGGGCCCGTTCAGCCTGTTCTCCGTGCACTAGCGCCGAGGGGCGGCCTCACGCTTCGCCGCCCGGGATGTTGAACGAGAACTTCGGCTGCGCGCCGCCGCCCTCGCCGATGGGGCCGAAGCTGGCCTCGTAGCGCGAGAGGTTCTCCTCGAGCGCGCCGAGGAGCCGCTTCGCGTGCTGCGGCGTGATCACGATCCGGCTCTTCACGCGCGCCTTCGGGACGCCCGGCATCACGCGGATGAAGTCGAGGATGAACTCCTCCGGCGAGTGCGCGATCATCACGAGGTTCGAGTACGTCCCCTCCGCGACGTCCTCCGTCAGTTCGATGTTGAGCTGGGGGTCTTTACCCTGGGCTTTCTTCTGGTCCTGAGTCATCGGGATCTCTGTTGGGCGCGGCTGGCCTCGGCGAGCGCCGAGATCAGGTCCGAGCGCGTGATGATGTCGTAGCTGTCGTGCCCGCCGGAGCGGGACGGGCTGTCGGGGGCGTGGACGAGCACGGCGCCGGTGTGGGCGTCGAGGTGGGCGGAGAGGTCTTCGAGCGTGGTGTGCATCGGGAGGATAGGGAGGGGCTGGCCCATCACCTCGCGCACGGTGCGGTCGCGCGCCTCGGGCTCCTCGATGAGCAGGTTCAGGATCCGCTTCTCGGTGAGGCTCCCGACCACCTTCCCGTCCTCCATCACCGGCACCTGGCTGATGCCGTGCTGCATCATCACGCCGATCGTCTCGGCGAGCGTGTCGTCCACGCCGAGCGCGACGACCGAGCGCTCGCCGTTGCGCCCCTTCAGGATCGAGGCGGCCGTCACCGCCGCGCGCTCGTCGAGGAAGCCGTGGCGGCGCATCCACTCGTCGTCGTACGTCTTCGAGAGGTAGCGGAAGCCGGAGTCCGGGAGCAGCACGACGACGACGTCGTCCGGCTTCAGTTCGCTGCGGTGGGCGTCGAGCCACTGCATCATCCCGGCCACGACGAGGCCGCAGCTCTGCCCGACGAAGAGGCCCTCCTCGCGCGCGAGGCGCCGCGTCATCTGCATCGATTCCTTGTCGGTCACGCGCACGAAGTCGTCGACGAGCGAGAAGTCCATGTTGCCCGCGAGGATGTCCTCGCCGACGCCCTCGGTGAAGTAGGGGTAGATCTC
>CAYTJT010000148.1:0-8253 GCA_964438105.1 uncultured Rhodothermales bacterium | reverse complement strand
GGCGGCGGTCCTCCCAGTCGGCGTCCTGCTTGCGGCGGAGCTCGTCGCGGAGCTCCTCGAACTGCTCGCGCGTCTCTTCCTCGTCGCGGAGCATCTCTTCGAGCCCGCCCTCGGCCTCGTCCTGCGCCTCGTCGAGCTGCTCGTACTGCTCGGTGAGCGAGGGGAAACGCAACGTGTAGGTCGGCGTGCGCGCGGACTTGTAGCCCGCGACGGCGTCGTTGTCCCAGACCTGCACGAAGTACTCGACGGCGTCGCCGGGGGCGAGGCGCGGCGCGGCGGACCGGATCAGCCAGTCGTAGGCGACGTCTTGGTCGAGCAGGCGCCGGTCGTCGAGCGGGAGGTCGATGGGGGCGAAGTCACTCGACGCGTCGTCTCCGGCGATGCGCCAGTAGAGCCGGAGGCGGGCGAAGCCGAAGTCGTCGGTGATGTTCACGGCGACGCGCGTGCGGAGCGCTTCGGTGAGCGCGGCGTCGGCCTCGGGCTCGCGGAGGCGGATCTGCGGCCGCGCGTCGGTGAGCGCCTGCAGGGTGTACGTGATCGGGTCGGCGTTGTCGAAGCCGTTCGCGCCGTGGAGCACGAGGCGGTACGCGCCGTCGCTGCGGAGCGGGAACGCGCCGCTCGCGGTGTCATCGTCGGCGTCGAGTCGCACGGCGGAGCCGTCGTCGAAGACGATCCGCGCGGAGTCCACGGCCACGCCGCCGACGCGGGCGCGGACGCGGACCGTCGTGCCGGGCAGCCCGGTCACGTCGCCCACGTTCGGGGCGAGGCGCTGCGCCGGGAGGCGGGTGTACGCAGGCGGGTCGACGGTGACCTGCAACTCTTCGACGGTGGGCCGCGCCACGACGGCGGCCGTAAACCAGTCGGTTTGCACCGGGGCGGACTCGACGCGGTAGCGCAGCGTCTCGCGGAGGTTCGTGACGGTGTGGCGGAAGGCGCCGGTCGAGTCGGCGACGAGGCGGATCTCCTCGGTGCGCTCTTCGCCGTCGCGCCGGAGCACGAGCGTCGCCTGCCGGGGGAGGGCTCGGCCGCGCGCGGCTACTTCGACGGTGAGGTCGTCGCCGCGGACGAGGTCGACGTCGCCGGGGCTGACGACGAGGATGAACGGCGCGGGCGGCGCGAACGCCTCCGTCGGCGAGAAGAGCCGGTCGACGGCGCCGGTGAACGTCGTCGGGGCGAAGAGGCCGAAGAGCAGGAGTCCGAGCACGGGCACGGCGGCGGCGGGGGCCGTCCGCCGCGCCGGGCCGAGGTCCTCGACCCGCTCGAACGGGACGGGCTCGATCTGGCGGCCGAGCATCTGCACGGCCCCGTCGAGCAGCGACGACGGCGCGTCCGACGCCCGCCCGTCGGCGAGGTCGAGGAGGTTGACGAGGCGGTCGGAGACGTCGGGGAAGCGGCGGCCGACGGCGGCGGCGAGTGCGTGATCGTCGAGGCCGGGGAGCACGCCGAAAAAGCGAAGGAGGGGGCGGACGACGAAGGTGCCGACGAGGCCGGCGGCGGCGAGGAGGAACGCGACGAAGAACAGCAACCGCGCGGCCGTGCCCATCCACAGGCCCGCTTCGAGCGCCGCGCCGAGGCCGAGCGCGGCGGCGAGCACGCCGAGCGTGAGCACTGCCCCGAACACGAGCTCGGCCGTTAGCACGCGGCGGCGCGCGCGCTGGAGCCGGCGGCGGAGGGCTTCGAGGAGTTGGCGGCTGTGCTCGCTCATGGGAAGTGCTATCGTCAGGCTGCGTCGGAACATACAACCGAGGGGTGCGACCGGCACCGGCAGAACGCGGCCCGCCCGCGTCAGATTGTTCGCTGCGGCGGATCGCGAGTTTCCGTCACAGCGAAACAGGGATCCCGATGCCCGGTTCTGCTGACGCCGCCGAATACGAGCCCGACGGCGGTCGGCGCTGCCCCTCCTTCCCTCATCGATTCATGCTCCGCCCGTTCGAACTCTCCATGCCGATCGTACGACGCGCCCGGTGGGCGCTGTGTCTGGGGATCGCGGTCTTCGCGGGCGCGTCCGGGGTCGGGGCGCAGTCTCCGGCCGACTCCCTCCGCGAGTACGACCTCGGCGAAGTCGTCGTGGGTTCGGGCGTCGAAGAGCGGCTGGCCCCGTCGACGGTGCAGCGCATCCCGCTCGCCGCCGTCGACCGGCTCGACGCGGCGACGCTCGACGCGGCGGTACGGCTGATCCCGGCGGCGCACGTCCAGACGAACTCGCGCGGCGAGACGCTCGTCTACCTCCGCGCGGCCGGCGAGCGGCAGGTGGCGCTCTTCTTCGACGGCGCGCTCCTCAACATCCCGTGGGACAACCGGATCGACCTCGGGCTGCTGCCGAGCGGGGTCGTCGGCGGGATCACCGTGGCGAAGGGCGTGCCGTCCGTGCTGTGGGGCGCGAACGTGCTCGGCGGCGTCGTGAACGTCGTCTCGCGCGGGCTCGACGGCGACGGGACGTTCACGGAGGCGACGGTGCAGGGCGGCTCGAACGCGTTCGGGCGGGGCGTGCTGACGCACCTCGGCAAGCGCGGCCGGCTCTCGTACGTCGGCTCCGCCGGCTACGCCCGCCGCGACGGGTTCGCCGTCCCCGCCGACCTCGACGACGCCGGGCTCCGCTTTAGCCAGACCTCGGATGCGGTGCGGACGAACACGGACGCGCGCCTCGCGAACGGCTTCGGCCGCGTCGCCTACGCGTTCGGATCGCGCACGCGCGTCGGCCTCGCCGCGCTGCACGTCGATGGCGAAAAGGGTGTCGCCCCCGAGGGGCACCTCGACCCCGACACCGACCGCGTGCGGTTCTGGCGCTATCCCGACTCGCAACTCGCGATGCTGATCCTCAACGGCGAGGCCGGGCTGGGCGAGGCGACGACGCTGCGCGGCGCGCTCTGGGGCAGCCGCTTCGGCCAGACGATCGCCGACTACGCGAGCGCGGGCTACGACCGGCTCCGGAGCGAGCAGGACGACGAGGATCTCACGCTCGGCGGCCGAGCGATCCTCCAGCGCCCATTCCGACTCGCGACGCTGCGGCTCAGCGTCAACGCGCTTACCTCCACGCACCGGCAGCGAGAAGTCGAGTTCGACGACGGCGGGCAGCGCATGTCGCCCGAACTCACGTTTCGGCAGGGGCTCTACAGCGCCGGGCTCGAAGCCGAGGCGTCGCCCCTCGATCCGCTCACGCTCACGGCGGGCGTCAGTGTCGATGCCCTCACCGCGCCGGAGACGGGCGACAAGCCGCCGCGCGATCCGTTCGTGGACTACGGCGCGACGGCGGGCGGGATCTACCGGTTCGGCGACGCGTGGGCGTTGAACGCGTCGGTTGGCCGCAAGACCCGCTTCCCAACGCTCCGCGAGCTCTTCGGCGAGGCGCTCAACCGCTTCCTCGTCAACCCCGACCTCGGCCCCGAAACGTCGCTGCTCGCCGAGGTCGGCGTGCAGCGCAGCGGCGAACGCGTCTCCGGCGAAGCGACCCTCTTCCTCAACCGCACCGACGACACGATCGATCAGCGGCGGTTGGACGATGGGCGGCGGCAGCGCGTCAACCTCGGCGGCAGCCGGGTCTACGGCGTCGAGCTCGCCGGAGCCGCGCGCCCCGGTCCGGTCCGGCTCGACGGGCACCTCACGCTGATGCACGTCCGCGGCACCGACGGGGAGGGCGGGACCACGCGGCTGTCCGAAAAGCCCGAAGCCATCGGACGGCTGGCCGCGGCCTACAACCCCGGCCTCGGCCCGAACGCCACGGTCGAAGCGGTGTATTCCGGCGTCGCGTTCTCGCCGGTCGCGGGTGGATTCGCCCGGCTCGCCCCGTCGCTCGTGCTCAACGTGCGCGCGGGCTACCGGCTGCTCGTGCGCGACGCGAGCGCCGAGGTTTTCGTCCGGGTCGGCAATCTCACCGACGCGGTCGTGCTGCCCCAGCTCGGCCTGCCGGCGCCGGGGCGGGAGCTTCAGGCCGGGGTCAAGCTGGCACTTTAGGGCAGCGGTCGACATCGTTGCGGGCAGGGCGTGGGGGCCACCGTCGCAGGGCCTAGCGCGCTACGCCCCTACGGTCGCTCCGGGGATACGCCAGTGATGCGGGTGGCGCCCGTGCTTCCCGCTACCCGCCCGTCGGTCGCTCTAATCGGCTCCGCCTTCTATGCTCGCGGCGGCGATGCGGACGTGCTGGCTGTGGGCGACCGTCGGCGCGGCGAAGAGCGGCTTCGTCTCGGCCCACGTCGAGCGGAAGAGGTCGCTGTGCCGGTAGGCGTGGAGCGCTTCGGGGCCGTCCCAGTGGCTGTACGTCGTGAGGATGTTCGGATAGCGAGCGTCCTCCCACAACTCCAGATGCTGACAGCCGTCGAAGCGTCGGATCTGCGGGGCCGCCGCCTCGAACACAGCATAGAAGTCGGCTAGGGATTCGGGGCGGAAGGTCATGCGGACGGTTCGGATCAGCACAGAACAGACGGGGTGGGGTGGAGGGGCGGCTTGGAGAGGTAGCCCCCTACGCCCCGACCGCCCTACTCGTTCTCCTTCAGCACGTGCTGGCCGACGCAGCACGCGAGGCAGCGGCCGGGTTGGCACCGCGTGCGGTACAACTGGTGCAGGCCTTGCGACTCGAACGCGTTCGCCGGTCGCGTCCCGTGGCGCTCGTACCGCCGAATGACGGAGTCGGTCGCGGCGGGGAACTGCTCGTAGAGCTCGAGCACGCGTGTTCCGAGGCCGGCATCAGAGGTTTGCTCTGCGTGAAAGGAGAGGACGGGCAGCACGGCGTTGATGAGCACGGTGTCCGCGTGGCCCTCGCCGATGCGGGCGGGGCCGGGCTTGCAGGCGCGGTCGAGGCGGAGGTGGGTGTTCCAGAACGGCGATGGCCCCGCCTCGGTCAACAGGCGGCGCAGCTCGGAACGAGCGTGGGCGTGGCGGGCGGCGCGGACGAGCAGGCCGAGCGGGTCGCCGTGGAGCAACCCGTCGCGCGAGACGAGGGCCGCGGCCTGCGCGATCCGGCGCGCGGGCAGGCTGCTCGCGCGCAGGCGAGCGCGCTTCCACACGGTCCGCTTCATCGCGGCGACGGGCTCGGCGGCGTGCTGCCGGTCGAACCGCTCGCGCAGGTCCATCGCGTAGTCCGCGGTCGCGCGGTCCGCGCCGAGCAGGTCGCGTGCGGAGGGGAGCAGACCGGCGGTGCCGAGCAAAAGAGCTTCGGCATCCCGCTGGTCTTTCAGCGCGCGGAGGCGGCGTAGCGGGACGGCACGGGCGAGCGTCTCCATGGCGTCGGCGTTTTTGGAATAGCCGAGCGCGCGGAGCACCCGCTCGTAGAGGAGTTGGTCGAGGTCGGGCGTGTGGAGAAAGGCCTCGGCGAGCGCGGCCTTGCGGTCGGCGAGGCGCTCGGCGCCGAGGGCGCGGATCAGCCGTCGCCGGACCGGCTCCGGCACGTCGGGCCAATGCGGGGCGCAGAAGAAATCGAGCGCGGGCGTCGCGTAGAACCGGTAGAGGAGGGAGCGCAGCGAGGCGTTCAGGAGCGGGTACAGCACGATCTCCGGGATCACCGAGCCGTCGCTGCGGCGGAGCGATCCGGTGTGGCGGTCCGGCACGAGCGTCACGTGCAGCGCGACGCGGTCGTAGCGCGGGTCCTCGTCGTGGCGGTGCTCGAACCACTCGCCCGAGGTCCGGTGGATCTCCACATCCCCCGACCAGTAGAGCTCGCCGACGTGCAGACGCGCGCCGGTGAAGTCGGGGCCGGCGTCGGGGTTGAGCGCGCCGGGGTGCCAGATCTCCATGGGCTCCCCCTCGGTCGTCGTCAGGCCGACTTGGGTGAAGCGGAGGCACTGCCAGACGTCGTGGATGACGGCCTCGGGGATGTTCCGGACGCGGGCGTCGGGCTCGTGCAGGGTGATGCGGAGGTCGTGGCCGGAGCGGATGTAGCGGTACGAAACAGGCGCGGGCGGCGAGGCGAGTTGCGGGGCGGGCGGCGGTGCGATCATGTGCGGCTAGAGGCTGTGCGATAACGAATTACGGACCGCTAGACACCGTATGTCTGCCCCATGTAACTACGGGATTTGTCGAATGCCGAGGCTGAGTGGGGCCGAAGAAGTACGAGGGGAAAGGAGGGAGAGGAGAGAACGGAAGAAAAGGAGGGGGCTCGGGGTCGAGTGTAGGACGCCACGAAGCGCGTGCGGTGACGTACTCGATTCCCTCCATCCCCTCGACCCCCTCCACGCCTTCTGCGTTCATCGAGAGGACGACGACCTGCCCCGGCGTTCTTTTACAGAGCTACTTAGGGACTCGGAGCCCCGAGGTCGTCGCGGAGGGCGGCGGCGGCGGCGCGCGCGGCCGCCGCGAAGTCCGCGCCGCTGGAGGCGTAGAGGATGCCGCGGCTGCTGTTGACGAGCGTCGGCCCCGCCCCGCTCGCTGCGACGACCGCGGCGGGGTCGCCCCCCTGCGCGCCGACGCCGGGGATGAGGAACGGCACGTCGGGGTACGCCTCCCGCAGTTCGGCCAGCAGCTCCGGCCGCGTCGCCCCGACCACGAACCCGACCTCGCCGGGCTGCCGCGCCGCCTCCTCGACGGCCAGCCGCGCGACGTGCCGGTAGAACGGCTCGCCATCGACCTCGACCTGCTGGAGGTCCGGCCCCGACGCGTTGGAGGTGGCGACGAGCACGAACGCGCACCCCCCCGCGTGCTGGAGGAACGGGCGGATCGCGTCGCGGCCCATGTACGGGGCGACGGTGCAGGCGTCGGCACCGAGCCGGTCGAACGCGCCCTCGGCGTAGCGCCGCGCCGTGTTGCCGATGTCGCCGCGCTTCCCGTCGAGGATCACGACGCGGTCGTCGGGGACGGCGCGGACGGTGTCGGCGAGCGCGCGCCACCCCTCGGGGCCGAGCGCTTCGTAGAACGCGAGGTTCAGCTTGTAGGCGCAGGCGAGGTCTTCGGTCGCGTCGATGATCGCGGTGTTGAAGGCGAGGAGGGCCACGTCGGCGCGGTCGGCGGCGAAGCGGGACGGGAAGCGGGCGGGGTCGGGGTCGAGCCCGACGCAGAGGCGGGAGCCCGTGGCGGACTGCGCGGCGCGGAGCTTGTCGGAAAACGTCATCGGAGGGAGGGCCGTCGGTTGGGGAGCGGGGGACGGAGTATGCTCGGTGCACCGATAGCATACGCGTAACAACCGATGAATACAGCCCGCTGCGGCCTCCGATCCGCGCCGCAGCGGGGAGCCCGAGCCGACGCGGCCCGTATATTTCTCTCGCGCTCACGAACCCGGGCCGAGCACCGACCGTTCTGGACGGAAGCGCTTCCGTCCCGGGCGTCCGCCGCGACCCGAATCCGATTCTGCCACCTACCGAACCCGAACTATGTCGATCCTCTCCAACATGAAGGGCGTCGCCGCCAAAGATCAGCAGATGATCCGCGAGGCCGAAACGATGATGGGGCCCGAGCCCGAAGAGATGGGCTTCATCAAGAACGTGTTCTGGGGCCGCATCCGCGAAGACCTCGTCTTCCCCTACCCCGACGTCACCGCCGAGGAGAAGGCGAAGGCCGACGCCCTCCTCGAACGCCTCGACGACTACCTCGAGAACGAGCACCCGACGATTCAGATCGACCAGGAAGAGTTCATCCCCGAGTGGGCGATCGACCGGCTGTTCGAGATCGGCGTGCTCGGGATGACGATCCCGGAGGCGTACGGCGGGCTCGGGCTCGGCGTGGCGAGCTACAACCGCGTGCTCGAGCGGATCGGGCGGACGTGCGGCTCGACGGCCGTCGTCGTCTCGGCGCACCAGTCGATCGGCTGCAAGGCGCTGATGCTCTTCGGGACGCCCGAGCAGAAAGAGCAGTACCTCCCGAACGTCGCGCGCGAGTACCTCTCGGCGTTCTGCCTGAGCGAGCCCCAGGTCGGCTCCGACGCCGCCGGGCAGGAGACCTACTGCGAGCTGTCGGACGACGGGGAATACTACATCCTCAACGGCGAGAAGAAGTGGTCCACGTCGGGCGCGCTCGCCGGGCTCTTCACCGTGATGGCGAAGCAGCAGGTCACCGACCCGAAGACGGGCAAAACGAAGGAGGGCGTCACCGCGCTCATCGTCACCCCGGACATGGACGGCGTCGACATCTTCCAGAAGAACCGCTCGAAGACCGGCATCCGTGGGACGTGGCAGGCCCGCGTCCGCTTTACCGACGTCAAAGTGCCCCGGCACCAGCTGCTCCACAAAGAGGGGCAGGGGCTGAAGGTCGCGCTCACGTGCCTCAACTACGGCCGGTGCACGCTCTCGGCCGGCGTCACGGGCGCGGCGAAGCAGGCGCGCGACCAGGCCA
>CAYTJT010000147.1:0-8284 GCA_964438105.1 uncultured Rhodothermales bacterium | reverse complement strand
CTCCAGGGCACCGTCGTCGGCGCGATCCCCGACGTGCCGGGCGGCGCGGCCGTGCCCGTCGCGCTCGACTTCCCGCCGGTCCAGTTCGTGAAGATGAACGCGATCGCCGGGGCCGCGCTCGACTTCGCCGAGACGGCGGCGAGCATCGCGCTCGGGCTCATCGGCGTGCTCGCGCTCTTCCTCGGGCTGCTGCAGATCGCCGAGGACTCCGGCATCATCTACTCCATCGTCAAGCTCGTCCGGCCCGCGCTCCGCCCCCTCTTCCCCGGCGTCCCCGATGACCACCCGGCGTTCGGGATGATCGCGTTGAACATGGCGGCGAACGTGTTCGGGCTGGGCAACGCCGCCACGCCGTTCGGCATCAAAGCGATGGAGGAGCTGCAGAAGCTGAACCCCACCGAAGACACGGCGACGGACTCGATGGTGATGCTGCTCGCCATCAACACGGCGAGCGTGCAGCTCGTCCCGCCGGTGCTGCTGCTGGCGCTGATGGGGCTGCAGATCAACCAGCTCATCTTCGCGATCTGGATCACCACGGGCGCCTCGCTCGTGATCGCGATCACCGCGGCGAAGCTGTTCGGGCGGCTGCCGAAGTCGCGCGCCTCGGACCCGAACCGGCTGAAAACGGCAGACGACGCCCCGCCGGACGCGCCGCCGCGCGTGCCGCCGGACGCTTGACCGCCCCACCTTCTCCCTGCTCTCTGCCTTCTGCCCTCTGCCTTCTGAGTTATGGAAACGCTCCGCGAGATCGTCAGCGTCCTCTCCTACTTCGTCCTCCCCGCCATCATCGTCGGCTTCCCGCTCTACGGGCTCTACAAGAAAGTGCCCGTCTACGAGAGCTTCGTCGAGGGCGCGAAGGAGGGCTTCGAGGTCGCCGTCCGCATCATCCCCTACCTCGTCGCGATCCTCTTCGCGATCGGGATGTTCCGCGCGAGCGGGGCGATGGACTTCCTCGTCGAGACGCTGCGGCCCGTGCTCGGGCTCATCGGCTTCCCCGCCGAGGTGCTCCCGATGGCCATCGTCCGGCCCCTCACGGGCTCGGGCTCGGCCGGGATCGTGGTCGACATGATCAACGAGTTCGACGAGGACTCGATCTTCGTGAAGATGGCCGCGACGATGTTCGGCTCGACGGAGACGACGTTCTACGTGATCGCGGTGTACTTCGGCGCCGTCGGCATCAAGAAGACGCGGCACGCCGTCCCCGCCGGGCTCGTGGCCGACTTCGCCGCGATGCTCGTGGCGGTGTGGGCCGTCCGCCTCCTCTTCAGCTAGTCCGAGCGAACGTCCCGTCGGACACGGCGTCGAGGCCGAGTTCGATGCAGCGGAGCTGGAGCCGCATCGCCGCCGCCAAGTCGAGCGGGCGGAGCTCGAACGGGGCGAGGTCGTCGTCGATGGACTGACCCTGCTCCAGCTTGAGCTTTAGCTCGGGCAGCTCGTCGCGGAGGGCGAGATAGGCCGAGGGCAGGCCGGGCTCGTGCTCGTAGGCCCGCCCGATCACGAAGAGGGGCAGCTCGGTGACGAGCGCGAGCGGGTGCCGCCGCCGGTCGTTGTCGTAGCCCGTGAGCCGCGCCATCTCCATCGACGAGCAGTGGAAGTTGCGCGCCGTTTCGTAGTCGCCGAGGTCGCGGAAGTGCTCGCGCATGGCCGATCCCTCCGGCGTCGTCCAGAAGCCAGGTTCGACGTAGTCGAACCCCTTCTCGCCGTTGCGGTCGTGGTCGTGGAGGGCGAGTCCGGCTTCGCGCGCGGCTTCGACGAACGCCGTGCGGAGGCTGTCGGTCCGCCCGACCCAGTGCCGCTCGACGAGCAGCATCGCGCCTTCGGAAAAGCCCATGCCGTGGAGGCTCATGTGGAGGGCGATGGGCGAGTAGTCGAAGAAGAAGCGCGAGGCGAGGCGGTTCTCCTCCCGCATCACGGGGTAGCCGAACTCGACGTCGCGGCCGGGCTGCTCCCTCACCCGGTGCCGGAGGTACGCCTCGACGTCCGGCCACGCCCCGATCCACGGCTGGTTGCGGGCCTCGCCGTCGGGGTTGACGTGGGGAACGACGCGGAACGTGAACCGCTCGAACAGGTCGTTGAACCCGCCGTCCTCGGCCAGCCAGTCGCGCTGCGCGAGGGTGCCGAGGATGAACAGGCGGAGGGTCTCCGGCCCCACCGGTTCGTCCGCGTGGGCGCCGGCTTTGAGCGTCACGGTCAGCGGCCCGTGGCCGAGGGTGACGCCGTAGAACGGCCGCCCCTCCTCGCTGCGCCCGAGGTCGTGGAACTCCGCGAGGTCGGCATTCGTGGCGCACGCGTGGCGAATCTCGTCACGCATCGCGTCGTTGGTGCGGAAGTGGACGTCTACGGTGTCGAGTTGGGAGAGGCGCATAGTCTGGTTACGTACGACCGGCACGGCGGGTGACAGCCCCGCGCGCCGGCCGCGTCGTCGGGGCCTCAGTCGTAGTTCACGGTGAACGGGATCGAGACTTCGCCGAAGACCTCGCCGGTCTCCGCGTTCGTGAGGTCGGCGCGGAAGCGGACGCGCGGCGCGTCCGGATCGACGTGTTCGAAGTAGAGGAAGCCCTCGACGCGGCCGCCCGGCTCCAGAACGCCTTCCGGCAGCACTTCAGCCACCATTTCCTCGGTCGGAAGCGCGATCGACTCCCAGGCGGTGTAGTAGCGGTCGTAGTACACCGGGTCGTAATAGAACGGATCGGCGTAGGGCGTGAGCGTCGGGTAGGCCGAGGCGTAGTACGGGGCGACGGAGAAGTTCGAGTACGTGAAGCCCGGCGAGGTCACAGGGGTGTACCCCTCGGTGAGCGTGGGCTCTTGGACGCTGCCCTCGACCCCGTAGGGCGGCAGCGCGGCGTAGCGCTCGCCCTGCGGCCCGACGAGCGCGAAGTGGTCGTAGCGAATGCGCACGGGCATCGCGCTGTCGTTTTCGAGCACGATGCGCAGCGGGGTCACTTCGCGCTTGACCTCCGACATGCCGGGCCACGCCTGCGACTGCGCGACGACGCGGACGCCGTCCACGACGTTCACGGCGGCGTCCATCATCCCGGCTGCTTGGTTTGCGGCCGGCGCCGGCTCGAGCTGGGTTTGCTGGGTGCTGCAGCCGGCGACAAACAGTGCGAGTCCTAAGCAGGCAACGAGCGGGGTGGATCGAGAGAAGAGAGGCATGGCGGTAGGCGGGAGGTGAGCACGGTGCGAGAGGTGGCGACGCGTCACGTGGCCGCGGGGCCATGTGGCGGAACCCGTCGCGTGTGGTGGCACGGTCCCTCACACAGCGAGTTCCAAACCCCGGTGCTTTGGGGGTTTCTCCCGGCCGCCCCCCTCCGCTTACCCTATGCCCTTCTCGGGTTCAAGCCGATCGCTTCTCGGCTCGTGCCGAGAAGGCAGCAACGCAGCGGAGCGCCCACGCCCGCGCCCCTTCGAGGTCGTCGTGGGACGGCCCCTTGTCGATCTCGAACGTCGGCACGGCCCGTTGCGCGCCGAGGCCGTCGAGCGTGTCGGCGAGGCGGTAGGCGGCGGTTAGAAAGTACGGATCGTAGAGGTGATCCCCGAGCCCGACGACCCCGTAGGCGAGCCCCGCGAGGTCCGGCTCGACGGCGACGAGCGATTCGTAGAAGTCCACGGCGTTGTCGGGGAACGTCCCGTCGCTCCACGTGCACAGCACGGCGATCAGGTGTTCGTATTCCTCCAACATCTCGGGGAGGGCATCGGCCATGTCCACCAAGCGCGACGTGTGCCCCGCGTCGGCGAGCGCATCGGCGATCTCTTCGGCGACGGCCTCGGAGTTGCCGGTCTGCGTGCCGATCAGGATGAGGAGGGGAGCGTCCACGGGCGCGAGGTTGGGTCCGGGGCTGGTATGGCCCACGCAGCATCGCGTTCCGAGGTCGGGGATGAGGAAGGGGTGGAGGGAGAGGAAGGGGTGGAGTCAAAGTCCCTCCATGCCCTCCTTTCCCTCCATCCTCTCCCTTCCGCCGCGAAGCGGCCCCTAGCTCTCGTCGGCGTCGAGAATCGCCTCAATGCGGGCGCGGGCGTCTTCGAGGTGGAGCCGCGTCGTGCGGTCGCCGGAGACGGCGCGGATGCGGAGCGCCGAGGCGATCGCACCGTCGAGGTCCTGCAGCTCGCCGCGGACGAGCGGGCGGATGTCCGACTGGCTCACGTCGATCGGCGTGCGCCCGGTGTAGTAGCGGAAGAACTCGCTGTCGGGCAGCTCCTGCTCCTCCGTCATCAGGTACTCCAGCCGCTCGATGTGGCCGCGCTGGAGGTTCCGGCGCAGCGGGTCGATCGGCGTGCCCGCGTCGAGCTCGCTCCAGACGCTGCCGCGCACCGTGGCGAGCAGGTCTGCGGCGGTGAAGGCGTCTTCGAGCCCGTCGATCGCCTCGGCTTCGAACAGCCGCGCGATGCGGCTCGGGTCGAGCAGGCGGTCGAGGATGCTGACCTGGGTGGCGCGGACGCGGTCGAGCGCCCCGGCCGCCTCGATCCGACGGAGGACGTCGGTGTCGAGCAGCCAGTCCGGCCGCGTGAACGCGTGGTCGAGCACGAAGCCGAGGGCGCGGCGCTGCGTCTCGGCTGCGACCGGGTCGTAGACGACGCCCGCCTCGTCGGCCGTCTTGTAGTCGATCGTCACGCCGCCGACGACCGAGCCCGCGTGGTTCATGTAGCGCTGCCACTGCGTCACGAGCTGCCCGTAGAGCTCGTCGAGGTTGGCGTAGTCCGCGGCGTCCTCGCTCGTCCACGCGACGAGGTTGCCGGCGATGCGCTCGAGGTTGGCGAGGCCGAGCTCGCCGGCGTACACGGGGTCGTCGCCGAGGTCTTCGCGCTGGGCGCGCGGGTCGGTGGCGTTGCCGGCCTGCGCGACGTAGCGGAGGCGCGGGTCGTCGTTGGCGCGCTGGGCGAGCTCGTTGAGGCGGACGCGCTCGGCGTCGGGGGCGTCGAGGCCGGGGAAGCGGCGGTAGCCCCACTCGACGGCGTGGACGTCGTACGCCCCGATGTCCGGGACGAAGCGCGTGACGCCGTCGCCGGGCTGCGCGATGTAGTTGAAGCGGGCGTAGTCCATGATCGACGGGGCCGTGCCGTGGGCGGCCGTGAAGGTCGGCGAGCGGAGGCTGTCGACGGGCACCGTGCTCGACGAGTAGAAGTTGTGGTGCAACCCGATCGTGTGGCCGACCTCGTGGGCCGAGACGAACCGGATCAGCTCGCCCATCTCGGCGTCGCTGAACTCGACGCCTTGGGCGCGGGGGTTCGCGGCGGCGGTCTGGACGAAGTACCAGTTCCGCAGCAGGTTCATGATGTTGTGGTACCACCCGATGTCGGACTCGATGATCTCGCCCGAGCGGGGGTCGTGGACGTTCGGGCCGTAGGCGTTCTGGATCGGGCTCGCGAAATAGCGGATCACGGAGTAGCGGACGTCCTCGGGGTTGAACTCGGGGTCCTCCTCGGGCGAGGGCGGGTCCTTCGCCATGATCGCGTTCTTGAAGCCGGCGGCCTCGAAGGCGCGGCTCCAGTCGTCGACGCCCTGCTTCAGATACGGCCGCCACTTCTCGGGCGTGGCCGGGTCGATGTAGTAGACGATGGGCTCGACGGGCTCGACGAGCTCACCCCTCGCGTAGGCCTCGGGGTCGGACGGCTCGAGCCGCCAGCGGAGGATGTACTCGCGCTCCTCGGCGCGCTGCGCGTCGTAGCCGTAGTCGACCTGGTCGAGGCTGAGGTAGCCGACGCGCTGGTCGAAGAGGCGCGGCTGCATCGGCTCCTCCGGCAGCAGCACCATCGAGTGCGCCATCTCGACGGAGACCGTGCCGGTGCTGCTCTGCGACGGCGGCTCGGCCGCGTCGTAGGTGAGCACGCTCCGCACCTCGATGTTCTCGGGGTAGCTCGCGGCGCGCTCGAGGAAGCTGCGGTCGTCGTCGAGCCGGCGGACCTTGAACTCCTCGCGCGCGCTCGACGGCAGCCCGAGCGAGGGGACGTCCGTCGTGTACAGCTCCGTCACGTCGATCACGACGCCGGCGGAGTCCTCCGAGATCGCCGCGATGTCGAAGGCCGCGATGACCGGCTCGAAGTTCGACGCGCGCACGGCGATCGCGACGGGGAGGGAGTCGGCGGCGACGTTCTCGTACGAGACGCTGCGGAGGAGCACGTCCTTCCCCTTCCGCTCCCACCGGACCGTCTGCGTGTTCACCTTCGTCCCGCCATACGCGAGGTTGTCGGCCGTGCGGGCCATGCGGGAGACGAGCAGCATCTCGCGGCTCATCAGGCTGTCCGGGATCTCGAAGAGCAGCTTTTCGCCGTCGTCGATCGTGTGGACCGTGAAGAGCCCGGCGTCGGTGCCGGTCGTGTCGGTGACGACCTCGTCGTAGGGCTTGAAATCGTCTTCGCTCTCTTCGTCGGCGTCCTCGGGGGCGGTGACTCGGGAGGTCCCGGAGCAGCCGGCGAGACCGAGGCCGAGCAGTAAGGCGAGCAGGGGTAGGAGGCGGGAGGAGACCATGGGTTCAGCGAAGCGGGTGGTAGGAATGCAAAGGCGGAGACTACGACGCGGCCCCTAACGAAGTGAACCGGCGCAGCGACGCCCTGTTGCCGGGCGGCCCGTCGGCGGTGCGAACGGCCCGCGTACCCCCCGCCGCGTTCGCATCGCGCTCCGCGCTCAGGCTTCACGCGACTGTCCCCCTAGATTAGGGGACAGTTTCTCGGTTCTTGAGCGAAGCGATGAGCCGAACAAGCGGGGGGTATAGGCTTCACTGGCCGAGCACGCTGTTTACAGCGAGCAGGCGGTCCGTATCGAACTGCGGGTCGTAGAGGTAGACGAACGCGGTGTAGAGGTTGGGTTGCCCGAGCCCTGCCGTGCGGCGGATCCGCTCGCGCTCGGCGGGGTCGTCCACGACGTACTTGTAGACGTAGCGCCCCTGCTTGAGCAACACCTCGGTCTCGTAGCGCGCCTCGGCCGCGTCCCACGCCAGCTCGTACGCCGGGTCCACCACCCACCCGTTGAAGCTGCCGGTGAGGATCACCGGGCCCGGCGAGGGCTCCTCGTTCTGCGGTACGAAGCGGAACCGCGCCGTGACGTACTCCGCCCCGATGTCGGCGGGCCCCGGCGCGTCCTGCACGACCGTCGAGACGAGCGTTTGCCCCGTGAGGTCCCCGTCGAAGAGGTCGCCGCCGAAGCGGGCGTAGTCGAGGTCGAGCGTGACGGTGTAGGGCGAGGTCTGGAGGTCCACGTCGACGATCTGCGGGCCGGGCTGGAGCGTGCCCAGGTCGAGCTCGTAGAGCGGCCCCTCGTGCGTGAACGCCGTCTCGCGCGGGAGGAGGAACTCGAAGAGCGAGCCGCCGACGAGCGTCGGGTCGTCGGCGCAGCGGGCGAGCGCGAAGCGGCCGTTCCGCGCGAAGCAGACGTTGAAGTCGTAGACCGGGCTGTCGAAGGCGTCGGGCGGGCGGATGCGCGCGACGGGCTGGAAGTACGACCCCGAGCCGAGCCCGCTCCGCACCGCGAAGTCGATCTCGGCCGACTGCTCGGTGATGAAGAACGGCTGCTCGAAGAGGACGGCCCGCTCGTCCCCCGCCTCCGTCACGCGGAGGACGTAGTTGCCGCTGCGGAGGAACTGGATGTTCTGGTTGGGAAACTCGTACTCGTAGTGGCTGTAGCGGACCTCGGTCGCGAGCGAGAGCTCGTAGTCGCGGATGTCATCGCTCTGGAACGTCTGGAGGTACTCGACGGGCAGGAGGTCGCGCCGCCACTGGCGGTCGGCGTGGTAGAAGTAGACGCTGTACGTGTCGCCGATCTCGCCGAGCACGTCGAACTCGAGCGTGAGCGTCTGGCCGGAGCCCAGGGGGAGGACGGGCAGCGACCCCTCGTTCCCGCTGCGGTAGAGCTGCACCGTGCGGGCGAGGTCCGACGCGCGGCTGAGCACGAGCCCGGGCGCCCCCTCGTCGGCGATGGCGGCGGCGTCCCGCGTGCCTTCTTCGGTGGTGGCGCATCCGACTGCGACCCCGAGTAGAGCGAATAGGGCGAGCAGGACGACGCGTGGACGGGAGGGAGCTGGCATCGGGGCGCGGGAGGCAACGGGGAGGCGGAGGGGAAGACGGCCCGGAATATGCCCCCCGAACCGCCGCAAGGCAAGCCCTTTCCGCACGCCTCCGGCCCGGTGTCCGTTCCCCGTACGTCAGCGCGACTCAGCGGAGGGGAGCGGAGCCAGCACGGGGTCCTCGCGGAGGACGATCCACCACAGCGCCTCGGCGGCGTCCCGCTGCGCGGCGGCGGCGTTCGTCGCCCCTTGCCCCGTATAGGCCCCGGCCGCGCGCTCGGCGTAGG
>CAYTJT010000146.1:6901-8285 GCA_964438105.1 uncultured Rhodothermales bacterium | reverse complement strand
CCGCGAACGCTGACGGCGACGATATTCACCTCTTCGCGGACGAGTCGCGGGACGACGTGCTCGCGACGTTCCACACCCTCCGGCAGCAGACCGCGAAGACGCCCGGTAAGCCCAACCGCGCCCTCGCCGACTTCGTCGCGTCGACGGACAGCGGGCGCGGCGACTACGCCGGCGCGTTCGTCGTCACCGCAGGCCACGGGCTCGACGCGCTCGTCGCCGCGTTCGAGGCCGACCACGACGACTACTCGGCGATCATGGCGAAGGCCCTCGCCGACCGCCTCGCCGAAGCCTTCGCCGAGCGGCTCCACGCGCGCGTCCGCACCGATCTCTGGGGCTACGCCGAGGGCGAATCGCTCTCCAACGACGACCTCATCCGCGAGCGCTACGCCGGCATCCGTCCTGCGCCGGGCTACCCCGCGCAGCCGGACCACACGGAGAAGCCACCGCTGTTCGACCTCCTCGGCGCGACGGAGCGGACGGGCGTCGGGCTCACCGAGCACCTCGCGATGACGCCCGCCGCGTCGGTGTGCGGGCTGTACCTCGCACACCCCGGAGCTGCGTACTTCAACCTCGGCGTGCTCGGCCGCGACCAAGTCGAGGACTACGCCCGGCGGAAGGGGATATCGCTGGTGGAGGCCGAGCGGTGGCTCGCGCCCGCGCTCGGCTACGAACCCGAGCCCCCGGCGATCGCGGGCGACGGGGCCGTGGTGGAGGCCGCTGGACGGACGGTGCGACAGGTTTGAGGCCGCGAGGCGTCACGCCGGTCCCCCATAGTCGCCGGGTGAAGTAGGCCCCGGGGCCTCGCGACGATACCCGAAGGGTATCCGTCTCGTCGCATCGCCCCGGCCTCGTGTCCGCTGCACGCACGCTCCTCGTACTCCTGTTCGTCCTGGCGAGCGCTCGCCTGGCCGAGGTGCCGCGGCAGTACGCCTCGTCGCAGCCCGGCGGCGGGTGGGATGATCGGCCCGCGGCGACGCTGCCGGCCGAGGACGTCGCCGGCCTCAGCGGGGCGGAGAACCGGGCGGAAGACGAGGCGTCGCGAGGCGAGGCGGTGGTGGACGAGGCTCCGAAACCGCCCGCCGTCATCGCCGACGCCGGGCGGGCGGAGCGGACTCCGGCCCGCGAGCCTGCCGTGCCGCCGCGTGACGCGCACGGTGACGCGCACGGTGACGCGCGCGCTCCGCTCGCCGCCGAGACGCGCCGTCCGGCGGCAATACCGACCGGCGAGCCCACCCTTGCCTTCGACGTTGCGAGCGCGGAGCCAGCCCCCGAGGCCGCCGCCCCGCCGGCCGGCCCTCGGCCTGCGGAGGCGAGAACGGGGACCGTGGCGGCCCACGCGGAAAAGGTGTACTACGAGATCGAAGGGCTGAGCCGCGCCGAGATC
>CAYTJT010000146.1:0-6891 GCA_964438105.1 uncultured Rhodothermales bacterium | reverse complement strand
CCGCCCGCTGCGCTGCCGGGCGAGGCGCTCGCTCCGCCCGCCATCGAGACGCGTCGCCCGGCAACGCCACCGGCCGTCGAGCGAATACCGGCCGCCGACGTTGCAAGCGCGGAGCCGATACCCGTAATCCCGGCTCCGCCGGCTGCGAAGCCGAGGACTGGCATGGTGTCGGCGCGCGCGGAGACGGTGTACTACGAGATCGAAGGGCTGAGCCGCGCCGAGATCTCGGCGGCGCTCCGGGCGCACGGTCCCGACGTGCGAGGGCAGCAGTTCTTCGGGCTGACGGAGTGGGAGATGGGGGTCGAGTACCGCGCCGTCGAGGTCGAGTCCGGGTGCGCGATCGACGGCCTCAAGGTGCGCGTCTCGACCGAGACCCACCTGCCGCGGTGGCCCGGCGACGCCGTGGCATCGTCAGCGCTGAGCGGGGCGTGGGACCGGTTCATCACCGCGCTCGATCACCACGAGGACGGACACCGCGTCCTCGCCGAAGAGGCGGCCGAGACCGTCCGCCGGCGCCTCCTCGCCGTTTCGGCGCCGACGTGTGGCCGCCTCGACGGGGTAGCGCAGCGCGAGATGGCAGCTGTGATGCAGGAGTACGAAGCGCGCCAGCTAGCCTACGACGCCGAGACCGACCACGGCCGCACGCAGGGGGCCGTCTGGCCGCCGGCGCGCGCCGAGCATCTCAGCGCGAGTGTTGGGGAAGAGTAGCCCGGCATCGGTCGGGGGCACGGCGCTGAGGGGTGTCGACAGAGAAGGGGGTTCTGAGGCAGGGCGAGCGCATACTCCCTCGCTCCGCTCAAGGACGCTCAGACTGTCCCCCTCGACCCGAGGGGGACAGCCCCGCGCAGCAGGGAGCGGAGGCATAGTCTCTGCGACCGCAAACGGGGCGGGGGGAGCGCGGGCCGGCATCGCCTCTCGGTTTAGCAGGCGCCCGCCCTGGGATCTGAGGGTGGCAGTCCCACACATTCGTCGGGGAGGGCTATACTAGCTTCTTCCCCAGATCTTCTTCCCACCACCTCCCGTGCGATTCCCCCTTTGCGCGCTGCTGTTCGCAGCGCTGAGCGCGACGTCCCCGAAGGCTCAGCCGCAGGTCTACATCGGCGATAGAGCGGCCCAGCCTGGGACCGTGAGCATCCACGTCGAGAAGGTGTACTACGACGTGGAGGGGTCGACGCCCGACGCGCTCGCCGCCCAACTCGGGCGGCACGGGCCGCAGGTGAGCGGGGAGCGGTACTTCGGGCTGACCGAGTGGGAGGTGCACGCCGAGTACCGCTGGGACAAGGGGAGGGGCGGCTGCCGGATCAAAAACCTCCGCGTACGCGCCTCCGTGCAGACCCACCTCCCGCGCTGGCGCCGCGCTGCCACGGCGCCCACGCCGCTGAGCGGGGCCTGGAGACGCTTCCTCGCAGCGCTGGACTGGCACGAACACGGGCACCGCATCCTCGCCGAAGAGGCCGCCGAATCGATCCGCGTCAAGCTGGCTGCCCTCCGCGCCCCGGACTGCGCGCAGGTCGAAGCCAGTGCCTACGAAGAGATGTACGCCGTGCTCAACGAGTACGAGCGGTACAACGAAGACTACGACGCGGCCACCGACCACGGCCGTACGCAGGGCGCCACCTGGCCGCCGAGTCCGTAGCAGCAAGCGGCGCTCAGAACTCGACGCCGAGGCGGAGCTGCACGACCTGGTTGCGCGTTTTGGCGCGCGTCGCGCCGTCGAAGGCATTCGTGAGGCCCCCGCTGAAGCGCGCCTCGACGAGAAGAGGAGCGGGCAGCAGTGTACCCAGTTGGACGCCGACGCCGACGTCGTAGCCCCACACCGTCGGTTCGTGCTCGTCGATCGAGAAGCGGATGGACTGGTCGAATCCCTCGAAGAGCAGTTTCTCGCGTACGAGCACGTCGAGGCGCGGCCCGGCGACGGCATAGAGCGAGGCACCGCGGCGCCGATCGAGCGTCACGGACGGTTTGGCCGCGAGCGTGAACGAAGCGTAGTCGAGTGCGAACGTGAACGTGCCGGGAATCAATGTGGTATCACCGTCAGCCTCAATCTGCCTATACATCTCGTCGTAGCTCTGGCCTTTCTGCGCGAACGCCGCCTCGAACGACACCGCAACGAAGGGCAGCACGGGATAGTCCACGAACACGCCGACGTTGAAGCCGGCGCGGACGTCCTCGCCCGGCTCCTGCGTGGCGAGTGAGAGCCCGCCGATCCCGCCGTACTGGAGCGACGGCTGGGCGGCGGCCCCCGCGCCGAACGAGAGCAGCAGGAGGCACGGGAAGTAACGGAGCAGAGGCATCGGGCGAGGTGTGGGTTAGCTGAACGACGAGAAGTCCGGCGCCCGCTTCTCGAAGAACGCGGTGAAGGCCTCGGCGGCTTCGGGGCTGTGGAGGCGTTCGAGAAAGGCCTCGGCCTCGGCGCGGATCGTCTCCTGCACGGCGTCGCCGTGGGCGCGGCGGAGGAACGCCTTCGTCAGGCGGACGGAGGCGGGCGGGCGGGCGGCGATCGCGCGGGCTTTGTCGAGGGCCACCTCCAGCAGGTGCTCCTCGGAGACGACCTCGTTGACGAGCCCCCAGTCGCGCGCCTCTTCGCCCGAGAACGGGTCGCCGAGGAGGAGCAGTTCGGCCGCGCGGGCGGGGCCGACGGCGAGGGGGAGGAGGTAGCTCGCCGCGGCCTCGGGGCAGAGGCCGAGCGTGACGAACGGCATCTGCAGCCGCGCGTCGCGCGTCGCGAAGACGAGGTCGCAGTGGAGCAGCATCGTCGTCCCGATCCCAATCGCCGGGCCGTGGACGGCGGCCACGACGGGCTTCGTCGCCGTGCTGATGGCGTCGAGAAACTGGAAGACCGGGCTGGACTCGCCGGTGGGCGGGTGCTGGACGAAGTCGGCGAGGTCGTTGCCGGCGGTGAACGCGTCGCCGGCCCCGTGGATCAGCACGACGCGGGTGCCGGCGTCTCCCTCGGCCTGCCGGAGCGCCTGCGCGAGGGCGTCGTACATCGCCACGGTGAGCGCGTTCTTCTTCTCGGGCCGGTCGATAGTGACGCGGAGGACGCCGCCGTCGGTGGCGGTCTGGATCGGGGCGGTCTGGGTCGAGGAGGACATGCGGGGAGCGGGTGGGGCGGACAGAGGATCGCACAAAAGCTACGTCCGGTGCGAACCCGCGATGGTGTATCTTTGGTGACCCTCCGAACTACCTCTTCTGCCATGTCCGCTCTCGCCCTCCACTCGCCCCGCACCGCCTCCGTCGACCTGCTCCGCAGCGAACGCGCGTCCGCCCTCACGCAGATGGCGGGGATCATCGGCTTCGCCGCGCTCGCCGCACTCGGCGCTCAAGTTCACATCTACCTCTGGGAGGTCCCGATCACGCTGCAGACGCTGGCCGTCTACGGGAGCGGCCTCTTCCTCGGCTGGCGTAACGGGCTCCTCGCGATGGGGCTCTACCTCCTCGTCGGCCTCTTCGTGCCGGTGTACGCGGGCGACGGCTTCGGCGCGGCGTACCTCTTCGGCGCCGTCTCGGCGGGCTACCTCCTCGCCTACCCGCTCGTCGGCGCCGTGATCGGCGCGGCCTCGAAGCGCTGGAACTCGTTCGCGGGCTCCGTCCTCTCGGTCATGCTCGGCTCGGCCGTGCTCTTCACGTGCGGCGTCGTCTGGCTCCACTACGCCGCCGACCACGCCACGTGGCTCGAATCGCTCGACAAGGGCTGGTTCCGCTTCCTGCTGTGGGACGCCGCCAAGATCCTCCTCGTCGGCGCGATCTACACGGGCGCGCGCCGGATGACGGCGTAACCCGTCCGATCTGACAAGCGAGCGGCCGGGGCGATGCGTTGCCCCGGCCGCTCTGTATTTGGACGAACACTGTCATTGCGAGGAGCGGAGCGACGAAGCAACCCCGAAGGGCTCGGCGTAGCCAATCTCCACAGGGATGAAGCTTTGTCAGGAGATTGCCGCGTCAGTGCTGCACACTTCCTCGCAATGACAAGTGCGTTGAGGGACAGGGGACGGCTTACTCGACGGTTTCGCGCAGCGCCTCGACGGCTTCGGCCGCGCCGGGGATGCCGCTCTCGGCTAGGCCGTATTCGCGCGGGAGGTCGTCGGCGAAGCGCTCGAAGGCCATGTAGCCCGAGACCACGATCGAGCGCGGGTCGAGCTCGCGGCCGAAGCGGTCGAGCTCGGCGGCCGTCTCGGCGATCGGGAAGCGGAGCTGCGAGGTCTGCACGTCGCGCGCCGGGCGCCGCTCGCGCGCCCACTCCCGGTCGAGGAACTTCGGGTCCTCGCCCTCGCCGAGGTAGACCACTTCGAGGAGGCCGACGAACTCGAGCCGGTAGTCGCCCTCCTTGCCCTCCTTCAGAATCTCGTCGGCCGAGGTGGGGAAGCGGCTCGCCTGCCGGTTGCCGCCGAAGCTGCCGAGTCCACCGAATCCGCCCGGCCCCTGCTGCGGGAGGAGGTAGAGCCGGAAGCCTTGCTCTTCGGCGTTGCCCGCGATGAGCGAGCGGAGGAGGTGGCGCGGCGAGCCGAGGTAGGCCGCGCGGCGGGCCGCCTGCCACTCGATCCACTCGACCTCGTCGGCGGGTTCGAGCTCCTCGAAGAGCGGTTCGCCGTTGTAGAAGTTCGCGTCGGAGCGCGCCTCGAAGGCGGTGAGGTCGTAGCGGACGCGGTAGCCGAGCCCGCGGTTTTCGACCACGAGCGGCTCGCGCGCCTCGGCGTAGAGCGTGCCGCGCCGCTGGTCGAAGTCGAGCACGAACGGGTCGAGGATCTCCGTCTCGGCCGCGTTCGCCGTCTCCCCGATGAACCGGCGCTCGAAGCGCTCGTACCGCTTCTGCCACTCGGCGTCGCGCGTCGACTCGACCGTGATTTCGCCGAGCTCGTACTCGGCCTCGCCGAGCCGGAAGTCGATGCGCCGCGCTTCGCCGGGCTCGCGGAGCACGAGGTCTTCGGCGGCCGTCTCGAACCCGATGATCGAGGCGACGATGCGGTGCGCGCCGAGCGGCACGTTCCCGAGGCGGTAGCGCCCCTCGGCGTCCGTGATCGTCCCGCGCTGCGTCTCGGCGAGGAAGACGTTGACCCCCGGGAGCGGCGCGCCCGCGTCGTCGGCGACGGTGCCCGCGAGCGTGGCGGTTTGCTGTGCACGGGCGGGGGTCGCGGCGGCGAGGGCGAGCAGAACCCAGAGGAGAGCGAGGCGCATGGCGGCGGGAGTTGGGGTGGGGGACGGGGCAAGAACGGCGGCGGCGGGCGGATAGTCTACGGCGGCGAGGGCACTTCCCGTGGCCTCCCCAGGCCCGTTGCCTGCGTGCACGATACTGGACGATCTGGGCCCGCACTCGCGGCGGCACCCGGGTGAATCGCCCGTCGGGGCGGTTGGAGCCGACTTTGCAATAGACGCGAGGGGGCCGCGTTACTCTCCCCCGAACGCTCGCGGCTCACGGGATAGATCCCTCACTTTAGACCCGCACCACCATGACCTCCGCTCTCCACGCCCGGCACCTCACGCTCTACGCCCTCGGCCTGCTCGCCCTCGTCCTCATCTTCGCCGGCTGCGACACCGACAGCCTCGACGACCGGCACCACGACGGCGGCTTCGACGACGACCCGCCGATCGTGAACAACGACGTCCGTGTGACCACCTTTACCCTCAACGACGAGGACGATCTGGGATTCATATTCACGCGAGAGCTCAGCAACAGCGGTAACGAAGTGCAATATGAGGCTGACGACGACGCCTTTCCGGAGCTCCGCACGATTCTGACTCGGCGTACCGTGGACGAGGGCATCGTGTTGCTCTACGCTTCCGATGTGCTCAACGAGGACGGCCTCCGGCGTGAGGGCTGGACCGCCTTGCCGTTCACGATTGGGCGAGACATCCCGACCGAGGACTTCCCGAATGGGGATGGACTTGTCGACTACACGCTGTTGACGACGTACACCTTCGACATCGGACGACTGTACGTGAACTTCCAAGCGTCTGACGTGATTACGATCGGGGAGCTCGAGGAGTCGGGAGATTTGGGGCGTCGGGAGAATGTCCTGTTTCGCCTTGTCGCCATCCCCGGCGGCGGGTTCACGCGCAGCAGCATCGACTACTCTGACTACGAAGCCGTGAAGCAGGCCTACAACCTGCCCGACTGATCCACTTGCGGGAAGACCGACGGAGGCGTCGTCCCCGACCGTTCGCGGTACGGGGGTGGCGCCTCCGCTGCGGACGCCCGGCACGCACGTCGGCACGAACCGACGCAGGCACGCCGTTTGTCCGGCGTGAACTGGTCCTACCTTCGCTCTTGTACAGCCCTACCGCATGACCATGCCCTCGATGCCCGCTCCGTCTCTGCTCGCCCGGTGGATCGCCGTACTTGCGCTCTGCCTCGCTGCCGCGTCGCCGCTGCGGGCGCAGCCGTCGGTGCTCGAAGACCCGGTGTTCGAGGCCGAGGCGACGCGCGGGCTCGACCACCTCTACAACATGGAGTTCGGCGAGGCCGAGGCCATCTTCGACCGCCTCGCCGCGCGGCACCCCGAGCACCCCGTCGCGCCGTTCCTGCAAGCGCTCGTGCCGTGGTGGCAGATCCTCATGGACCTCTCCGACACGCAGCACGACGACGCGTTCTTCGACGCGATGGACGAGGTCGTCGACCGCGCCGACCGCGTGCTGCGCCGCGACCGCGACAACCTCGACGCGAAGTTCTTCAAGGGCGCCGCGCTCGGCTTCCGTGGCCGCCTCCAGAGCAACCGCCGCCGCTGGCTCAAGGCCGCGCTCGACGGCAAGCGCGCGATGGACTACGTACTCGACGTGGCCGACGACGCCGAGGGCAACGCCGACTTCGTGTTCGGCCGGGGGATCTACGACTACTACGCCGCCGCCGTGCCCGAGCGCTACCCGTGGAGCAAGCCGTTCGTGGCGATGTTCCCC
>CAYTJT010000145.1:0-8364 GCA_964438105.1 uncultured Rhodothermales bacterium | reverse complement strand
GAAGAGCACGTAGCCGAGGACGACGATCACGATCGCGAGCACGATCTGGAGGACGGTACGGGCCGTGTCATTCGCCAGAATAGCCATTGAGCGGAAGACCCTGTTGTGTTGGGTGAGCCCCGCCGGGGGAGTTGGGTGCTTCCGCGGAGGGAGAGGGGAAGGGGCGCGCCGGCCCGTGTCGGCACGGCGGCGACGCGGGCGCAAAATACTCGGCGGGTTTCTCAAAAAGCAACTGAGCGCCGCCCGCGTTCGGCCCGCTCCGGAGCCGGCCCCCGCTTTCTCCGAAGTCGGCCCCCGCTACCCCGGATGGCCTCTCGCCCTGAGGGATCCCCGTATCTTCTCCGCTCCCCCTCGCCCTCCCACCTCCTCATGGCCGGTGACAAGACCGCGTTGAGCGTGAACCTCAACAAGGTCGCCCTCCTCCGCAACGCGCGCGACCTCGACCTCCCGAGCCTCGAGCGCGCCGCCCGTACCTGCCTCGCCGCCGGCGCCGATGGGCTCACCGTCCCCCCCCGCCCGGACGGCCGCCACATCCGCCCCCGCGACGTCACCGCCCTCGCCGCCCTCCTCGCCGGCACCGACGCCGAGCTCAACATCGAGGGCAATCCGTTTGCCGGACCCGAGGAGCAGCCGTGGGGCCGGTACCCGGGCTTTCTCGCGCTCGTGGAGGCGGCCGCGGAGGCGGGAGGGGTGACCCAGTGCACCCTCGTCCCCGACGCCCCGGGACAGCGGACCTCGGACCACGGGTGGGACCTCGACGCCGACGCCAGGCGGCTGCAGCCCATCGTGGACCGTCTCAAGGACGCGGGGTGCCGCGTGAGTCTGTTCGTGGACGCCCAGCCCGAGGCGATGCGCGCCGCCGCCGACACCGGCACCGACCGCGTCGAGCTCTACACCGAGCCCTACGCCCGCGCCTTCGCCAAGCCCGCCCCCGCGCAGGCGGGCGGCGATGCCTCGGCCGCATTGGCGCGCTTCGCCGCATCGGCGCGCGCCGCCCACGCCGCCGGGCTCGGGGTCAACGCCGGGCACGACCTGAGCCTCGACAACCTCAGCCCGTTCGTGGCCGCCGTCCCGCGCCTGCTCGAAGTCTCCATCGGGCACGCCCTCACGGCCGACGCGCTCTGGCTCGGGCTCGATGCCGCCGTTCGCGCGTATCAGCACGCCCTCGCCGACGCGGTCCCCGCGTAAGCCCACGCCTCAGCCCTCCACGTCCCATGTCCGAGTTCCCGCCCGACGCCGACGGCACCCCCTCCTGGCTCCCCGACGACTCGCTACCCGAGGGCACGCCTGAGGGCACGCCCGCCGAGTTCTCGTTCGACGACCGCCACCGGAGCGGGTACGTCGCGCTCGTCGGGCCGCCGAACGTGGGGAAGTCCACGCTGATGAACGCGCTCGTCGGGCGGAAGCTCTCGATCGTGACGGCCAAGCCGAGCACGACGCGGCACCGCGTGCTCGGGATCCTCTCCGGCGACGGCGCCGAGGGCGCCGAGGGCGAGGACGGCGCCGAGGGCGAGGACGGCGGCGCGGAGGGCGGCGCGGGCCGGCCGCCGTTCCAGATCGTCTTCCTCGACACGCCCGGCATCGTCCGCCCGCAGTACCGCCTCCACGAGGCCATGATGCACGCCGTCGACTTCGCCGTGAACGACGCCGACGTCCTCCTCTTCATGGTCGACGCCTCGCACGCGGGCACGCCGGAGCAGGCGCTCGAGCGCATCGGCGACCGCCCGGCGATCCTCCTCCTCAACAAGATCGACCTGATGCCGCAGGAGGAGGCGCTCCCCCTCGTCGAGAAATATCAGGCGCTGCGGGCCTTCGACGCCGTCGTCCCGATCTCGGCGCTGAAGGGGTTCAACCTCGACGCCTTGCTCGGGCTGATCCTCGAACGGCTCCCCCACGGCCCGCCGTACTACCCGAAGGACCAGCTCTCGGAGCACCCCGAGCGGTTTTTCGTGGCCGAGATCGTCCGCGAGAAGATCTTCGAGCTCTACCGCGAGGAGATCCCGTACTCGACGCAGGTGAACATCGTGACGTACGAGGAGCGCGACGGCGCGAAGGACTTCATCGACGCCGAGATCGTGGTCGAGCGCGACACGCAGAAGGGCATCCTCATCGGGAAGGGCGGGAGCGGGCTGAAGCGGCTCGGCGCGGCGGCGCGGAAGGACATCGAGGCGTTCGTCGGCTCGCCGGTCTACCTCCAGCTCCACGTCAAGGCCCGCGCCGACTGGCGCAACCGCGAGGGCTTCCTCCGCTCGTTCGGCTACGACGTGTAACACGGATTCCGTTCGTCGATGTCGGTTTGATTCCACTTCGACCGACGGTAGAGACGCGGCATGCTGCGTCTCTACGGCGATGAGGACGGCCTCGGCGGCGACGGGTATCCTGACATCGGAGATCGGAATCCGTACAACGCCCTCGCACGTTCAGGCGAGCGTGAAGCCGAGCCCTTCGGCGACGGCGGTGCGGAGCGGCGGCGGCACGGCGGTGCGGAGCGGCGGCGGCACGGCGGCGGCTGCGATGCGGTAATGCTCCCACGCCCGCCGCTTCGGGTACGTTTTGCGGAGGCGGTGAAACGCCGCGCCGCGCTCGTCGGCCGGGAGGTCCAGCAGCGCGCGCATCCGGGCGTCGTCGGCGCGGAGGTCGTAGGCCTGCCGGACGAGCGCGTCGAGCCACGCCGTTTCTCCTTTGACCGCCGGGGCCCGGAGCGGTTGCGATCCGTCGGCGGCGAGGACGGCGGCGGCGTCCCACGCCGCGGGGGCATCGAGCCACGCCACGAGCGCGTCGTACAGCATCGCCGTGCCCCGCACCTTCCCGTCGAACGAGTAGCCCGCGATGTGCGGCGTGGCGATGCGGGTCTGCCGGAGTAAGACCGGGTCGGGCGTCGGCTCGTCTTCCCACACGTCGAGGACGGCGCCGCCGATACGCCCGGCGTCGAGCGCCTCGCGGAGCGCCGCGTTGTCCACGACGGCCCCGCGCGAGGCGTTGACGAGCAGGGCTCCCGGCCGCATCGCCGCGAGTTCGTCGGCCCCGATGAGGTGGTACGTCGGGTGCGGGCCGGTGCGCGTGAGCGGCGGGTGGAGCGTGACGACATCGGCCCCGGCCAGCACGGCCGCGAGCGGGACGAAGCTGTGGGACCGCCCCTCCGCGTCGGCCGCGTCGGCGAGCGGCGGGTCGCAGCGCAACACGCGCGCGCCGAGGGCGGGGAGCCGCGGCGCCAGCCGCCCCCCGATGTGTCCACACCCGACGACGCCGACTGTCCTATCCCATAGTACGCCGTCCTCTCCCGCGTACACCGCCAGAAGTGCCGCGAGGACGTACTCGACCACGGACTGCGCGTTCGACCCCGGCGCATGGGCGAACGCGATTCTCCGCTCGCGGAGGTAGTCTCGATCCACGTGATCCGTCCCGATCGTGGCACTCCCGACGAAGCGGACCCGGCTTTTTTGCAACAGTTCGGAGCCGACGCGCGTGACACTGCGCACCAACAACACGTCCGCCCCCTCCACGAACGCAGGCTCTATCTGCTGACCCGGCACCCGGTGCACCTGCCCGATCCGCCCGAACGCCTCGCCGGCGTACGGGATGTTCGCGTCGGCTACGATGCGAAGGGGCACGGCGAAAAGAAGTCTTACGAGGGATGAAGGCGGACTCAGGATACGATGGAACAGCCTATGCCACGGCGCGCCGTACGCCTGTTTTTGATCCGCTTAATGCAATCTCTATCCCCAATCATTCGATTTCACACATGCAGGTTGCGACGACGTTCTACTTTGAGACCTGCCCTCGCTGCGCCTCCTGATTGCGGAACGCATCGTCTCGATTGACGGGGATTACACAGTACAGACGATGTGCCGACCGCTTGTGGCAAGGTATTAGCAAAGCCAAGCACGTATCGAAAAGGCACCCGCGGTCCCCACTCGTTCCCGTAACACCGCCGCTGCCGCTCTTTCGGACCAACCAGATCAATCACTATGGAGCTTTTTGCTAACAAGAGAGTGATCGGCGCCACCGGCGTGATCCTTTCCGTGCTCCTCCTCGCGCTCTCGTTCGTTTTCAACACCGTGGACCGGGACACCCTGGCCGAGTCGATGCCCGCTGTGAACGCGGCCCCGCTCACCCAAGAGGTCTCCGTCAAGAGCACGGAGTTCGCCAGCGAAGACATGAAGGAGGACGTGCTGTGGCTCGCCCGCTGCATCTACTCTGAGACCAAGCGCGCCGACGAGCAGGAGCTCGTGGCGTGGGTCGTCCGCAACCGCGTCGAGACCGGGTACCGCGGCCGCACGACGTACCGCGACGCCGTGCTCGACCCGTGGCAGTTCAGCGCCTTCAACGGCAACAGCCCGAAGCGCGCGTACTACGCCGGCCTCGACTTCGACTCGAAGCCGAAGGGGTGGAAGACGGCGCTCTTCATCGCGTACGACGTGCTCCACGCCCCCGCCTACGAGCGCCCCTTCCCGACGAAGACGCGCCACTTCTACAGCGAGCGCTCGATGCGGGGCAGCCTGAAGCCGGCGTGGGCTGGCGGCAAGCGCCCGGTCTCGCTGGACCGCGAGATCGACCCCCGGCGGTTCCGCTTCTACGCGGGCGTATCGTAACCGCAGCGTTTCAACTTCTCCCTCCAAAGGGCGCGCTCTCCTCGGGCGCGCCCTTTCTTTGTGGATCCACACGGCTTCTTTGTGGATCCACACGGCGAGCCGCGCGCGGTCCGTCTCTCCAGCTATCTTGGGCTAAGAAGCTGTTTGGATTCCGAGCGTGAAGGCGAGAGCGAGCGAGGACGAACCCAGTCAAGGCGTGCAAGGAGATCGATCCCGTAGGATCGGACGACGAGCACAACGCAGACGGGTCCGTCCGTAGCCGCTCACAGCCCACGGGCGTGAATCTCGAACAGCTTCTAAATCCCTCCCACCCCTGCACCCCGTTCGATGTCGCGTCGTCTCACCACGCTCCTCCTCGCCCTCGTCCTCGTCGCCGTCACCGCGGTGCTCGTCTCCGGCTGCCTCCGCCGCGCGAGCGAGCCGAACGGCACGTCCGTCTCCGGCACCGTGCCCGGCTACTCCCAGGGCGGCACCCCGTCGCCGACGGAGGGCATCCGCATCGCCACGTTCAACACCGAGTTCATGTTCGACGGGCTCGACGGCGAAGGGCAGGCCAGCTTCCCGTGGAAAGGCGACCCGGCCCTCGCGCGGGCCCACCGCGACTCGCTCGGCCGCGTGCTCCGCGCCGTCGACGCCGACGTGGTGATGCTGCAGGAGGTCGAGAACCTGGAGACGCTGCAGCTGCTGGCCGCCGAGTCGTTGCAGAGCATGGGCTACACGGCCCACCTCGTCGATGGGCGCGACAACTTCACCGGGCAGGACGTGGGGCTGCTCTCGCGGCTCCCCGTCGCCGAGGTCGGGCGGACCGACGAGCGCGCCCGCGTCGGGACGACCCGGCAGGACTACGGCGTGAGCAAGAACTTCTGGGCCCGCCTCGACCTCGGCGGCGTGCCGACGACGCTCATCGGCGTGCACTTCCTCGCCCGCCCCGACGACCTCGACCGCAAGCCGCGGCGCGAGGCGCAGGCCGAGGTCATCCGACGGCTCGTGGAGCAGGAACTCGCCGCCGGCCGCGCCGTCGCCGTGCTCGGCGACTTCAACGACTTCGACGCCCTCGTCCCGGACCGCGCCGGCAGCGTGCCCATCACCGACGTGCTCGCCACGATCAAAGAGGCCGGGCCGGGGCCGGACGACGACCTCCGCAACGTCGCCGCCGAGGTCGCGCAGCGCGACCGCTACACGGCCTACTGGGACCGCAACCGCAACGACGAGATCGAGGCCGACGAGTTCTCCTCGCTCGACCACATCCTCCTCTCCCCCCGCCTCTACGAAGCGCTCCGCGCCGTAGACTTCGTGCACGCGCACGACCCGCGGCTCGTCTCCGACCACTTCCCCGTCGTCGTGACGCTGGACCTCCCGCGGAACTCCGGCACGCGCTGACGGCCCGGCGGGCGCTGACGGCCCGGCGGGCGGGTGCTGTCGCGGCCGGGCGACCACACCGGGCGACCACGCCGGGCGACCACGCCGGGCGACCACGAGGGGTCGCCCCTACGGCGGCGCGTGCCGCGTCGACGCGCTATCTTTCAGGCTTTGCTTGCCTCCCTCCCCTCCCTCCTCGGACGTCGGGACCCATCCCGGCGCAGCCTCATTTAACGAAGCCCATCCCTCTTCTTTTCCCCCGCCCATCCCAACGCCCCTGCTCCATGGCAGACGACTCCCCTCCCGCCGCCCCGCCTTCCGAGCTCTGGGAACGAGCCACCAGCGGCGACCGCGACGCCTTCGAAGAGGCGCTCGTTCCGCACCACGATACCCTCATGGACGCCGCCCACCGCAAGATCGCGGCGCGCATCGGCGCGGGCGAGCTGCGCGAGGGCGTGCTCAACGCCGAAGAGCTCGTCGGCGAGACGATGATCCGCGCCTTCGACCACCGCGCCAACTTCGAGCCGGAACAGATGAGCTTCCGCGCGTGGCTCCTCGGCATCCAGTACCGCACGCTCAACCGGCTCGTCCGCAACGAGCACCGCTACGACGACCAGAAAGCGATCTCGCTCAACGAGGAGGTCCCCGCGAACGAGGACTACGACGCGGTGGAGGAGGACTTCTACGAGTTCCGCCAGCCCTTCGACGTGACCACCTACGACGAGATCATCCCGAGCCAGCAGCCCCGCGACGTCGAGATCGACCCGCGCGGGCGCTCGCTCTCGCAGGAGGAGCGCGACTACCTCGACGCCAGCGGGCTCTCGGCCGAGCAGCGCCACCTCGTCGAGTTCCACGACGAGTTCGAGCTCTCGCTCCCGGAGATCGCGCAGATCATGGAGACCTCGCTGCAGGACACGGCCGAGGCCCTCGGCGAAGCGCGGATGCACGTCCGCCACTACATCGGCTCGACGGACGCGGAGATGACGGCCGAGGACGACCCGGTGGATAGCTACACCGGCGAGCCCGTCAGCGAGAACCCCGCCTACCCCGACGCCTATCCCGACACGGGGGCTCCCGACGCGGCCCCCTCCACCGACTCCGACCACGACAACGCGACCCGAGCATGAGCAACGCCCTAACCCCTGACATCCGCGACTCCCTCATCGCCGAGCTCGAGCACCGCACGACGGCGCCCGGCTTCCACTACTTCGACGCCGGCCACCTCAGCGAGCTCGCCGCGATCGAGAGCGCCGAGGCCCCGGTGCTGTCGTTCTTCATGGAGCTCACGCCCGAGATGCGCGTCAACGACTCCTGGACCATCACGTACAAGGACCTCGCGCGGCAGGCGCTCGAGCACTCCAACGGGCAGTACGACAAGGCGACCGTCCAGCGCGAGCTCGACCGCGTCGAGGAGGCGCTCCGGCAGGGCATCCCGCGCACCGGCCGCGGGCTCGTGTTCTACGCCTGCGAGGCCATCGGCCTCTTCCGGCAGTTCGGCGTGGCCATCACCGTCCCGAACACGGTGTACGTGGACCGCCGGCCCTACGTCCGCCCCCTCGCCCGCGTCCGCGACGAGCACGACCGCTTCGGCATCGCCGTGCTGAGCCAGAAGCAGATGCGCTTCTTCTTCAGCCAGATCGGCCTCGTCGAGGAGGTGTTCGAGCTGGAGGGCCGCGAGATCCTCACCTCCGACTACCAGAGCAAGGACCAGCGGCAGGACAAGCAGGCGGAGTACCGGAAGGAGCAGGCCAAGCGCGGCGCGCACGCGCTCGAGCTCCTCACGAAGAACCTCGACATCCGCCACCTCCTCTACGCCTGCCCGACCGACATGGAAGGGCCGTTCCTCGACAGCCTGGAGCAGCACACCCGCGAGCGCATCGCCGCCGGCTTCCAGTGCGACATCAACTGCACGCCCGCCGAGGTCGCCGACAAAGTCGAGCCGATCCAGCGCGAGGTGGAGGAGCGCGAGGAGCTCGAAACGATCGACAAGCTCCAGTCGCTCTTGACGACGAAGGCCGTCGCCGGGCTCGAGGAGACCCTCGACATGCTGAACCAGCAGCGCGTGCTCACGCTCATCCTCGACGACGACCACGAGATCCCCGGCGGCATCGACCGCGAGACGGGGATGCTGACGTCGCAGACCGAGGGCACGCTCGACGCCACGGGCAACGAGGTCTTCCCCCAGAGCGACCTCTTCGAGCTGATGCTGGAGCGGGCGCTGGAGCAGGGCGCCTCCCTCGAGCTCGTCCGCAGCGAGGCCGCGCGCCAGAAGATGCAGGACCTCGGCCCCGCCGCCGCACTCTTGCGATTTTAGAGAGTGTTGAGGAACGGACGCCTCCAAGCTCTCCCTCCCCCTGCTTGCGGGGGGAGGGTTGGGGAGGGGGGTATCTCGACTGCTGCGACGCTACGAATC
>CAYTJT010000144.1:0-8491 GCA_964438105.1 uncultured Rhodothermales bacterium | reverse complement strand
GTGAAGCCGAAGAGCGGGCGGATCGTGCCGTCGGCGTGGAACTCCCACCGCATCGTGTAGCGGTACCACCCGGCGCGCATGTGGGTGGTGAGCCGGAGGAAGGTGGGGAAGCGCTCGACGGCCACGCCCTCGAAGCTCCCGACGTCGCTGCAGCTGTCGGCCTCGCCGTCGCCGTTCGTGTCGACGCAGTTGGCGGGCGCCACGTCGCACATCGTGGCGACGGTGCCGGGCGTCGACTCCGCGACCCACGACGGGCTGACGGGGTTGTCGGCGACGAAGTCGACCTCGGAGTCCTGCCAGTCGCGGAAGCAGTTGCAGCCGGACTCGTACTTCACGTTGAGGATGGGCACGCCGCCGCGCTTCATCACGAGGCGGCCGTTGTAGGTGACGTCGCGGATCTCGACGCCGGAGCCGTTGGGGCCGGAGCTGAGCCCCGGCGGGAGCACGTCGAGCGTCCAGATGGGATCGCCGTCGGGCCATGCGATGGAGTAGGTCTGCTGTGCGAGCGCGGGGGCTGCGAGCAGCGCCATTCCGAGGAGGAGGGGGAGGAGGCGGGTCATGTCAGGGAGCGGGTGGAGGCGCGAGAGGGACGGGGGAGACGCGGGCGGTCCGGAGGCCCGAGCTAGAGGTTCGGGAAGAGGTCGCGCTCGACGATCCTCCGCGTAGCGAGGTCCACGACGACGAAGCGGACGGACTCCACCCGCGAGGGCGCGATGAGGTCGAACTGGAGGCAGCGGGCGCCGGAGCCGCAATCTGCGAGCGGGCGCTCGAAGCCCTCGGGGCTGTACGTGAACCCGCCTTCGACGGTCGCGCCGCTCTGGGCGATGAGGCCGCTGAGCTCGGCGTCGGCCGTGATGAGGGCCGTGGCCTCGGCGATCTCGGCCTCGCTCGGCTGCGGCTGCCCGCCGACCTGCTCGGTGCGGAGGAGGGCGCCGCTCATGTCGTAGGTCCGGCGCAGCGTCACGCCCTCGGCGTAGTCGAAGGCGACCTCGACGCGGCGCGCTTCGGTGCGTCCGTCGAGCTTGACGGGCTCCTGCCAGGAGCGGATGACCTGGGTGTCGGTGCGCGCTTCCTGAGCGCGCGCGTCCGCCGGGAGCAGAGCGAGGAGGGCGCCGGCGGCGATGAGCAGGGCGAGCGGTTTTATACGGTCGGGCATGGGGAGCGGGGGACGGTGGAGGATGGGGCCGCGCAGGGCGCGGTAGCACTGATAATATACACGTTGGACGCCGCTACGTCGGGTGGTGTGGCGGAGGGGAACAGGGCGACCGCACGCTACATTGCTCCCCCCGCCCCGCTTGTGGTCGCAGAGGCTACGCCTCCGCTCCCAACTGCGCGGGGCTGTCCCCCTCGGGCCGAGGGGGACAGTTCGGGCACCCGTGAGCGAAGCGATAGGTGCCCGAACGGGGGGAGCGCTCGCTGGCATCGCCTCTCGGTGTAGCGTGCGGTCGCCCTGCGGAGGGGAACGCGGCGGAGGGGGAGCGGGGTATCCGCTTCCGATCGCACCATGCCCGTCGTCCCCGTCCTTCATGCACGTCACCGAGCATTTCTTTAGCTGTCCCTACTGCGGCGAGCCCATCTCGATGGTGCTCGACCTCTCAATCCCCGCGCAGACGTACATCGAGGACTGCGAGGTCTGCTGCAACCCCCTCCGCATCCGCTACGAATCGGACGGCGAGGCGGTGACGGCCTTCGAAGCGCGCAGCGTCGAGCAGTGACCGGGAGGCCGGGAGGTCGAAGCGGCCCGCTCCGCGGCGTGTATATTTTCGCCATGCGCTCCTCGCTCACCCGCCACCGACCCCTCCTCGTCTTCCTCGTGAAGATGCTGGCGTTCTACGCCGCGTGGTACCTCGTCTACGACCTCTGGCTGCTGCCCGACGGCCGGCTCGACGCCGCGGTGGCGCGCAACGCGGCGGTGCTCAGCGGGGCGCTGCTCGACCTGCTCGGCGTCGAGGTCCTCGTCGACGGGCGGGTGGTGCTGCTGGCCTCGGGCCGCGGCGTGCTCGTCGCCGACGACTGCACCGGCCTCGCGACGATCGGGCTGTTCCTCGGGTTCGTGCTCGCGTTCCCCGGCCGCGCGCTGCGGCGCGCGCTCTTCATCCCGGCGGGCGTCGCGCTCGTCCACCTCGCGAATGTCGGGCGGATCGCCTTCCTGACGTGGTTTCTGGAGGCGTACCCCCGGCTCTTCGACGTCGTGCACGAGTGGGGCGTGCTCCCGTTCTTCTACGCCATCGTGTTCGCCCTGTGGGTTGCGTGGGCGCGCTACGGGACGGACGGAGCGGTGCTGCGACCGCGCGGTGCGGCGCAGCCCGTAGCGGGGTGAAGGGGGAGCCGCGGGCGCGGGCGCGGAGCCGGCGCGTGCTGCTCGGCATCGGGATGGCCGCGCTGCTGTTCGTCGTCCACGTGACGGTGTGGCGCGAGGCGCGGAACCTCCTCGCCCGCCACGTCGCCTACCCGCTCGTCGCCGCCGTCGACACGGAGCGGGCGTCGACGTTCGCCCTCGACGCCGCGTCCTTCGACCGGACGGTCACGGCGCTGCGCGAGGGGGCGGAGCCGACGGCGATGGAGGTGTACCGGGCGCCGGCCAACATGGACTACCTGCTCGCCGCGCTCGTGCTCATCGCGGTCTTCCCGAGGCGGCTCTACTGGTGGCACCTGTGGCTCGCGCACCTCGCCGTTGGGGCCGTCGCGCTGGCGGCCTTCGCCGCCGGGGTGGGGTGGACCGACGCGGGGTTCGCCGTCGGCGTGTTCCTCCGCGTCTACGTGCTGCGCGCGCTCAGCCTGCTGGCGCTCCTCGTCGCGTTCGCGCCGTCGTGGGCGGGGCCTCTCGGCGCCCGGGAGCCCTTCGCGCCGTCCGAGGAGGATCGGGGAGATCCGTAGCCGAGGGCGGACTGATGGCCGGGCGAGCGGCGGCGCGAAGGCGAACAAACACGATCGTTCGGTTCCACGCGTGGATTTGGGCAAAGAATATGGACCGACCCTGGATTCATAAGCCAGAGTTCGCTATCGTTAGCGCAGTTTCATCATTCCAATTGGCTATCGAGAGGTCGTAATGCGCGTGCTTCTTCTGTTATTCGGACTCGTCATCGGGACGGCGTCCCCCGCTTTCGCTCAAGAGATGCCGGCGTGGGCCGCGCCGCAAGAGTCGCCGCAGGCCCCGTCGTCTGATGCCGAGGCGTTCAGCCCCAGCCCCGGAGCTTTCGAGTGCCCCGCCGCCAACCCGAACTGCCGGGACATCGACCCCGTGCCCGTGGACGGCGGGCTCGCGCTCCTCGCCCTCCTCGGCACCGGTTACGCCGTCCGCCGCCTCCGCCGCGACGCCGACGACAACTGAGGCCGAACTGCTCCCTCTTCTACTCCCATTCTGAGAGCGGAAGTCCCACTGATGCCGATGACGTTTCAACCTTCAGCCGTTATGACGCCCGTTGTATCTCCTCATTTCCTACTCACGCTCCTCCTTTTCGCATATCTGGGTGTAGTCCCAGCCACTCATGCCCAGAGTGGACAGCCAATCCCCAACGCCACCCCCGTTGCGATCGACTTCGACGGGTTCGAAGGAGCAGGGTTTGCACCCGATCCTGCGGCGGGGCAGCTCGATTCCGACGTGTTCGCCGTGGAGGGCCTAAGCGATGGCGACCTCGACTTTGGGGGTACCGCCACGGACGACGATTTCGCACGAGGGGCGAACGAGGGCGGCGTGACCACTGGCGGCATTTATGCCGGGGTTCCCTCCGATGCAGACGCGCCGTGGCTCTTCGTGCAGCCTGGCGGGAGCGATTTTACAGACGGCGCCCTCGTCGTGCGCTACGTCAACACCTCGGGCCAGACGATCACCGACCTCGACGTGGCCTACGACATCAAGGTGTTCAACGACCAGGAGCGAGCGAACTCGTGGGACTTCAGCTACTCGACAGACGACGTCGACTACGTAGACGTACCTGACTTGGATTACACGTCGCCGGAAGCGGCGGACGCAGAGCCCACTTGGGTCAGCGTGGCGCGGAACACAATGATTACGGGGCTCAGCGTGCCGGACGGGGGGAACATCTACCTCCTGTTCGCCTCCGACGATGTCGCTGGCAGCGGTGGCAGAGACGAGATCGGCGTCGACAACATTGTTGTGAGTGCAACGCTTGAGGCGCCGTCGGCAACCGTCCGCTTCGGTGAGGACGCGGGGACCGTGATCGAGGGGGACCCGGAGGGCAGCGTCTATGACCTCCTCGTCGAACTCGTCAACGCCGACGACGATTTCGTCACCGTCTCCATCAGCACGGACTGCTCGAGCGACGACGTGATGAGCAGCCCTCTGCAACTCACTCTCAGCCCCAGCAATCCCTCTGACTTCTTCACCCTCGAGGCAGCAGACGATGAGGTAGAAGAGGACACGAAGGACTGCGTCTACCAACTCGCCATCGACTCGCAAGACGGGAACGTGGAGGTCGGCTCGCCGGACACCTTCACCCTCACGATCCTCGACGACGACGCGCCGCCCGTGCCGAACAACACGCTCGTCATCTCGGAGTTCATGGCGGACCCCGAAGGATCCGCCACAGACGCTAGTGGCGAGTGGGTGGAGGTGTTCAATAACACGAACGAGGTCATCGATCTCAATGGGTATTTTTTGGCGAGTGGCTCCAGCCGTCACGAAATAACCTCATCCGTACCCGTGCCCGTGCCGGCCGGCGGTTTCGCAGTGCTGTGCCGCAACGCGGACGGCGAAGCGAACGGCGGGATCACATGCGACTACGCCTACACCGGTGTCGCCCTCAACAACAGCGGTAGCGACGACATCGTCCTCCTCGACCCGCTGGACAATGTCCTCGACGAGGTCGTCTACGGCAGTGCATGGGTGAGCACAGGGATTTCTACGGTCTACCTCGGCAGCCCGAACGGTGACAACAGCATTCTGGACAACTGGGCTGAGTCGATCGCCCGCGAGGAAGGGTTCGACGACGCCACGCCGCTCGGCGACGACGGCTCGCCCGGCGCGAACGGCGTGCACGGCAACCTCGCCAGCCCGTTCGGTTTCGAGATCGCCAACTACTGCTACACGGCGACGAGCGGGTTCTGGGACGACCCGGCCATCTGGCTCGACTGCGGGGGGAGCACGCCCGGATCGGACGACGCGGCCGTCATCCTGAGCAGTTCGTCTCCCGGCGTCATCGCCGACGGCGATCCCGTAGCCGTCGGCGTGCTCGTGGTCGAGGCGGGCGGCTCGCTCCTCATGGAGGTGCCCGCCGCGGCGGAGGTCGTCACCGTAGCCGGGAGCCTCGAGATTTCGGGAGAGGGATCGCTGCTGGTCGGCACCGACCTCTCCGTCTCCGGAGAGGAGGGGGACGGCCTCGCGACGAACGACGCCGTGACGCTGGGCTTCGGCGAGAGCAGCCCGGCCACCATCACGAACGAGCTCGGGTCGATCTCGGGCAGCCTCACCACGGAGCAGCCCTACTCCACGGTGTCGGGCGTGTCGGGCGCGGGCTCGTTCCGCGGCATCTCCCCGCCCCTCGCCGGGGTGACCTTCGACCAGCTCAACGACGACTTCCAGACACAGGGCGCCGAGGGGAGCGACTTCCCGGACGGCCAGCCGACCCTCTACCGCTTCGACGCGCCGACGCAGCGCTTTATCCCGATCACGGACTACGACGCCGAGTTCGACCCGGACAGCGGGTACGTCTATTACATGTTCGACTTCGAGATCGAAGACGGCACTAGCTGGGACGTGACGGGGACGGTGCGCGGCGAGTACGAGCTGGCGCTCCATTACAGCGGAGACGAGGACCCCTCGAACGACTACAACTGGGTGCCGCAGCCGTTTGCCGGCCCGCTCGACTTCAAAGAGTTTTACCTCGCCAGCGATGAGGTCGCGCCGGGCGCCTTGAACGCGACGCTCTGGGTGCTCGACCCGGCGACGGAGAGGTTCCGGACGTACAACGCCGAGTCCGGGATCGGTGCCAGCCCGAGCGACGACGGGTCGGAGCCGGACACGGACGGGGCGGGGCGCTACGTGGCGCCGTTCCAGTCGTTCGTCGTGCAGACGGCGGGGGCCGAGGCGACGCTGTTCTACGACTACGACTTGAAGGACACGGCGCCGTCCCCGCTGTTCGTCGGGCGGCGGGATGGTTCTCCGGGGGACGAGGTCGCCTCGCACGTCCGGCTCCAGCTCGACGGCGAGGCCGACGGGCTCGGGCCGGCGCAGACCTACCTCGTCTTTCACCCCGGCAGTGAGGAGGGCTACGACGCGGCCGACGCCGGGATGCTCTATCCCCTCGCGTCGCGCTTCGCCACGCTCGTGCTGATGGACCCGGACGGGCGGGAGCTGGCGATGGACGCGCGGGGGGCGGACCTCGTCACCGAGCGGTTCCGGGCCCGCGTCGTCGCGACCGAGCCGGGGACGTACACGCTCACCTGGCCCACCCTCCACGAGATCCCCGAGGGTTGGAGCCTCACGCTGCTGGACACGGAGACCGGCGCGGAGGTCGATCTCCGCGATCAGTCCCGGTACGTCTTCGAGGTGGGAGGCGCCACGGCGCAGCGGCGCGGCGAAACCCTGGGGGCGCTCCATCCCGCCCGGCTCGACGACGACGCTCGCTTCGTCATCGACGTTTCCAGCATCACCACGGCAGGGGAGGGCACCGGCTCGGTGCCGGCGGACTTCGCGCTGAACGAGACGTATCCGAACCCGCTCTCGACATCGGCGACCGTGCGCTACGCGCTCCCGCGCGCCGCCGACGTCCGGCTGACGGTGTACGACGTGCTCGGCCGCACCGTGGCGACGCTGGCCGACGGGGCGCACGAAGCGGGCCACCACACCGCCACGCTGTCGGGGGCGGGCCTCGCCGACGGGGTCTACTTCATCCGGATGACCGCCGACGGATTTGCCGCGACGCGGAAGGTCGTCGTGCTGGACTGAGCGCGCTCGACGGAGGGCCGGGTGGGAGGGGGCACGCGCCCTCGTTATCTTCCCCCGGCCCTCCGTATTTCCGCTCGATGAGGCCGCTCGCCGGGGTCGCAGCCGCCCCTCCCGGGGTGCGATGCGCTCGGCGTCGTCTCCCTCGCGGCCCGCGCGCTCTTCCCATTCCCGACACCAGGTTCGCATGGCGAACTTCGCAATCACCGGCGTCGCCGGGTACGTGGCGCCCCGCCACCTCCGCGCGATCCACGAGAGCGGCCACGCCCTCGTCGCGGCCGTCGACCCGCACGATTCCGTCGGCATCCTCGACCGGTACTTCCCCGACGCCGCGTTCTTCACCGAGATCGAGCGGTTCGACCGGCACCTCGAAAAGCTGCGACGGGCGCCGGAGGGGGAGCGGGTCGAGATCGTCTCGGTGTGCTCGCCGAACCACCTCCACGACGCGCACGTCCGCCTCGCCCTCCGCGTCGGCGCCGACGCGCTCTGCGAGAAGCCGCTCGTGCTGAACCCGTGGAACCTCGACGTGCTCGAAGCCCTCGCGGCGGAGTACGGCCGGGCGGTCCACACCGTGCTCCAGCTCCGCGTGCACCCCGACCTCGTCGCGCTCCGCGAGCGGCTCCGCGCCCCCGCGACGAACGGCCGGCGGCACCGCGTCCGGCTGAGCTACGTGACCTCGCGCGGGACGTGGTACCGCTACTCGTGGAAGGGCGACCCGCAGCGGTCGGGCGGGCTCGCCACGAACATCGGCATCCACTTTTTCGACCTCCTGCTCTGGCTCTTCGGCGAGGTCGTCCGGAGCGAGGTCCACCTCGCCGACGAGCGGCGCACGGCGGGGTTTCTGGAACTCCGGCGGGCCGACGTGCAGTGGTTCCTCTCGATCGACGAGCGCGACCTCCCGGCGCCCGTGCGCGGCGTGCAGCCGACGTTCCGCTCCATCACGGTCGACGGGGAGGAGGTCGAGTTCAGCGGCGGCTTCCGCGACCTCCACACGCTCGTCTACGAGCAGACGCTGGCGGGCGAGGGGTTCGGGATCGCCGACGCGCGCCCGTCGATCGAGCTCGCCCACCGCATCCGCACGGCCGAGGTCGTCGCGCGCCCGTCCGATCCGCACCCGCTCGTGCTCGGCGACGAGGTCGGCGACGAGGTGGAGGGCTGAGATGGAGCGGATTCGCGCGCTGCCCGGCGTCTACGTCCACGAGAGCGCGTACGTGGACGCGGGCTGCGAGATCGGCGAGGGGTCGCGGGTGTGGCACTTCACGCACGTGCAGGCCGGCGCGCGCCTCGGGCAGAACTGCTCGCTCGGGCAGAACGTGTACATCGGCGGCGACGTCGCGGTGGGCGACCGCGTCAAAATCCAGAACAACGTCTCCGTCTACACCGGCTGCGAGATCGAGGACGACGTGTTCCTCGGGCCGAGCTGCGTGCTCACGAACGTGACGAACCCGCGCGCCCAGGTCGACCGCCGCGGGCTCTACGAGCGGACGCGGTTCCGCCGCGGCGCCACCGTCGGCGCGAACGCCACCGTCGTCTGCGGCATCACGCTCGGGCGCTACTGCTTCGTCGCCGCCGGCAGCGTGGTGACGA
>CAYTJT010000143.1:0-8526 GCA_964438105.1 uncultured Rhodothermales bacterium | reverse complement strand
GGCGAAGTGTCGCGAAGGCGAAGCCGATACAGCCACGTCGTACTTTAGAGCTCCACCTTATGCAGCTGTCCCAGACAACCAAATCGGACCGGCCAGCTGGCCGGTTTACACCCATCGTCGTAGACGCGCTCTACCCCGGCGTCGAGCGAGGGCTCGCCGCGGATCTCGCTGCGGCCCGCGCGCTCGGAGGTCCGGCTTTTCCCGTCTGCACGATGTTGCTCATGGCCGGCAACGGCACGGTGACCGACGCCACCGACGTCCCCGTGGACACGGTCCGCGCTCAACTCGAACACCTGACGGCGCTTATGGAGTCGGCAGAAGCGCGAGCCACGGGGGTGATGATCGGGGTGCTCGCTACGCACGGAGCGGCTGAAGCCGTGCTCGCTTTCGCCGAGCGGTTCGAGGGACCCGTCGTGCTCGACCTGCAGCTCAGCGGCCCCAGCGGCGAGACGGTCCTCACGGGCCGAGGGATCGAGACGGTCATGGCGCGTCTCAACATCCCTGACGTCGTGATCGTGGGGCGCTCGGATGCCCAGCCGATCAGCGGCGGCGAGATCCACTCGCTCGACGACGCGCAGGTAGCGGCGCAACGGCTGGTGAAGCGAGGCGCCCGGGCCGTCGTCATCAAGTGCGGCGCGTTGCCCGCGCGGTTTTTCGAGACCGAAGGCATCGACTCTCCGGACGCGGGCTCGGGGTCCGACGTACCGTTCAACGCGGACCTCTACTTTGACGGGGAATCGTTCGCGCTGTTCGAGGCCCCGCACATCGAGGGGGGCTCGAAGAACGGCGCTTCGAGCGCGTTCGCACTCGCCGTGCTCCGCGCGCTGTGCGACGGCGCTCCACCGGAGGCCGCGCTGCAAGAAGCCAAACGGTATGTCACGGAGGGGCTGCGGGCCAGTGGACAGCAACCCGATGCATCCTTTAACTTTAGCTGGGGCGGCTAACACCGGAGGGTCTCCCCTTCCACGTTCAGCGAGGTTTCTCTATGAAGCGCACCATCTACGACGTAGCCCACGAGGCGGGCGTCGCCATCTCTACGGTCTCGCGCGTGATCAACGGGTCCGACGAGGTCTCCCCCGCCACGCGCGAGCGCGTCGAAGCGGCGATCGAGAAGCTTCAGTTCCGGCCGCAGCGCACCGCCCGCACCCTCGCCCAGCAGCAGACGCACTCGCTGGCCGTGGCGATGCCGTCGTTCACGTCGCTCTTCTTCGTCGAAGTGCTGAAGGGGGTGAAGGACGAGCTCCGCGAGCAGGACATCGACCTGCTCCTCTGCAACCTCGGCTCGGTCGACCCCTACGACACCCTCGAGCGGTTCCTGCACCGAGGCGCCGTGGACGCGCTCATGCTGATCTCTCTCCCCGTGGACGACCGGCTGGAGCGCGAGTTGAGCAAGCTCCACGCGCCCATCGTCCTCGTCGGCTCGCAGCGCGAGGTGTTCGACTCGTACCACTGGGACGAGGTGGCGGGCGCCGAGCACGCCGCAACCCACCTCGCCGAGCTCGGCCACCGACGCATCGGGTTCATCGCAGCGCAGGATTGGGACCCCAACGTCGAGAGCCGGCTGCAGGGCTACCGGCAGGGGCTCGAGGCGGCGGGCCTTCCCTTCGACCCCGATCTCGTGATCACCGGCAAAACGACGAAGCACGCGGGGTTCAGCGAGGAAGCGGGCGCCGAGGCCATCGAGTACTTCCTCGGGCTGGAGGAGCCCGTCACCGCCGTGTGCGCCTCGGCCGACGTGCAGGCCTACGGCGCCTGGGCGGCCCTCCGCGATGCCGGGCTCACCGTCCCCGGCGACGTGTCGCTCGTCGGATACGACAACCTCAAGCTCAGTCGCTATCTCGACCTCACGACCGTGGACCACCAGATGAAGCTCATCGGGCACACGGCCACGAAACGCCTGCTCGCCCGGATGGCCGGCGAGGTGACGGACACCCTGCAGAAGGTCATCGAGCCCAAGCTGATCGTGCGAGCGAGCAGCGCCGCGCCCCCGTCGGCGTGAGGAATGCACGAGCGGTGAGAAAAGCACGAGCGGCCCTATCTTCTCGACTCTTACCAAATCCGTTGGCTTTGGTAAGGTTTGGACGTGTGGGAGTAGGGACGTGGGGAGGTTTTCCCACCCCTCATCGACGTCCACACGTCCATCCGTTCATACCTCCATACCCAAATCGCGCATGCGGATTTGGTATCACCCACCGCACCGCTCATGCCGCTCGCCGAAGCCGCCCTTCGTGACCAACTCGACCACTGCCTCGTCGAAACCGACTTCGCGGACCTCGGGAGACGGTATCGAGGCAAAGTGCGCGACACCTATCGCACGGGCGACGGCCGCCTGATCCTCATCACGTCGGACCGGATCTCGGCCTTCGACCACATCCTGCCGCAGCCGATCCCCTTCAAAGGACAGGTGCTCAACCGGCTGGCCGCGCACTTCTTTCGGGCCACGCGTGACATCGTGCCCAACCACGTCCTCAGCGTTCCCGACCCGAACGTGACGGTGGCCCTCGCGTGCGAGCCGATCCCCATCGAGTTCGTCGTGCGCGGCTATCTCGTCGGCCACGCGTGGCGGGTCTACCGCGACGGCGGGCGCGAGCTGTGCGGCCTCGCGCTGCCGGACGGACTCCGGCAGAACGGCCGGTTCTCGCGCCCCATCCTCACGCCCGCTACGAAAGCCGCCGAGGGCCACGACGAGGACATCTCCCGCGCGGCCCTCCTCCGACGCGGGCTCCTCAGCGCCGACCTGTTCGACCGGATCGAAGACTTCGCCCTCCGGCTCTTCGAACGCGGCACGGCCCTCGCTGCCGAGCGAGGGCTGATCCTCGTCGATACGAAGTACGAATTCGGGCTCGACCGGCAGGGGGACGTCGTGCTCATCGACGAAGTCCACACCCCCGACTCGTCGCGCTACTTCTACGCGGACGGCTACGACGAGCGGCTCGCCGCCGACCAGCCGCAGCGACAGCTCTCAAAAGAGTTCGTCCGCGAGTGGTTGATGGACCAGGGGTTCCGAGGCCAGGAGGGCGAAAAGATGCCCGACCTCTCGGACGACTTCCGCGTGCGCGTCGCCCAGCGTTACATCGAGCTGTTCGAGACGGTCACGGGCGGCGCGTTCGAGCCCGACTCCCACCCCGACCCCGTGGCGCGCATTCGCTCTGTCCTGGCGGACATGCAATAGCGAGGCGCGCTCGCTTCGCTGCCTATTCGGAGCCGAGCCTATTCGGAGCCGACGATCCGCGGGACGCGCCCGCCGAGTCGAGGGTCGTCGGCGATGGGCACGGGGGCCCCTGGTAGCACGTATAGCGGGAGCGCCTGCGTGCTATCCCGAGACGGCCAACGGTACGAGAGCGGATCGGCCGAGCGTCCCTCCCACAACGCGCCGAGTGAATCGGCGAAGACGAGCCCCCGCCTGCGTTCGCCCAGCGTCCCGGCAACGCGCGTCCACATCGGGCCGGCAAGCACGATGGCCGGACGAGGGATGGCATGAACCACTTCGGCCAGGGCTTCCAGGCTATCCTCGATCGCGTCCATTCGCGCCAGCTCCGTAAAGAGCGGACCGCGCGGCAGCAGGCGCATATCCGCACCGCCAACCTGGATCGCTAGCGACGGCTCCAACGCCGAGACGGGTAACGAGCTGGTCGCTTCGAGATCGACCACGAAGGGTGAGACGCAGAGGGCGACGCACAGCGCCGCGAACCCGCGGTTCGGCAACCTCAGCGCGAGCCAACCCAGCACGAGCGGTACGACGGGGATCAGATAGCCCGCTTCGAGCGGAAGGCGGATGAACACGACGAAGAACAGCGCGGCGCCGAGCAACAGAGCCCGCTCCGCAACCCGGCCGCGCCGCACCGGTCGACCTCGCACGACGGCATACCCCAGCGCAACCGCGACTGCGAAAAAGCCGACGACGCCCCACACCTCCGCTGTGGCAAGGTTTAGCACGACGCGTATCGGCAAGGCTCCATCGTAGAAGCGGGCGAAGCCGGAACCGTAAGCCGTAATCACCGGGACGTAGCACAGCGCGGCAACCCCTGCCGCCACTATCGCGAAGCGTGCGAACTCCTTCGTCCGGCCGACGCGGGAGCCTGGAGCGATGTGGTACAGCATCCAGGCCAGGGGGACGATCCAAACGGCCGCTGTTATTCGCGCTCCCATGGCTAATCCTAACAAGATTGATGCAATAACGGGTTTGCGAACCAGCGCGAAATACAACGCTCCCAGCGCAAAAGCCAAGCTCCACACGTAGTCCATCGTCACCACGCTGTTGACGAATACGACCGGCGTCAGGGCGAACGCCAGAGCACCCAGCGCATAGGCCCGTACCCCCAGCCGGCGGAGGATGAGGCTGAAAAAGCCGGCGGCGAGCCCCGAGACCAACGCCGTCGCTGCGTTCAACGGCAGCGCGCTACCGCCCCACGCGAGCGCGCTGCCCACCTCGTGCACGGGGTATCCGGGGAACCGGGAGGCGACGTACTCCCCCGTGGTACGGAGGTGCTCTGCAGCGAGGGCGACGCGCCACGCATCGGGGTCGAAGCCGAAGCTCGTCGGGCTCAGGAACGGCAACCGCGTGAGCACGGTCAGCGCCGCCAGGGAGCTGAATACGACGATGTCGCTGGGCCGCTCGTCTCCGGTCATTCACCCACCCTATTCACGATCACCCTATTCACGATGACGGTGCAGCGCCCGGTCCAGCGCCGTGGCTACATCCTCGCCGAACCCGACGAGCAGCACCCGCTCGATCACAGCGCCCGTGGCAACGGTTTCGGAGACCTGCTGCGCAGCGATTTCGGCGGCGGCCTCGATGGGATAGCCGTAGACCCCGCACGAGATCGCGGGGAACGCCACCGTTGTGCAGCCGTGCCGCTCCGCGAGACGCAGGCTCTCGCGGTAGCACGACGCGAGCAGCCCGGCCTCCCCGTGGTCACCCCCCTGCCAAACGGGCCCGACCGCGTGGACGACGTGTTCGGCTTGGAGTCGATACGCCGGCGTAATGCGCGCCTCGCCTGTCGGGCAGCGAACGCCGGGACGGACCTCCGGAATCGCCCGGCACGCTTCGAGCAGTTCGGGGCCCGCGGCGCGGTGTATGGCCCCGTCCACGCCGCCCCCGCCGAGTAGCGTCTCGTTCGCCGCGTTCACGATCGCGTCGACGTCGAGCGTCGTGATATCGGCGCGGATAACCTCGACGCGGCTCATACTGCGTCTCCTCCGGACGGGTCGGAGGGCGGCGGGGCCTCGTCGCGCGACGGGACCGGCCAGCGCACCGCTTCGCCGCCGGGATCGACGAATTGGATCTGCTGGCGAGGGTACACGGTGAGAATCCGGCCGGCGTGCTCGTCCTCGCCGAACGCTTCGACCGTGCGCGCGACGAGTTGGCTCTTCCACTTCCGGCGCTCGCGGGCGCCGACGAGGTAGCGAATCGTGAGATCGACGCTCCAATCGGACATCGAGAAGTAGAGCGACGGCTCGGCGGCGACCTCGTCGGGGAGCCCGGCGCGGCGGAGGATCGCGCTGTAGCGGGCGGCCGGCTCCGCCATGTAATCGCGGAGCAGATCGCCTGCGACGCGCCGGGCCACCCCCGCGGCGTAGGCCAGGTCGGACTCCGGCGCGATCGACACCGAGAGCTCGTCCCACACGAAGTCGAAGTCGCGGGTGTAGTTGACGATGCTGCCCGTGAGCACCTCGTTGTTCGGGAACGTGATGAGGCGGCCCGTGGCCTGCTCGGCGCGGATGAAGCTCGGCGGCCGGTCGGGGCCGCCGTACTCCCACACCGTCGTCGTGAGGAAGTCGATGCGGTACACGTCCCCGAACACGTCGCCCACGGCGATGCGGTCGCCGACGCGGTAGTAGCCCTGGAACGAGTTGAGCAGCCAGCCCGTGAAGCTCTCGATGGGCGTCTGGAGCGCCCACGAGAGCGCGAGGCCGACGAGCCCGAGCGAGCCGAGGAGCGCGCGGAAGTCCCCGGCGAGCACGCCCACGGCGAGGCCCACCGCGATCAGCCAGACGCCGATGCCGAACAACGCGGTCACGGCCGCCGCCCGCTCCCACCCGCCGAGCACGCGGCGGACGAGCGGCCGGAGCAGCCGCACGATCAACCACGCCACGAGCAGGATGAAGAGCGCGACGATCAGCTTCGGCAGCCCGCGGATGAACACGGTGAGGATGTCCTCGAACGCCCCCCGCGCGCGCGTCGTCGTCTCGCGCACGAGCGAGTCGGCGCGGAGTTCGGGCGGCGGGGCTTCGGGCAGCACCTCCGTCGTGTCGATTCCAGCGGTCGTATCTACGACCGTCTGCTCCACGCTCTCCTGCGGCGGCTCGGCCCCAGATTCGGGGACGAAAAAGACGATCAGGCTCGTGATCGCGACGGCGAGCACCGTAGCCTGCCGGAACCCGCTGAGGCTCCGCTCGCCCGTCGCTTTCGCCGAGCCAACGCTCCGCAACCGCCGCCGCCCGCTCACCGAAGACCGGATCCCTCGCGCGCCTCGACGGGCACTGCGCCGGAACCTCCGGCGCACGCTCGAGCGCCGGGGCCGTCCGGTCGCGCGATGCTTGGGGGGCGGGTCGTTCGAGCGGCGAGGCATTACCGGTCCTCCTGCCCGGCCAGGATCGCGGTGATGGCGACGACGTTCACGATGTCCTCGGGGTCGGAGCCGCGCGAGAGGTCGTTGGCGGGCTGGTTCAGCCCTTGCAGGATCGGCCCGAACGCCTCGGCGCCGCCGATCCGCTGCGCGATCTTGTAGCCGATGTTGCCCGCGTCGAGGTTCGGGAAGACGAACACGTTCGCGTGACCGGCGACGTCGGAACCCGGCGCCTTGCGCTCGCCGACGGACGGCACGAACGCCGCGTCGAACTGCATCTCGCCGTCGATCTGCAGGTCGGGACGGCGCGACTTCGCGCGCTCGGTGGCCTCGTGCACGAGCGTCACGGCTTCGTGCTCCGCGCTGCCCTTCGTCGAGAACGACAGGAACGCGACGCGCGGCTCCTCGCCCACGAGCAACCGGTGGGACTTCGCCGCGTCGATGCCGATCGAAGCGAGCTGTTCGGCGTCGGGCGTGGGCACGACCCCGCAGTCGGCGAACGTCACGGGGCGGCCGTCGGGCAGGATCATGAGGAAGAAGCTCGACACGAGCGCCGAGTCCGGGTCCACGCCGATGCAGTGGATCGCGGCGCGGAGCACGTCGGGCGTCGGGTGCGCGGCGCCGGCCACGCAACCGTCCACCTCGCCCCGCCGCACCATCAGGTCGCCGAAGTAGAGCACGTCGGTGACCGTCTCGCGCGCCTGCTCGTAGGTCATCCCCTTGTGCTTGCGCAGCTGGAACAGCTCCTGGGCGTAGTCCTGCGCGCGCTCCGACCGTGCCGGATCGATGATCGGGATGGCGTTGGGGATCGAGACGCCGGCGTCGGACGCCGCCGCGCGGACCTTGTCCTCGTTGCCGAGGAGCACGAGCCGGGCGATGCCTTCGTCGATGATGGTGCGGGCGGCCTGCACCGTGCGGGGGTCCTCGCCCTCGGGGAGGACGATGCGCTTGTCGAGCTTTCTGGCGCGGGAGAACAAATTGATCATTGCAATAACGGGTTAAAAGAAGAAGGGGGTTAGCTAGCCTCGCGGACGCACCCACGACGCCGTGCCGTCGGCGAAGGACTCGCGCTTCCAGATCGGCACGTGCTCCTTCAGCGTGTCGATGAGCCAGCGGCACGCGGCGAACGCCTCGGCGCGGTGCGGCGTCGCGACGCCGACGACCACGCTGGCCTCGGCGACGGGCACGTCGCCGGTCCGGTGCCAGAGGCAGCACCGCGCCACCGGCCACCGCTCGGCGGCTTCGGCGGCGAGGCGGTCGAGCTCGGCGAGCGCCATCGGCGCGTAAGCCTCGTAGCTCAGCCGGTCGGTCTCTCGCCGCCCTTCGTCCCCGTCGGTCCACCGCCGCGTCGTGCCGACGAAGAGGGCGAGCCCGCCGGCCTCGGGCGCGGCGAGCCAGCCGGCCGCCTCCCCCACCGGGAGCGGCACGTTCGTGAGCAGGCACCACCGCGAGGCGTCGCGCCGCTCGGTCGTTGCTCCGGTCGGTACGGGGACGTCGTCAGCCACCGCTCACCGGGGTGATGAGAGCGACCTCGTCGCCTTCGCTGAGCGGGGTGTCGGGCGGAGCGTACTGCTCGTTCACGGCGAGGTGCACGACCGGACGGTAGTCGCGGAGCGCGGGGAATCGTTCGGCGAGATGGTCCAGCAGCGTGCGGCCGGTCGCGGGCGCCGGCAGCGTCACCTCCACCTCACCCGCGCCGACGTACTCGCGGAGCACGCTGAAGAGCAGCACGCGTACCCCGACCGGGGTCGGCGCGTCGACCGGGGCCGAGTTGTCCGAGGCCGAGTTGTCCGAGGCCGAGTTGTCCGGATCGCCGCTCGGCATCGCTACTGGATGTCTTCGAGCGCCTGCCGGATGGCGTCGAAGTCGGGCTGCTTGCCCGCGTTTTCGAGCACCTCGGCGTACGTCACCGTGCCCTTCGGGTCGATCACGAACGCGGCGCGCTTCGCGATGCGGT
>CAYTJT010000142.1:0-8555 GCA_964438105.1 uncultured Rhodothermales bacterium | reverse complement strand
GGAGAGCACGACGGCCTGCTTCCGCTCTTCTTCACCGAGGTAGCGGTTGCGCGACGAGAGCGCGAGCCCGTCCGCCTCCCGCACCGTCTCGACGCCGACGATTTCGATATCGAAGCCGAGGTCGCGCGTCATCCGGCGGAGGATGAGGAACTGCTGCGCGTCCTTTCTGCCGAACACGGCGAGGTGCGGGCGGCACGCGACGAACAGCTTCGCGACGACGGTCGTGACGCCGTCGAAGTGGCCGGGGCGGTGCGCGCCGCACAGCGTCTCCCCCATCGCGCCGACCGCGACGGTCGTCCGCGCCGCGCCGTCGTACATCGCGTCCGTGGTGGGAACGAACACGGCGTCGACCGCCTGCCCCGACCCGCCAGGGCCGCCGACCTCGCGGAGCGCGTCGAGATCGGCGTCGAGCGTGCGGGGGTAGGCGTCGAAGGCCTCGCCCGGGCCGAACTGCGTGGGGTTGACGAAGATGGATACGGTGACGTGCCCCTCCGGCCCGACGCGGCGGCGGGCCTCCTCGACGAGCGCGAGGTGGCCGGCGTGCAGCGCCCCCATCGTCGGGACGAGCGCGAGGCGGCGGCCGGCGCAGCGCGCGGCCCCGGCCTCGGCCTGCATGGCGGGGACGGTTCGGACGAGGTCCATGGTGCGATCGAAAATGGTGCGATCGAAAAAGGATGGATACGGCCTGAATATCGCCCTCAGCGCGGCAACGCGCCGAACGGCGAGCCGAGCGCAGGGTATCTTCACGAAGTCTCTCGCTCCCCTCTAGCTCACCTCCTCCGTCATGTCCGACTACCGCATCGAAAACGACTCGCTCGGCGAGGTCCGCGTCCCCTCCGACGCGCTCTACGGCGCGCAGACGCAGCGTGCGAAAGAGAACTTCCCGATCTCCAGCCTCCGCTTCCCGCGCCACTTCATCGAAGCGCTCGGGACGGTCAAGCGCGCCGCCGCCCAGGCCAACCACAAGCTCGGCCTGCTCCCCGGCCCCAAAGCCCTCGCGATCGCCGAAGCCGCCGGCCGCGTCGCCGACGGCGACCTCGACGACCAGTTCGTGCTCGACATCTTCCAGACGGGCAGCGGCACCTCGACGAACATGAACGCGAACGAGGTCATCGCGCACTGCGCGTCGAAAGCGATGGAAGGCGACGGCTCGGTCCATCCCAACGACGACGTCAACATGGGGCAGTCGTCGAACGACGTGATCCCGACGGCGATGCACGTCGCCGCCCGCGTCGGCATCGAGCGCGAGTTGATCCCCGCGCTGGAGCGGCTGCACGACGCGCTGCAAGCCAAAGCCGAGGAGTTCGACGATGTCGTCAAGAGCGGCCGGACGCACCTGATGGACGCCACGCCGGTCCGGCTCGGGCAGGAGTTCGGTGGCTACGCCTCCCAAGTCGAGCACGGCATCCGGCGGCTACGAAATGCATCGGACGAGCTCGCCGAACTCGCCCTCGGCGGGACCGCGACGGGCACCGGCATCAACTGCCCCCCGAAGTTCCCCGAGCTCGCGATCGCCAACATCTCGGAGGCGACCGACCTCGACTTCCGCGAGGCCGAGAACCACTTCGAGGCGCAGGCCGCGAAGGACGCGTACGTCTCGGCGTCGGGCGCGCTCAACACGCTCGCCGTCTCGCTCCTCAAGATCGCGAATGACATCCGCCACCTCTCGTCCGGCCCCACGAGCGGGCTCTCCGAGATCCAGCTTCCCGCGGTGCAGCCCGGCTCGTCGATCATGCCGGGTAAGGTGAACCCCGTGCTCTCCGAGGCGCTGATGATGGTCGCCGCCCGCGTGATGGGCAACCACACCACGATCACCGTCGGCGGGCAGCACGGCAACTTCGAGCTCAACGTGATGATGCCGGTGATGGCGCACGCGTTTCTGGAGAGCGTCGAGATCCTCGCGAACGGCTGCGACGCGTTCCGCACGAAGTGCCTCGACGGCATCGAGGCCAACCGCGAGCGCTGCCGCGAGCTGCTGGAGAAGAACCCCTCGATCGCGACGGCGCTCAACGCCGCGATCGGCTACGACGCCGCCTCGAAGGTGGCGAAGAAGGCCGCCGCCGAGGGCCGCTCGGTCCGCAACGTGCTCCAAGAGCTCGACCTCATCCCCGCCGACGAGATCGACGCGGTGCTCGACGTGCGCTCGATGACGGAGCCGGGGATTCCCGGGCAGTAGGGCTGCTTCGCAGCGGAGAGAAGGGCGTGGAGAGTGCAAAGGGATAGGAGGGAAGTCGCTGTCCTTCGTCGCGAGCAGTTCTCCCTCCACCCCTTCCTCTCCTCCACCCTCTCCGCCTACTCGAAGCGAGATGCTAAAAAAACAGCACCCCGCATACCAACCTCGCCGACCCATCCGTTAAGACCCCGCACCCTCCGAACGCCCGCCCGTCGGGCCATGCAGCGTGTCCTCGGGCGCGCTGCATGTTTTTTGGGTGTAGAGCTTGCGGACTCGGCACGAAGCGGGAGGTGCCGCGTTGTACCGGTCCCTTCTCTCTTCGTATCGCCCCACCCGACCGACCGAATCCCATGAGCACAGGTGCCTCTCGGAAGCTATCCGTCGCGCTTCTCGTCGTCGCCGCGTTCGTCGCAGGCGTGTTCTTCGTGACCTCCAGCAGCGCCCTCTTCGGGGACGGCTTTCTCGGCCTCAGCGCCGACGCCCAGCAAGCCTCCGTCGACCAAGGCGACGTCTCGCAGGGCATCGCGACGGCGACCGAGCTCGGCGAGGCGTTCGCCGCCGTCGCCGAGGCCGTCAACCCCGCCGTCGTGTCGATCTCCAGCACGCGGCTCGTCGAAAACCGCGCGATGGGCAACCCGTTCGAGGGCACGCCCTTCGAGCAGTTCTTCGGCGGCGGTGGGAATGGCGGCGACGTCGTCCCCCGCTCGGCGCTCGGCTCCGGCGCGATCGTCCGGTCCGACGGCTACATCGTGACGAACAACCACGTCGTCGAGGACGCCGACGAGCTCGAGGTGCACTTCTTCGACGGCACCGAGCTGCCGGCCGAGGTTGTCGGGACCGACCCGTTCGCCGACCTCGCCGTCATCAAGGTCGACGCCGACCGGCTGCCCTACCTCGGCTACGGCAACGCCGGCGGCCTCCGCGTCGGGCAGTGGGTCCTCGCGTTCGGGAGCCCGCTCCAGCAGACGCTCTCGAACACCGTGACGTCGGGGATCATCTCGGCGCTCGGGCGCAGCCAGGGCATCAACGGGCTCGAGAATTTCATCCAGACCGACGCCTCGATCAACCCCGGCAACTCCGGCGGCCCGCTCGTCAACCTCAACGGCGAGCTGATCGGGATCAACACGGCGATCGCCACGCGGACGGGCGGGTTCCAGGGCATCGGCTTCGCGATCCCCGTCGACATCGTCGAAAACGTCGTCGGCCAGCTCATCGAAACGGGCGACGTCGAGCGCGGCTACCTCGGCGTCTCGTTCGGGCCCGTCTCGCCGTCGTTCGCGCGGGCGTTCGACATCCCGACCGGCGCGGCGCAGGTGTCGAGCATCGAAGAGGACGCGCGCGGCGTGCGGCCCGCGGCCGAGGCCGGGCTCGAAGCCGGCGACGTGATCGTGGCCGTCGACGGCCAGCCGCTCCGCGCCCCCGGCGACCTCCTCGGCGCCGTCGGCAACCTCCGGCCGGGCGACGAGATCGAGGTGACGTACATCCGCGACGACGACCGCCGCACCACGACGGTCGAGCTCGGCGTGCGCCCCGCTGACCAGCAGGCGGCGAACCGCCCTCGCCGCGACCGCCAGCCCAGCCGCGACGACGCCCGTTCGCAGGAAATGATGGGGATGACGCTGACCGACCTCACCGCCGCCACGGCCCGAGAGTTCGGATACGACGAGGACGCCGAAGGCGTGATCGTAACCGGTGTCGAGCGCAGCAGCGAGGCGTTCCGCGACGCCAACATCCGTCCGGGCGACCTCATCCTCCGCGTTGAGGGCGAGGCCGTCGCGAGCCTCGGCGACTTCGAGCGGATGGTCGACAGCATCGACGAAGGCGAGTCGTTCCTGCTGACGCTGCGGCGCGCTGGCGGCGAGCAGATCTACCGCACGGCGCTCACGAAGTAGGGCTGTACTCCCCCTGCCCCGCTTGCAGCCCTCGCAAGCTCGGGCAAGCTGCGCGGGGCTGTCCCGCTCGACGAGGGGGACAGCCTCGTGAGCGCTGAGCGCGACAGCGCGATGCGAACGGGACGGGGGGTCGAGCGCGACGAGGGTCAACCCTTCGACGCGGCGACCGGATCGAAGCCCCTCTTGACATCGTCCGCCGACGGCATCCGTCCGTCGAGCATGAGGCCGTGCAGCGCCGCGACTTCGCGGTCGCGCCCGACCCCGGCGGCGGCCCGCACCGCGCCGTCTTCGAGGTAGTACGCGATGAACGATCGGTCGTCGATGCTGCCGTCGACGACCACCTCGTCCCAGTCCTCGGCGTGCCCGAGGTAGCGGAGGCTAACGCCGAACTGGCCGGACCAGAAAAACGGGACGCCATCGTAGGGCTCCGATTTGCCCGCCATGTTGCGCGCGGCGGCGCGGCCGTGCTCCTGCGCCACGCGCCAGTGCTCGATGCGGTTGCGCTCGCCGGACTGCGCGTTCGGGACGTGCGCGATATCTCCGGCGGCGAATACGTCGGCGCCCGCTGCGAGGTGTTCGTCCACGATCAGCCCGCCGTCGCGGTCGTGCTTCTCGACGCCTTCGATGAAGCCGGTCGCGGGCGTCACGCCGATGCCGACGACGACGAGGTCGCCCTCGGCCGTCGCGCCGCCTTTCGTCGTGACGGCGAGGCCGCTGTAGCGCTGCTCGATCCGCTCAACGTCGGCGCCGAGGTGGAACGTGACGCCGTTCGCTTCGTGCGCGCGCTGGAAGACGGCGCCCACGTCGGTACCGAGCACGGCTTCGAACGGTGTCTCGTCGCGCGAGATGACGGTCACGCTGAGGCCGCGCCCGGTCAGGGCCGCCGCCGCCTCCATCCCGATAAAGCTGGACCCGATGACGACGGCGCGCTCCGCCCCTTCCGCTTGCTCCACGATACGCGCAGCGTCCTGCCACTGCCGAAGCGTGTAGACGCCGTCGAGGTCACCGCCGGGCACGTCGAGGGTGCGCGGCGTGCCGCCCGTCGCGACGAGCACGCGGTCGTACTTCAGCGGCTCGGCCTCGGCGAAGTGGATCGTCTTCGCCGCGGCGTCGAGCTTCGTCACGGTGGCGCCGCGCTGGACTTCGATGCCGTGGCGCTGGTAGAATGCGTCGTCGCGGAGCGGGAGCGCGTCGTCGCCCGCCCCGCCGCCGAGGTAGCCCTTGCTCAGCATCGTGCGGTCGTAGGGCGCGGCATCTTCCTTCGTGACCATGACGACGCGTCCCTCGAACCCGGCCTCGCGCAGCGCCTCGGCCGCCGCCCCGCCCGCCGCCCCGGCCCCGACGATCACGAACGTCTGCGAGTCCGCGTCGAAGTCGCGGTCAGCCATCGCAGGCGTCTCGCCGCCGCTCTCGCGGTACGCCGCGTCCTCGGGCGTCTCGTCGGCGTCGTCGGGCACGCGGACGAACACGTCGTCGCCGTCGACGCGGACGGAGTAGCGGGCGAGCGCGTCGAGGGCCGGAGCCCCGCAGAGCGCGCCGTCGCGCACGTCGAACCGCGCGTGGTGCCACGGGCACGTGACGACGGTGCCGTGGAGGGCGCCGGTGTCGAGCGGCGCGCCGTAGTGCGTGCAGTGGGCGCCGCAGGCGTGGAAGTCGCCGTCGACGCGGGAGAGCAGCACGTCGGTGCCGCCGACGGTGACGGTTTTCATCTCGCCGTCGGCGAGGTCGTGGACGGAGGCGACGCGGGCTTGGGGCATAGGTCGGGGGAAAGTCGGGTGAGCGGAGCGACGGGCGGGAGCACGGCGGGCGTGGCCGGAGCGCGTCGCGGAGCGAGCACGTTGGAGAGACGCGCGAGAATGGGTACTTTCCTACCCCCACTGCTGCCGCTAGATCCGGCGGCCCCGCTCCTCCTGCCAGCCCGTCCCCATGCCCGACAGCCCGTCCCGCTCCAGCGAGGACCTCCGCGCCCTCATCGAACGCATCGCCGACGCGCTCGGCCCCGACGCCGCGCCCACCCAAGTCGAGTCGGTGGCGCGCGCCGTGCTCAGCGCGCGGAACGGGCGCACCGAGGCCCCGGCGCCGTTCAGCACGCCCGTCGTCGGGGCCGGGCCGATCAGCGGGCGCATCATCGTGACCTCGTACGGCTGCGACCGCCCCGGCATCCTCTCGGCGCTCACGACCGAGCTGTTCGACGCGGGCGTCAACATCCTCGACGTGTCGCAGAAAATCCTCCAGGGCTACTTCACCCTCATCCTCCTCGCCGACCTCTCGGCGTCGGGTCGGAGCCCGTCCGAGGTGCAGCAGCGGCTCAACGGGCCGAGCGAGCGCCTCGGCGTCCGCACGCTCGTCCAGCACGAGGAGCTGTTCCACGCGATGCACCGGCCGTGAATCGATTTCCGATTTGCGATTTCGGAGTTGCGATTGGGCGACTTCCCAATCGTCAATCGGCATTCTAAAATCCAAAATCGCCCCCCATGTCCATAGAATTGCGCGAGGTCCTCGAAACGGTCCAGATGACCGAGGCGGACCAGCTCGACATCCGCACGATCACGCTCGGCATCTCGCTGCGGGGGTGCGGCAGCCGCTCGGCCGAGGCGACGCGGCAGAAGATCGTCGACCGCGTGCTCCGCAAGGCCGAGCACCACGTCGGGATCGTGGACGAGATCGCCTCACTCTACGGCGTCCGCGTCGCCAACAAGCGGATCTCGGTGACGCCCATCGCGATCGTCGGCGACGGGCTGGGCGCGGCGGAGTTCGTATCGCTCGCCCAGGGCCTCGACGAGGCGGCCGAGGCCGTCGGCGTCGACTACCTCGCCGGCTTCAGCGCGCTCGTCGAGAAAGGGTTCACGCCAGGCGACCGCGCCCTCGTCGACGCCCTCCCCGAAGCCCTCGCTTCGACGACGCACGTCTGCGGCTCCGTCAACTGCGGCACCACGAAGGCCGGGATCAACACCGACGCCGTGCTCGACGTGGCGCACGTCATCAAAGAGCTCGCCCGCCTCACTGCCGACCGCGACTCGATCGGCTGCGGCAAGTTCGTCGCGTTCTGTAACGCTGTGCAGGACAACCCGTTCGTGGCCGGGGCTTTCCACGGCATCGGCGAGCCGGGGACGGTCATCAACGTCGGGATCTCGGGGCCGGGCGTGGTGCTCCGCGCCGTGCAGGACGTCGGGCCGGAGGCCGACTTCGGAACGCTCACCGACGCCATCAAGCGGATGACGTTCCGCATCACGCGCGCGGGCGAACTCGTCGGCCGACGCTGCGCCGAGCGGCTGAGCGAGCGGCTCGGCGAGCGCATCGAGTTCGGCGTCGTCGACATCTCGCTCGCCCCCACGCCCGCCGACCGCGACTCGATCGCCGACATCCTCGTCGCGATGGGGCTTGAACACGTCGGCGCGCCGGGGACGACGGCGGCGCTCGCGCTCCTCAACGAGGCCGTCAAGCGCGGCGGGCTGATGGCGGCGCGGCACGTCGGCGGGCTCAGCGGCGCGTTTATGCCCGTCAGCGAGGACCAGGGGATGATCACAGCCGTCGAAGGAGGGCACCTCAGCATCGAAAAGCTGGAGGCGATGAGCGCCATCTGCTCGGTCGGGCTCGACATGGTCGCGATCCCCGGCGACACCGCGGTGGAGACGATCGCGGGCATCCTCCTCGACGAGTTCGCGATCGGCCTCGTCAACGACAAGACGACGGCGGTCCGCATCATCCCCGTCCACGGCAAGGGCGTCGGGGAGTACGCCGACTACGGCGGGCTTTTGGGCCGTGCGCCCGTGATGCCGGTGAGCCCGCTCTCGTGCGCGACGTTCGCCCGGCGCGGCGGCCGCATCCCCGCCCCGATCCGCAGCTTGACGAACTGACCCAGACGAATTAATTCGAGCGAACTGAACGCGGACCCGCGCCGGAACGCCTGCGGTGAACCCCGTTGCTGTTGTAGTTTGGTGGCTCCGTCACTTCCGCCCCTCGATTCTCCGATCTCATGTCCATCATCCAGTCCGTCACCGCCCGCCAGATCCTCGACAGCCGGGGCAACCCCACGGTCGAAGTCGACGTCCTCACCTCCGACGGCTACCTCGGCCGAGCGGCCGTCCCGAGCGGCGCCTCCACCGGCGAGCACGAGGCCGTCGAGCTCCGCGACGGCGACGAGGACGCCTACCTCGGCAAGAGCGTCTACGAGGCCGTGGACAACGTCATGGACACGATCGGGCCGGAGGTGCAGGGGATGAACGTGTACGAGCAGGCCCGCCTCGACCGGATGATGATCGAGATCGACGGCACGCCGAACAAGGGCAAGCTCGGCGCGAACGCGATCCTCGGCGTCTCGCTCGCCGTGGCGAAGGCCGCCGCCGCCTCGGCCGGGCTCCCGCTCTACGCCTACCTCGGCGGCCCGACCGCGCGGACGCTCCCCGTCCCGATGATGAACATCATCAACGGCGGGCGCCACGCCGACAACAACGTCGACATGCAGGAGTTCATGATCATGCCCGTCGGCG
>CAYTJT010000141.1:0-8577 GCA_964438105.1 uncultured Rhodothermales bacterium | reverse complement strand
TCTACGAGCCACCCGCCGAGGACCGGCCCGAACGCCGTCGTGAGCGCCGAGAACCCCGCCCACGTCCCGATTGCCCGGCCGCGCTCCGCGCCGTCGAACGCGGCCGAGATGATCGCGAGCGAGTTCGGGACGAGGAGGGCCGCGCCGACCCCCTGCGCCGCCCGCGCCGCGATCAGCCACCCGACGCTCGGCGCGAGGCCGCACGCGACGGAGGCCGCCGTGAAGAGCGCCGTCCCGGCCACGAACAGCCGCCGCCGCCCGAGCCGGTCCCCCGCCGCCCCGCCGACGAGGAGGAGCGCGCCGAGGAGGAGGAGGTACGCGTTGAGCACCCACTGCACCTCCGCGACGCTCGCCCCGAGCCCGCGCTGGATCGCGGGGAGGGCCACGTTCACCACGCTCCCGACGATGAACGCGAGGCTCGACCCGCCGATCGTGGCCGCGAGCACCCACGGCTTCGACGCGTCGGGGCACGGCTCCGCGTGGCCGGAGCGGATGACGCCTTCGTCGCACGGTGCATCGTAGCCGATAGACACGGGGAGGCGGCGGGTGCGTGGGGGGGAACCCTGCGACGGGCTGGGATCTACAGGGGAGGTCTACGACCCTGCCCCCCTTTCGTTCGCCGCCGCATGAGCAACCCGACGCTCACCCCGACCCAGATCGCCGTCGACCACGGCGCGCAAGAGCTCACGATCGTCTGGGCCGACGGCCACGCGTCCGACTACTCGTACGAGGGGCTGCGGCGGGCGTGCCCGTGTGCCGTCTGCCGAGGCGGGCACGGTCAGATGGCGGAGCCCGTGGACCCCGCCGTGTGGGACCTGCCGAGCCTGCAGACCTACGAGATCAAGGAGGTGCGGCCGGCGGGCAACTACGCCGTTCAGATCGTCTGGGGCGACGGGCACAGCCAGGGCATCTGGTCGTGGGAGTTCCTGCGGTCGCTGAGGTAGCGTGGGAAAACGGGCAGCGGGAGCGGCGCACCCCACGCCGCCCCCGCCTGAGGCCCGCGAGTCGGAGCAATGCGCGTCGGACGGAGCGGCGCCGTCAGAGGACGACGAGTTCGACGCGGCGGTTCGTCTGCCGCCCCTCGGGCGTGCCGTTGTCGGCGGCGGGCACGGACGCCCCCATCCCCGCCGACTCCAGCCGGCTCGGGTCGATGCGTTCGCGCTGCACGAGGTGGTCGCGGACGGCGGCGGCGCGGCGCTCCGAGAGCTGCTGGTTGGCGTCGGCGGAGCCGGTGTTGTCCGTGTGCCCCTCGATGCGCAGGCGGAGGTCGGCGTTCTGCTGCAACGCGCGGGCGATCTCCTTCAGCGTCGGGGTGGACTCGGGCTGGATCGTCGCGCTGCCCGTGTCGAAGAGGATGCCCTGCGTGGCGTAGCGGCCGTCGGCGACGAGGCGCTCGTAGACGCGGTCGCGGCCGCCTTCGGCGACGCGGAGGTTGCCGAGGTAGATGGGCCGGTCCGTGCGGCTGCCGAGCATGAACGTGATCGCGTCGGCCCGGCCGAGGTCGGCCTGAGGCACGTTGGCGATGCGCTGCTCGTCGGCGTAGACCTTGATATACGTGCCGTCAACGGAGATGCGGATCGGCACCACCTCCTCTTCGATTTGATCGATGGCGTTCGTCGAAACCTTCCCAACGCCGTACTGCCAGACGCCGGAGCCTTGCCAGTTTCCGATGTTGACGTACGGCTTGTCGTAGTCGGCCGCACGCTCGACCTCGCCGAAGAAGATCCCCGTGCCGGGCTCCGTCGCGGGATCGTGGATGTCGAACTCGACGGTGAAGCGGTCCGGGAGCGGGCCGCCGAGGGGAACCGTAAAGCGGTCGCCGCCGGTGCCGCGCAGGAGGCGCATCCCCTCCCACTCGACGACCTCCATGTTGCCCTTGACGTAGTTCAGCCGGCGCGGGAAGTCGCCCACGTACTCGTCGCCGAAGTCGTCGTAGAAGAGCACGCGCTGGCCGGGCACGAAGTCGTAGTTGGCCCAGACGCCCTCGCCGGGCGCCATCGGTGCCGCGCCGGGCGCCGCGCCGGGCGCGGCGGACTGGCCGGCCCGGTTGGCCTGCACGGACGGCTGCTGGCTGGCGGGGAGCGGGTCGCCGTTCTCATCGACGACGAGCACGTCGCTGCCTTCCGCCTGGGCCTCCTCGATGCACGTCGCGTCGGTGACGGCGCAGACGACGGCGTCCTCGGCGAGCCCGAAGGCGGCGGTCACGGCTCGGTCGGCGCGGCGGGACGTCTCGCGCTCGACGGCGCGCTCGGCCCCGCGTTGGGCGGCGTCTTTGATCCGGTCGAAGATCTGGGCTTCGGAAGGCTGCGCGCCGAGGAGCAGCGCGAGGGCGAGGAGGAGCAGCGAGGGGGGACGTGGTGACATGATGACTCTTAAGGGTTAAAACGTAGGAAAGAAATTGGTTAGCTCTGTAACGATAACAAACGGCCCGGGACGGATCAAGGGGGCCACCTACTCCAACACCTGGCTGGCCGCGGCCGTGGCGAGGCTGTAGAGGGCGGAGCCCAGCAGCGCCGTGATCGCGCCCTCCACCGCGAACCCGTCCACCACCTCCGAGACCGCCCAGAACAGCGCGGCGTTGACCACGAGGGAGAACAACCCGAGCGTCAGGCACGTCAGCGGCAGCGTCAGCAGCTTGACGACCGGACGGACGAACGCGTTGACGAGCCCGAGCACGAGCGCCGCGACGACGGCCGCGGGGAAGAAACTCGCCACGGCGATGCCGGGCAGCAGGTAGGCGACGAGCAGCAGCGCGAGCGCGCCGACGAGCCAACGCAGCAAGAGGTTTAGCATAACGACGGAGAGACGACGGAGAGGAGAGGAGATCGAAGCGACGTGCCGTAGATTATAGCATGGCCGGCTCGGAAAGTACCCCCCTCCTCTTTGCTCCACCTCCATGAAGGCGCGCGTCATCCTCAACCCCAACGCCGGCAGCGCCGACGCCGCCGACGCTCTCCGCGCCGCCATCGCCGCAGAATCCGGCGCCGACCTGTGCGTGTGCGAGGAGCCCGGCCACGGGCTAAGCCTCGCCTCGGCCTCCATCGAGGACGGCTACGATCTCGTCATCGCGGCGGGCGGGGACGGGACCATCAACGAAGTCGTCAACGGCCTAGCCGACCGTTTCGACGCGGTCGAGCTAGGGGTCATCCCCCTCGGCACGGGCAACGACCTCGCCCGCACGCTCGCCCTCCCCGACGACCCGGTCCTCGCCTTTCAGCTCGCCCTCCACGGCCGCCGCCGCCCCCTCGACCTCATCCGCATCGAGAGCGACGACGAGACGGTCTACGCCGCTAACGTCTGCGCCGGCGGCTTCACCGGCGAGCTCGACGACGCGATGACGGACGAGATGAAGGCGACGTGGGGGCCGCTCTCGTACCTCATCGGCACGGTCAAGGCCCTCCCCGACCTCGCGGACTTCGAAACGACGATCGCGTGGGACGACGCCGAGCCCGAACGCGTAGACGCGCTGAACATCGTCGTGGCGAACGGCCGGACGGCCGCCGGAGGGCGCCCGGCGGCGCCCCGCGCCAACCCCGAGGACGGCCTGCTCGACGTCGTCGTGGTGCGGGCATGTACGCCGATGGAGTTGGCCGCGCTCGCCGCGCAAGCCCTCGCCGGCGACTACCTCGACAACGAGCACGTGCTCTACCGCCGCGCCCGCCGCCTCCGCGTCGACGCCCGGCCGGGGATGTGGTTCAACGTGGACGGGGAGATCCACACGAACGACCCGCTCACGTTCGAGGTGATGCCGGGGGCGCTCCACGTGGCGGTGGGAGCGAGCTACTCGGCAGACCCCGAGCCCTAGCTGCTCGGTGTGAGCCGATGGATGCGAGCCGGACGCTCCGCCCACCCCGGTCGCCGACCCTTACGGCGCGAGACGCCGGACCGTCCAGCCCCCCGGCGCCCGCGTGTATTCGAGCCGGTCGTGGAGACGGCTCGGGCGGCCCTGCCAGAACTCCAGCAGCGCCGGGACGACGCGGTAGCCGCCCCAGTGCGGCGGGCGCGGCACGGCCTGCTCCGCATACCTGCTCTCGACCTCGTCCAGCTTCTCCTCCAGCACCGAGCGGTCCGCGATGGGCCGGCTCTGATCCGAGACCCACGCCCCGAGCCGGCTCCCGCGCGGCCGGCTCGCGAAGTACGCGTCCGACTCCTCCGCCGTCACCTTCTCGACGGTCCCCTCGATGCGGACCTGCCGCTCCAGCTCCTGCCACCAAAAGACGAGCGCGGCGTGCGGGTGCGCCGCCATCTCTTCGCCTTTCCGGCTCTCGTAGTTCGTGTAGAACACGAACCCGCGCTCGTCGAGCCCTTTGAGGAGGACGATGCGGGCGGCGGGTTGCCCCTCGCCGTCCACCGTCGCCAGCGTCATCGCGTTCGGTTCGGCGACGTCCGAGGCCAGCGCCTCGTCGAACCAGCGGTGGAAAAAGCGAAGCGGGTCGGCGTCGGCGTCGGACTCGGAGAGCCCGGCGCGGGTGTAGTCTTGGCGGAGGCTGGCGACGTCGGGGCGGTCCATCGGAGTCAAGAGAAGGTGGATCGGATGCGGTCGGCGGCGTCGAGGCCGCTTTCCACCGCGAGGTGGACGCGGCCCTTGCCAGCCATGAAGTCCCCGGCGAAAAACAGCCCGTGCGCGGCGCCGAGCGCGAGGGCGTCCGCGTCGGCTGCGGTGTCGGGCAGGGCGTAGCGCCAGCGCTGGCGGTCGGCCCAGTCGGGCTCGCCGAGCGGCGTGCCGAGGAGGTCGCCGAGGAGCGGGCGGGCGGCGGCCACGAGATCGCCGAGGTCGAGGCCGTAGTGGTCGCGCGTCCAGCCCGCCGCCATGTGCGCGATGAGGAGGCTCCCCCGCGGCGCGTGGCCCGGCTTGTCCTCCTCGAACGCGATCCACGACACCGGATGCGCGCCGTCGGTGTTGACGAAGGCGTAGGCATCGCCGGGGCGGCGGAGAGGCTGGGCGTAGGCGAGGACGAGCGCGTAGATCTTGCGGTAGGTCGCCCGCCGCAGCCCGTCCACGAGGAGCGCTCGCAAGTCCGCGTCGAGCGCGCTCGCCTGCACGAGGTCGGCCGACTGCGGGGCGGGCGGCGTGAGCACCACCGCGTCGAAGGGAGCGTCCGGGGCGCCCTCCGCCTGCACCGTCCAGCCCTGCGCCGTGCGTTCGATGCGGCGCACCGCGGTTTCCGTCCGCACCGTGGCGCCCGATGCCTCGGCGAGCCGCTTGCCCAGTTCGCTCACCCCCGCGCGGTACGTCCACTTCCCACCGCGGTCGTGCCCCTCGTCGCCCGGGGCGACGCGCCCATCCCCGTCGAACGTCCAGACCGGCCGGTCGATGCCTACGAGCCCGTCCGTCGGCAACACGTCGTGGATGAGGCGATGGGCCTCCCCCTCGGGTGTTTTGACGTACTGCGCGCCGTGGTCGTAGCGCCAAGTGCCCTCTGGGGTCGTGCGGCGCCGGGTGGCGGCTCGCCCGGCCACCCCTCGGCTCTTCTCGAACACCACCACCTCGGCGGCGTCGCGGAGGGCCCAGGCGGCGGCGAGGCCGGCCGCGCCGGCCCCGACTACGGCAACGGAAGGACGAGACATCGGAGCGGGATGGAGAGCAGGAGCGGGATGGGTAACGGCGAGCCCATGTCTCGCCGCTGCTCGTTCCGCAACGCGCTACCCGGCGACGTGATCCTTCTCCGCGACGGGGTGTCCTTCCTCGCTCGTCGTCAGCGCGTCGTCTGCGTCCCGGTCGTACAGGCCTTCCGCCTCGTCGAGCGTTTCCATGAGGACCCCCGCGAGCTGCTGCTTGGTGAACGGCTTGCCGAGGTAGCCGCTGAAGCCCGAGCTCAGGAACCGCTCGCGGTCGCCGGGGAGGGCGAAGGCGGTGAGAGCGATGATGGGCGTGTGCCGGTAGTCCGGGAGGCTCCGGAGGTGCTCCATCACGTCGATGCCGGACGACTCGTCCGAGAGGTGGATGTCCATCAAGACGGCGTCGTAGGGCACGGCGCGAGCGCTTTCGATGGCCTCGGGAGCGGTGGCGACGACGTCCACGTCGAAGTCCGCCTGCAAGATGCGCCCTAGCAGCAGGCGGGCGCTTTCGTTGTCGTCCACGGCGAGGATCCGGGGACGACCGAGGCCTATCCGCTCGGGGCGGATCACCGGTGCGGCCTTCGACCCGGCCCCTGCCGCGTCGGCACGGCGAAACGTGACGGTGAAGGTGCTCCCCTCGCCTTTGGCGCTCTCCACCCCGAGCGTGCCGCGCATGAGCTCGACGAGCCGCCGGGTGATCGTCAGCCCGAGCCCGCTGCCCTCGTGGCTCCGCCCGACGCCGGTGGACTCCTGCTTGAACTCCTCGAACAGGTGCGGCAGGAACGTCGCGTCGATGCCGACGCCCGTGTCCGCTACCCGTATCCGCACGTCCGACCCGTCCGCCTGGACGTGGACCGTCACGCCGCCCGTCTGGGTGAACTTGATGGCGTTGCCGACGAGGTTGTTGAGGATGCGGTTGAGGCAGCCGCTATCGAGGTACGCCTCGGCGCCGGGCGTCTCTACGACGGTCGTCAGCTCCAGCCCCTTCTCGTCGGCGAGCGGGGTGAGGAGCTGGACCACCTCCTCGGCCTGCTCCCCGACGTCGATCCGGTCCACGTCGATCTCCATCTCGTCCGCTTCGAGCCGGGCGAGGTCGAGGACGGAGTTGAGCGTCTCCAGCAGCCGCCGCCCGCTCCGCTCGATGAGGCGGACGAACTCGCGGTGGGCCTCGTCCACCTCTTCGGCGAGCACGCCGGAGAAGCCGAGGATGCCGGTGAGCGGCGTGCGGATCTCGTGGCTCATGTTGGCGAGGAACGCACTCTTCATCCGCGCGACCTCCTCGGCCTGCTCCTTCGCCTGCACGAGCGCCACCTCGGCCCGCTTCCGCTCGGTCACGTCGCGGGCGTTGAGCACGACGCCGTTCACCTGGGGGTTGGCCAGCATGTTCGAGCCGACCGCCTCGACGTAGACGTAGTGCCCGCTCGCGTGGCGGCAGCGGAACTCGACGGTGCCGAAGTTGCCGGGCTCCTGCACAATCCGCTGAAAGAGAATGCGCGCGCGGAGCTCGTCGTCCGGGTGGACCAGCCCTGAGATGTTCGTCCCCACGACGTCCTCCGCCCGGTAGCCGAGGCTCTGGAAGACCGAGGGGCTCTGGTACTTGATCGTGCCCTCCGTGTCGATGACCGTGATGACGTCGGTGGAGTGCTGGACGAGGGCGCGGAAGCGCTCCTCGCTGGCGTGGAGGGCCCGCTGAGCGGCTCGCTGCTCCGTCACGTCCTCCACCGTCCCCTCGTAGTAGAGGACCTCGCCGTGCTCGTCGAAGGTGGCGTGGGCGTTCTCGAGGACGTAGATCCGCTTGCCGTCGCGCCTGACGAGCTCGTTCGGGTACTGGTTGACGATGCCTTTCCGGGCCACCTTGGCGTGGAACCGGGCGCGGCCGTCGGGCTCGGCGTAGACCTCCGCCATGTTCGCCGCCTCGAACTCCGCGCGGGAGCTGAACCCCAGCATCGCGATGAGGGCCTCGTTCGCCATCAGCACCTCGCCGGAGGGCTTGCTCTGGTACACCCCGACGGGGATGTTCTCGAAGAGGGTCCGGTAGCGCTCCTCGCTCTGCTGCAAGGCGCCCTGGAGCCCCAGCAGCCGCGCGTTCATCAGGCGCAGCCGCTTGAGCGTGTAGCCCTCGTACATCCACCCCATCAGCGCGGCGAAGGAGGTCGAGAGCACGAGCGTCAGGAGGGTGAACCAGACGAGCTCGTGGTGGGTGGAGAGGTAGGGGAACGCGTAGCCGTTGACCTCCAGGGCATACAGCCCGACGACCTCCGCGAGGATCAGCACCGCGCACACGAGCGCCAGCCGGGGCCCGACGATGAACGCCGCGAGGAGCGGGACGACCGGCGCCCAGTACAGCGTGGAGTCCGCGAGGCCGGCGTCGGTGAGGGAGAGGTAGAGCTGGAGCCCGATGAGGGTGAAGCAGAACACCGCCCCCGGCACCACGCTCGACTTCGTGAGCCGGACGAGGAACGGGCAGGCGATGAGGACGAACACCCCGACGACGACGCCCCCCGCCTGGCCGTAGTACTCCGGACCGGCGGCGATGAGCTGGACGATCCCCAGCAGGAAGAACGGGATCGCCGCGCCGATACAGGCGATCAGCAGCCGCATCCGGCGGAGCGCGTCGGGCTCGGCCGCGAGGATCGACGGCGGGATGAACCAGTCGACGAGGGGCCAGCCCCGCGTGGAGAACTCGTCCTGCTCACCGAGCGGCGCTGCGGCGGGCTCGGGCGACGCGCTGCTGGGCGGTACGGAGGCCTTCTCCATCACGGAAGGGGAAAGAAAAAGGTGGGGGAGGAAAATCTACCGGCGCCCGTTCCGAAAGGGAACGCGGGCCGGGGTCGACGCGCTTCGGCTGGGCGGTATGGGCTGTGGCGCAGTGATTTACAGATTTCATTCCACACCCCGCCCGCCGCGCGACCGTCCCGCTATTTACAGGATTAAACCCGCCGCCTGGACGAGAAACACATCCTGCGAAGATACGCACGTATTCTGCGAACCCTCACAGCTTCGCGTAGAACCCACGGG
>CAYTJT010000140.1:0-8581 GCA_964438105.1 uncultured Rhodothermales bacterium | reverse complement strand
CGGTGAGCGTGATGAGGTCGACGGGGTTGCCGCGCTCGAAGAGGCCGAGGATGGCGCCGTAGATCCGCTGGTGGCGGGCGTCGTAGAACGCCTCGGGCGGGAGGATCTCGATCGCCTTCGGGATCGCCTCGCGCTCGATGAGCATGGCGCCGAGCACGCTCTGCTCGACGTCGGTCGCCTGCGGCGGGACGCGCCCGGCCTGCTCGTGCAGGGCGACGACGTTCGCGCGGCTGCGGCCGCCGCGGCCCCCCGTGAACTTGCTCAGGGGGAACGTGCCGCCTTCTTCGATGCGGAGGGGACGCTGCTGGGGTCCGTCCTGGTCGGCCATAGGGTGCGGGAGGGTTTAGGCCTGGACGAGTTGGTCGTAGCGGGTGCGGAGGAGCTTCATGTCCTCCCACGTCGGGCGCTTCCACTGCGGGTTACGCAGGAGCGCGGCCGGGTGGTAGGTCACCATGAGCGGCAGCCCGTAGAAATCGTGGAACGAGCCGCGCAGCGTGCCGAGCGCCGACGAGCGGCCGAGCAGCCCGTTCCCCGCGCTCTTGCCGACGGCGAGGATCACTTTCGGGCGGACGAGCGCGATCTGCTTGTAGAGGATCGGGATGTGCGCGGAGACCTCGTCGGCGTGGGGGTCGCGGTTGCCGGGCGGGCGGCTCTTGAGGATGTTCGTAATGTAGACCTCGTCGCGCTCGAAGTTGATCGCTTCGAGGATCTTGTTGAGGAGCTGCCCCGCGCGGCCGACGAACGGCTCGCCGGTCTTGTCCTCGTCCGCGCCCGGCGCTTCGCCGATGATCATCAGGTCCGCGTCCTCCGGCCCGACGCCGAGTACGGGGTTGATCCGGCTCTCGTCGATGGGGACGAGCACGGTGTCCTTCAGCCAGTCGAAGACCTCGCCGAGCGAGTCGAAGTCGCGCAGCGCGGAGTCTTCGGGAATCAGCGCCTCGACGCGGTCGTACGGCGAGAGGGTGGGGTCTTGCGAGGGGTCGGGCAGGTCGCCGAAGAGGTCGGGCGCCATAGCGTCGGGGCGTTCGTCGTCGGTGGGAGGCGGGGCAGGCAGCCAGTCGCCGGCGAGCGAGCGCTGCACATCCAAGAACGAACGGGCCTCACGCAGGAGCTCAAGCACGGCGAACGGGCGTCGGGGGGAAACGCGACGCGCCGAGGAACGGGGTGGCCTCGGCGCGAACCATCGACCGATCAATCTAAAGGGCCGGCCCGGAGGAGGCAAGGTGAGGCGGGGTGAAATTGTGGTCGGCGCGCGGGGCCGGGTCGGCGCCGCAGCGCGGGTGCCGCACGGGGGCTATCTTGTGGCTAGGCCCTCTCTTCTCTCTTCCTCCCACATTCCGTATGGCATCGGCCTCGAACTGGGCGCTCGTGCGGGGCGCCCGCACGACGTGGCGGCGGTTTCGCGAGGGTGCCGACGCCCTCCCGCCCGGCGCCTGGGCGCGCTGGCTCGGAACGCTCGCGCTCGGCGCCGGACTCGCGACGGGCGTGGCGATCGCGCTCGTCGTGCTCGGGCAGCGCCTGGAAGCGGACGGGATGGCGGACTGGGACGAGGCCGCGCTCCGCGGCTTCGTGGACAGCGGGTGGGCGTCGTTCAACAGCGGCGTCTGGTGGCAGAGCCCGGGCAACTCGGTCATCCTCGGGCCCCTCCTGCTCGCGCTCGCCGCGGCGGCGGCGTGGTGGCGGCGACCGCTCCTCGCGCTGTCGTTCCCGCTGGCGTACGCGGGCAGCAAGTTCCTGACCCACGTGGCGTGGGCGGCGTGGTCGCGGGCGCGCCCGACGTTCGTCGCCGACGGGGTGGCGTCGATGGGGGCGCACTCGTACCCGTCGGGGCACGTGGTCAACGTGCTCGGGGCGTTCGGGCTGCTCGCGTATCTATGGATCGAGCGCTCGGCGAGCTGGGTCGAGCGGGTCGTGGCGGTGCTGCTGCTGCTCGCGTTCGCGGCGGTCGTCGGCTCGGCGCGGCTGCGGCTCGGCGCGCACTGGCCGAGCGACGTCGCCGCCGGCCTCGTGCTCGGCGTCGCGTGGCTCCTCGCGCTCGTCGTGGCGCTCCGCCGGGGCGAAGCCGTTCCCACCCCGCAGGAGGCCTGACCATGGATCGCACCGCAGACCGCGAGCGCCACGGCGAGCGCCACACAGCGCGAGAGCGTCGCAAAGAGGCGCTCGGCCGCGTCCCGCTCGCCCGCCTCCACGTGGCCGAGGTGCGGCGCGCGTTCGTCACGACGGTGCTCTTCGCCGTGGTCGTGGCGCTCTTCGCCGTGATGGTGCACGAGGTGTTCGTCGCGGCGATCCTCGGGGCGGTGATCGGGGTCTACCTCCGCCCGGTGTTCCGCTTTATCGAGGGGCGGACGGGGCGGCCCGCACTCGCGGCCGTGCTCACGCTCGTGCTCCTCCTCGTGCCGATCCTCGTCGTGCTCGTCTACGGCTACCTCGAGGTGCGGAGCGCGGCGGAGTACCTCGACGCGAACACGGACAGCGTGGCGTCGCAGATCGACGCGGCGCTGGGGCAGCTCCCCTTCGTGGGGCAGACGAACGCGCAGGCGGCGATCGCGGGCGGGCTCAACAGGGCGGCGGACTTCACGATCAACCTCCCCTCGGCGTTGCAGGAGGCCGTGGCGGCGTTCGCCGTCGACGCGTCGGTGTTCCTGTTCACGGCGTTCTACGTCTTCACCGGGGCCGACGAGATCGTGGCGTACCTCCGGAGCAAGGTGCCGGTCCGCTACGCCGAGCTCGCCGAGCGGATCGAGGGGAACGTCCAGGGCGTGCTCTACGGCGCGATCTACGGGACGCTCATCACGCAGACGCTGAAGTCGGCGGTGGTCTTCGCGCTCGCGCTCGTCTTCGGCGTCCCGCTCGCGGCGGTCCTCGCGCTCGCCTCGTTCGTCATCGGGTTCTTCCCCGTCGTCGGGTCGTGGTCGGTGTACGTGCCGGCGGCGATCTACCTCCTCGTGTTCCAGGACGCGCCGTGGGAGGCGGCGGGGATGGTCGCGGGCGGGCTCCTCGTCAACACCGTGCTGTTCTCGCTCGTGATCCGGCCGAAGCTGGCGGCCAAGCACTCGAAGGTGCTGAACTTCTACTGGATGTTCATCGCCCTCATCGCGGGCGTCTACGCCTTCGGCGTGCCCGGCATCGTGCTCGGCCCGATCCTCGTCGGGCTGCTGAAGGCGGTCTTCGACACGGTCACGACGGACCTGTCTTGGAACGGCTCGGACGGCGACGGGGACGGCGAGGACGACGAGACCCCGGAGGCGGAGGTGCTGGCGGAGGAGGAGCTCGCCTCGGCCCAGGGCGAGGGGTCGAGGGAGGGGCTGCGGGACGGCGGCGCGTAGCGTCGGCTCAGGCCGGAGGGGCCGCGGCGCGGAGCTGCTCGCGGAGGGCATCGACGTGGCGGCGGAAGCCTTCGGCCTCGACCTCGGGCAGCGGCACGACCACGCCGTTCTCGACCTGCTCGCTCTGCTCGATGGCGCCGTCGGGGCCGAACGCCACGCGCGTTCGCAGGGTGTCGGCGCCGGGGGCGCCGGGGGTGAGCCGCGCCCGCGTCTCGTCCTCCACAACGTAGAACAGCGCACCGCCGTCGAAGTAGTACGTCGCGTGCGCGGCGCCGTACTCGCCGAAGTCGAGGGCCTCCTCGATCAGCCGCAGCGTGTCGCCGTCGAAGTACGCCATGAACTCCGAGCTCGCGTCGCCGCCCGCCCACGCGCCCGCGATCGCGCGGTAGGCGTCGAGGCGGAGCTCGATGCGGAGGGCGCGCCGGGCGGGCTCGGCGAACGGGTTCGCCGGGGGCGCGGCGGCTTCGACCGAGTCGGCCGCCGTCGTCGCGTCGGGCGGAGGCGACGAGTCGGGCGGCTCGGGCTCGGGCGTGCAGCCGGCGAGCGCGACGGTAGCCGCGAGCAGTGCCACGAGGGATCGCACGCTAGGCCTCGGCGAGGGCGAGCTCTTCGTAGGCCGCCGCCGCGACGAGTGTGGCGAGCGCGCCTGTGAAGAAGAAGCCGATGAAGAAGACGATGAAGCCCGCCGCCGCGAGGAAGAACAGCACGACGCCGAGGCCGAAGAGCCGGAGCCGGTAGCCGTCGGTCATCGCCCACGCTTCCTTCAGCGTGTCGACCACGCCGAGGTCGGCGTCCATCACGAGGTAGAGCGCGGGCCACAGCCCGATGGCGAGGATCACGCCGGGCACGATGAGGAGGACGAGCCCGATCCCCACGGCGAGCGAGTACAGCACGTAGACGCCGAAGGCGCGGCCGAACTCCTGGAACCCGTTGAACAGGTCGGAGAACGACGCCGGTTCGTGGCGGTGGACGCGGAGCATCAGCGCGTAGAGCCCGGCCGTGAGCGGCCCAGCGACGACGAAGCCGATGAGGCTGAGCAGGCCGCTCCGGTCGCCGTCGAGGTCAGGATCCGAGAGGAAGCCGGTGATGAGGAGGAAGACGACGTAGGCGCCGACGACGAGGCCGAGGTGCTCTTTGAACAGGGCCCAGCTCCGGTCGAAGAGGTGGCCGATGCTGAGGTCGGGGGCGTAGGGTTCGTGCGGTTCCATGAGCGATCTCACGCGTTGCGTTGGAGGGACGGGAGCGCCTGCCGAGCGCGGCGGACGGCTGTGCTTCGGCGAGGGCGGTGGTCTCCGGCCCCGCCGCATCGGCCGCAGCACGCGCAGGCCGAGGGACGAACAAGGGGCGCCGGATCGAGTACGCCTTGTCCCATCGCCCCCGATCCCCCGTAGTATATCCCCGCTCGCCATGGAATATCGCCTGCTCGGCCGCTCCGGTCTCAAAGTCTCCGCGCTCTGCTTCGGCGCGATGACCTTCGGCGAGAGCTTCTACAACATCGGCGAGGTCTCGGACCAGGGCGCCGCCGACCGCCTCGTCCACCGCGCCCTCGACGCCGGGGTCAACTTCTTCGACACCGCCGACGTCTACTCGCGCGGGCAGAGCGAGGAGATCCTCGGCCGCTCCATCCGCGCCTCCGACACCCCGCGCGACCGCGCGGTCATCGCCACGAAGGTGCGCGGCTCGATGAGCGACGCCGCCGCGGCCGGCACCGGCGACGTCAACAACGTCGGGCTCTCGCGCAAGCACGTCATCGAGGGCTGCGAGGCCAGCCTCCGCCGGCTCGGCACCGACTACGTCGACCTCTACCAGGTCCACGGCTGGGACCCGCTCACGCCCCTCGACGAGACGATGCGCGCGCTCGCCGACCTCGTCCAGCAGGGGAAGGTCCGCTACCTCGGCGTCTCGAACTACGCCGTCCGCCAGATCATGCGCGCGAACGCCACCGCCGACGCGCACGGCTGGCCGCGCTTCGTCAGCCTGCAGGCCTACTACAGCCTCGTCGGGCGCGACCTCGAGCACGAGCTCGTGGACCTCTGCGACGAGGAGGGGCTGGGGATCATGACGTGGAGCCCGCTCGCCGGCGGCTTCCTCACCGGCAAGTTCCGCCGGGGCGAGGCGGGGCCGGAGGGCGCCCGCCGCTCGGACTTCGACTTCCCGCCCGTCGACGCGGAGCGGGGCTACGACGTGGTCGAAGCGCTCGGCGAACTCGCAGAGGCCAAGGGCGCGTCGATCCCCCAGCTCGCGTTGGGGTGGCTGCTCCAGCGGCGCGCCGTTACGAGCGTCATCGTCGGCACCAAGAAGCCCGAGCAGCTCGACGACAACCTCGGCGCCGTGGACGTCACCTTCACCGATGACGAGCTGGAGCGGCTCGACGAGCTGACGGCGCCGGAGCTGCTCTACCCGCAGTGGATGATCCAGCGGCAGGCGCGCGACCGGCACCCCGTCAGCCGCACGGAGCGGTAGCGGGGTGCGCGGAGTCCGGGAGTTAGGGGCGCGGCGCGGTGGGAGGCGTTCGGGTCGGCGCACCCGGATCGCGGGTCCCGTGGCGCTCTACCCCGGCGGTGCCACGGCGTGCGGGTGACGGAGCACCGCGCCGTATGCCGCGAACAGCCGCTCGAACGTCCGCTCCCACGCGAACGACGCCTCGACGTGCGCGCGCCCGGCCGCGCCCATCGCCCCCCGCTCGGCGGCCACGGCCACGACGTTCTCGGCGAACGCCGCGGCGTCGCCGACCGCGCCGAGCCGCCCCGTCTCCGGCGGCACCCGGTCGACGAGCGCGCCGGCCTCGACCCCGACGACGGGCAGCCCCGACGCCTGCGCCTCGACCACGCTGAGCGCGAACGTCTCGTGCGGGCCGGCGGTGACGTAGACGTCGGCGCTCGCGAGTAGGCGGGCGAGGTCGGCCTTGTCTTCGACGTACGGGTGGACGGTGAGCCGGTCGCTCGTGCGTGCGCGGGCTTCGAGCGCGGCGCGGTGCGGCCCCTCGCCCGCGAGCACGAGCGTCGGCCGGAGCGCGGCGGGGAGGTGTTCGACGGCGTCGGCGAGAACGCCGACCTCTTTCTCCCGGTCGAGCCGTCCGGCGTAGACGAGCAGCAGCCCGTCCTCCGCGACCCCGAGGCGCTGCCGCACCGCCGCGTCGCGCTTCGAGGGGTGGAACCGGCCGAGATCGACGCCGAGCGGGACGGCGTCGAGCGGCGTCGCGACGCCCATCCGCCGCAGCGATGCCACGAGCCCGGGCGACACGGCGAAGCCCCGGTCGCAGCGGTCGAAGACGGCGCGGACGTACCGCTCGGTCCACCCCTCGGCCACGCGCCCGAGCCGCTCCCCGGCGAGCCCGGCCACGGCGGGGTAGACGTAGGCCGAGGGCAGGTCGGTGTGGTAGAACGCCGTGATCGCCACGGGCCGCGCCGCACGGCGGGCGGCCTTGCGGTACGAGAACGCCGCCCACGGCGCCGTATAAAACGTGTGCAGCTCGATCAGGTCGGGCTGCACCGCCGCGAGGGCGGCGCGCACCTTGTCCGCGCGCAGGAAGAACCGGTACGGCGCCGCGCCGGGAATCGTGGGTCCGGCGATGCGGATCGTCGTCGTGCGGTCGCCGCGCTCGACGCGGTCCTCCGGCCCCGGCGCGATCAGGACGTGCTCGTGCTCCGTGTGGTCGAGGACGTACCGCCGCTTCGCATCGACCGTCGTGCGGATGCCGCCGCTCGTGTCGGTGTACGCGTGCGTGAGGTCGCAGACCCGCATGCGGGGAGGGGGCGGGTGGGCGCTACGCGGCGACGGGCAGAGCGAACACGTCCTCGTAGTAGCCGCGGATGCGGGCCAGCACGGCCGTCCAGTCGTAGTGGTCGGCGCGGTCGATGGCGGCCTCGCCGAAGCGGGTGCGGCGCTCGACGTTCTTGACGAGGCGGGTGACGTAGTCGAGGAAGCCCTCGGGGTCGCCGGGCGGCGCGAGGTAGCCCGTCGCGCAGTGCTGCACGAGCTCGCTCGCGCCCGTGGCGTCGGCGCAGACGGCGGGGAGCCCGCTCGCCATCGCCTCCAGCGTCACGTTCCCGAACGTCTCGGTGTCGGAGGGGAAGAGGAAGATGTCCGACGAGGCGTAGGCCTTGGGCAGCGTGTCGCCGCCGAGGTGGCCGGTGAAGATCGTGTCGGGCAGGCGGGCCTGCATGGCGGCGCGCGCCGGGCCCTCGCCGACCATCATGCTCTTGACCGGGAGGCCCTGCTCCCGCAGCCCCTCGACCACGTCCGCGAAGATGTCCAGCCCCTTCTCCAGCACGACGCGCCCGACGAACGAGATCAGCACGTCGTCGTCGCCGATGCCGTAGCTGCGGCGCCACGCGAGGTCGCGCTTCTGAGGACCGAAGCGGCTCGTGTCCACGCCGCGCTCCCAGAGGCGGAGCCCCTCGGTGATGCCGTGGACGCGGAGGACCGCCGCGACGGAGAGCGACGGCACGTAGACGTGCTCGCACTGCCCGTAGAACCAGCGGTTGTACTTCCAGAGGAAGCCTTCGAGTGACTGGATGCCGTAGTACTTGAGGTAGGCCGGGAAGTGGGTGTGGTACGACGCCACGACCGGGATCTCGCGGGCCTTCGCCCAGCGCAGCGCGCGGTAGCCGAGGTAGTCCGGCGTCGCGATGTGGACGAGGTCGGGCTGGAAGGCGTCGAGCTGGTGGCGGATCTCGCGTGAGAACCGGAGCGCGACGCGGTACTCGGGCCGGCCCGGCGCCCGCATCGACGGCGCGGAGATCAGCCGTCCGACGTGCTCCATCGGCGGGTCCTCCACGGAGGGGCCGAAGACGAGCACCTCGTCGCCGCGCCCCTGGAGGTACTCGACGAGGCGGTTGAGCGTGAGCGATACGCCGTCCTGCACGTGGTGGTAGTTGCCCGTGAACAGCGCGATGCGCCGCGGTGGTGCCTCCTCTCGGACGAGGCGCGGCGGCGGGGGCAACAGGGTGGAAACGGTGGGCATAGGCGTCAGTAGCGTTTGCAGCGGACGTATACCCAAGGATCGGGCCTCAGGTCCCGCGCTAAAAGGCTCAGCCCCATAAGCTAGGCAAATCGGCCAATATTTCGCACAAGCGTCACGCCCGGTTCGGGCCGTCTTTACACAGTCTACCCGAGGCTGGGCGGCAGGCGCGGGCTACGCGGCGGGCGCGATCCCCGCGTCGCGGAGGAAGCGCCCGGTGTGACTCTCTTCGTGCGCGGCGACGTCCTCCGGCGTCCCCGCCGCGACGACGAACCCGCCGCGCCGCCCGCCC
>CAYTJT010000139.1:0-8584 GCA_964438105.1 uncultured Rhodothermales bacterium | reverse complement strand
CGAGGGTCGACTCGCGCGACAGGCGGGGATCTACGCCCGATCTTCCTTTGCAGAGACCTTTAAGCGGGGTCTACCTTACGCCGATTGATATTGGTCCCTCCCCACCCGCTTCACGTGCGGCGCTAGCGAGCGGCGCAGCTTCCCTGACAGCTAACTACTCATCGAGCTATGAAAATCGGAGTCATCGGTACCGGCTACGTCGGCCTCGTTTCTGGAACCTGCTTTGCCGAGATGGGCAACGACGTCGTCTGCGTCGACATCGACGAGCGGAAAGTGGATAAGCTGAGCCGGGGCGAGCTGACGCTCTTCGAGCCCGGCATCGAGCGCTTCCTCGAGCGGAACCTCCGCGAGGACCGCCTCCACTTCACGACGGACCTCGCCGAGGCCGTCGAGGCCTCGGACATCCTCTTCCTCGCGCTCCCGACGCCGCCCGGCGAGGACGGCTCGGCCGACCTCTCGTACGTGCTCGGCGTCGCCGGCGACATCGCCGACCTCCTCAACGCGAACGAGTGGGGCTACCGCGTCGTCGTCGACAAGAGCACCGTCCCGGTCGGGACGGCCGAGCGCGTGACGGCGATCATGGAGGAGAAGGGGCTCACCGCCGGCGAGGACTTCGACGTGGTCTCGAACCCCGAATTCCTGCGCGAAGGCGTCGCCGTGGACGACTTCATGAAGCCCGAGCGCGTGGTCATCGGGACCGAGTCCGAGCGCGCGGCCGAGCTCATGACGCAGCTCTACGAACCGTTTGTCCGCTCCGGCAACCCCATCATCGTGATGGACGAGAAGAGCGCGGAGATGACGAAGTACGCCGCGAACTCGCTCCTCGCCACGAAGATCACGTTCATGAACGAGATCGCGAACGTGTGCGAGCGCGTCGGCGCCGACGTCGACAAGGTCCGCCACGGGATCGGGACGGACAGCCGCATCGGGCCGAAGTTCCTCTACGCCGGGATCGGCTTCGGCGGCTCGTGCTTCCCGAAGGACGTGCAGGCGCTCGTCCGCACGTCGCAGGAGAACGGCTACCCCTTCGAGATCCTCGAGTCCGTGCTCCGCGTCAACGAGCGGCAGCGCGGGGTCCTCGCCGAGCGCGTGATCGAGCACTTCGGCGGCGACCTCGCCGGGAAGCGGGTCGCGATGTGGGGGCTGGCCTTCAAGCCGAACACCGACGACGTGCGCGAGGCCCCGGCCCACGCGATCATCCGCGCGCTCACCGACCGCGGCGCCGAAGTCCTCGCCTTCGACCCCGAGGCGATCGAGACGACGCGCGACGTGCTCGGCGAGGGCGACCTCGGCGCGGGCTCGCTCGCGTACGCCGCCGACGCGTACAGCGCGCTCGTCCGCGCCGACGCACTCGTGATCTGCACGGAGTGGCCGGAGTTCCGCCGCCCGGACTTCGAGCGGATGCAGCGCCTCCTGAGCGCCCCGCTCATCTTCGACGGCCGCAACCTCTACGACACCGAGCGCATGGCCGAGTCGGGCTTCGAGTACCGCTCGATCGGGCGCCCCTTCGTCGCACCGACGCGGGCCGCCGTCGCGCAGAACGGCCAAGCCTGATTCCATTTTGGATTGCAGATTTGAGATTTCGGATCGGATGCCGCTCAAATCCCCAATCCCCAATCCGCAATCCTCAATCCGAAATCGCAATGCCTCGTACCCTCATCACCGGCGGCGCCGGGTTCCTCGGCTCGCACCTCTGCGACCGGTTCATCGCGGAAGGCCACGAGGTCGTCTGCATGGACAACTTCATCACGGGCAGCCCGGAGAACGTGGCGCACCTCGTCGGGCACGAGCGGTTCTCGCTCGTCAAGCACGACGTCTCGAACTACGTCTACGTCGCCGGCGACCTCGACTACATCCTCCACTTCGCGAGCCCGGCCTCGCCGATCGACTACCTCCAGCTCCCGATCCAGACGCTGAAGGTGGGCGCGCTCGGCACGCACAACCTCCTCGGGCTGGCGAAGAACAAAGGGGCGCGGCTGCTGCTGGCCTCCACCAGCGAGGTCTACGGCGACCCGCTCACGCACCCGCAACGCGAGGACTACTGGGGCAACGTCAACCCCGTCGGAAGTCGCGGCGTCTACGACGAGGCCAAGCGCTTCGCCGAGGCCATCACGATGGCCTACCACCGCTACCACGGCGTCGAGACGCGGATCGTGCGGATCTTCAACACCTACGGCCCGCGCATGCGGATCGACGACGGCCGCGCGCTCCCGACGTTCATGAGCCAGGCCCTCCGCGGCGAGCCCATCACCGTCTTCGGCGACGGCTCCCAGACCCGCTCCTTCCAGTACGTCGACGACCTCGTCGAGGGGATCTACCGCCTCCTGCTCTCCGACGAAACGGAGCCCGTCAACGTCGGCAACCCGGACGAGATCACGATCGAGGAGTTCGCCGAGGAGATCATCCGCCTCACCGACTCGGGCTCGACGGTCACGTACGAACCGCTCCCAGCCGACGACCCGAAGATCCGCCAGCCCGACATCACGAAGGCCCGCGAGATCCTCGGGTGGGCGCCGCGCGTGGACCGCGCCGAGGGGCTGAAGCGGACGCTGGACTACTTCCGAGCGGCCGTCCCGGCAGCGACGAGCGAGTCCGCTTGAGCGAATGACCTGACGGCGAGCGAGGGGCTGTGCATCGACGGTGCGCAGCCCCTTTCTTCGTTCCACTGCTCCGTCGTTTCTTCCGGTTCCCCGCTCTCCCGCTCTTCCCGGCCTCCATGAAAGGCATCATCCTCGCCGGCGGCACCGGCACCCGGCTCTACCCGCTGACGCTCGCCGTGAGCAAGCAGCTGATGCCGGTCTACGACAAGCCGCTCGTCTACTACCCCCTCTCGACGCTGATGCTCGCGGGCATCCGCGAGATCCTCGTCATCTCGACGCCGCGCGACCTCCCGCTTTTCGAGCGGCTCCTCGGCGACGGCACGCCGTGGGGGCTCCGGTTCTCATACGCCGCGCAGCCCGAGCCGAACGGGATCGCCGAAGCGTTTCTGATCGGCGAGGAGTTCATCGGCGACGACAGTGTTGCGCTCGTACTCGGCGACAACGTGTTCTACGGGCACGGGCTCTCGGAGCGGCTGCAGCGGACGGCCGCGCGCGCATCCGGCGCGACGATCTTCGGCTACTGGGTCCGCGACCCCGAGCGCTACGGCGTCGTCTCGTTCGACACCGACGGCCGGGCCGTGGACATCGTCGAGAAGCCCGCGGAGCCGCAGTCGAACTACGCGGTGACGGGGCTCTATTTCTACGACAACGCCGTCGTGGAGATCGCTCGGAACCTCACGCCCTCGGCGCGGGGTGAACTCGAGATCACCGACGTGAACCGCGCCTACCTCGAGCGCGGCGACCTCCGCGTCGAGCGGCTCGGGCGGGGGACGGCGTGGCTCGACACGGGCACGCACGCGTCGCTGCTCGAAGCGGCCCACTTCATCGAGGTCGTCGAGAGCCGGCAGGGGCTGAAGATCGCCTGCCCCGAAGAGATTGCGTATCGCATGGGCTACATCGACGCCGACGCGCTCCGGGCGCTCGCCGAGCCGCTCGCCGGAGGCGCGTACGGGCAGTACCTTCTGGGGCTGATCTGATGTTGCCTCGCCCCGTGGCTCACCTCCGTACAGACGCAGCATGCTGCGTCTGTACCCGTCTCGCCCGATGACCGTTACCCCACTCGATGTTCCCGGCCTGTTGCTCGTCGAACCGCGCGTGTTCGAGGACGCGCGCGGCGCGTTTATGGAGGTCCATCACGCCGAGCGGTACCGCGCGCACGGGCTCGACGTGGCGTTCGTGCAGGACAACCTCTCGCGCTCGCGGCGGAACGTCGTGCGCGGGCTGCACTTTCAGCGGCAGTATCCGCAGGGCAAACTGATCTCCGTCGTGCGCGGCAGCATTTACGACGTCGCCGTCGATCTCCGCCCCGGCTCTGACACGTTCGGGCGGCACGCCGCCGTCGAGCTCTCGGACGCGAACCGGCGGCAGCTCTGGGTGCCGCCCGGCTTCGCCCACGGCTTCTGCGCGCTGAGCGACGCCGACGTGCTCTACAAGTGCACGGAGGTCTACCACCCCGACGACGAGGGCGGGCTGCGCTGGAACGACCCGGCGCTCGGGATCGCGTGGCCCGTCGCGGAGCCGATCCTGTCGGAGCGCGACCGGGAGCACCCCCCGCTCGCCGCGATCGCGCCGGAGGGACTGCCGGCGGCTGAGGCGACGGCGTGAGGGTGCTCGTCACCGGGGCGGGCGGGCAGGTCGGGCGCGAGCTCGTCCGCGCCGCTGCGACGTTCGAGGGCGAGATCGCCGGGCTCGGACGGGCGGATCTCGACGTGACGGACGCCGACGCCGTGCGCCGCGCCGTCGAGCGGCACGCGCCGGACGTGGTCATCAACGCGGCGGCGTACACGGCGGTCGACCGCGCCGAGTCGGAGCCGGAGGCGGCGTTCGCCGTCAACCGCGACGGGGCCGCGCGCTGCGCCGAAGCCTGCGCCGCTGCCGCCATCCCGCTGATTCACTTCTCGACGGACTACGTGTTCGACGGCACAAAGGGCGCACCCTACACCGAGGACGATGTGCCGAACCCACTCGGGGTCTACGGCGCGAGCAAGTGGGCGGGGGAGGAGGCCGTCCGCGCGGCGCTCGACGCGCACGTGGTCCTGCGGACGAGCTGGGTGTTCAGCACGCACGGCCACAACTTCGTCAAAACCATGCTCCGGCTGAGCCGGGAGCGTGAGGTGCTGCGCGTCGTCGTCGATCAGCGCGGCAACCCGACCGCCGCGCGCGACCTCGCAGCGGCGGCGCTCCGCATCGTCCGACGCGCCGCCGCAGAGTCCGGGGCTCCGTGGGGGACGTACCACCTCGCCGGGACCCCGGCGACGACGTGGCACGGCCTCGCCGAAGCCGTCGTCGCCGAGGCGCGGGAGCACGGGCCCGTCCGCACCGAACGCGTCGAGCCGATCCCGACGAGCGCGTATCCGACCCCGGCCCCACGCCCGGCGGACACGCGGCTCGATTGTACTCAGGTCACGCGGGATTGGGGCATCGAGCCACCCGGTTGGCGGCCGTCCGTGGCGCGTGTCGCGGGCGAACTCGCGCCGAAGAGCGCGTAATTCGGCTGTGCCGCTCGGCCGCAGAAGCCCGGACGGCGTACCTTACCGCAACGCGCCCTCACCACCTCACCGTCGAACCCCATGACTCTCCTCTTTGCACAGGCGGCGGACGTGCCGCACGGGGTCGGGCTGGAATGGATGCCGATCGCCAGCCTGCTCGTCCCGGCGCTGCTCATCGTCGTGCTGATCTACTTCGGCAGCCGGAACACCGTCTAGCTCAGCGACACGCGTTTGCACACGAAAGGCCCGCAGCCTCGATGGCTGCGGGCCTTTTTTCGAGCGCGGAGGGCTCGGCTTCGGGGCTTAGCCCTGGGCCTGCACCTGCGCGATGTAGTCGAGCTGGGCCTGGGCGCCCGTCACGATGTTGTCCTTGCCGGCGCGGCGGGCGTGGGTCTGCGCCTGCTGCAGCGAGCGCTGCGCCGCGTCGAACCGCTCGGCCTGCACCTGCTCGACGCCGAGCTTGTAGTACGAGTTGGCGTAGAGCGTGTTGAGCGTGGCGTCGTCCTCGGCGAGGAACGGCGCGGCCTTGTCGAGGCCTGCGACGGCCGCGCTGAAGCGCCCACCCTGGAGGTCGGCGTAGGCCGCGCTGAGGTAGCTCTTGCCGACCGTCTGGCGCGCCTTCGAGGCCATCGCGGCGTCATCCGCGGCCTCGGCCTTCTCGGCGAGCTCCATCAGGGCGGCCTCGGAGGCCTCGGCGTCGCCGCTCTTGTTGAGCGCGACCCCGCGGACGTAGTAGTAGTCGAGGTTGTCGGGCGACATTTCGATCGCGGCGTCGAGGGCGGCGAGGGCGTTCTCGTACTCCTCGGCGGTCACGTACGCGACGCCGGCGTTGTAGTACGTCTTGGCACCGAACTCGGTGTCGTCGATCTCTCGGGCGATCTCGGCGGCCTGCTCGAACTGCGCGGCGGCGGAGGCGATGTCGTCGGCTTCGGAGTAGGCCGAGCCGGCGTTGACGTAGGCCTTCGAGGCGTTGCTCTTCACGTCGGTGACGCGGGCTTCGAGCTCGGCGTCGCCGGAGCCCATCGCGATCTCGGCGGCTTCGAGGTAGTGCTCGGCGGCCTCGATGAAGCCCTCGGCGGTGCTCATCTCGTTGGCGGCTTGCGCGGCCTCGATGGCCTCGCCGAACTGCGTGCGGGCCTCGGCGTTCGCCGCGGCGCCGTTCTCGGCGTCCGGGATCGAGACCTCTTCGGTCTCGACGTCGGTGGTTTCCATGGCCTCTTCGGTCACCTGGGCGTTCGCGCTAACCGGTACGAGCGCCAGCAGCAGAGCGAAGGCGAAAAGGCGGGACAGGAAGGGGGGGAGGTTCATGCGTTCCATTGGGTTGCGAGTGCGGGCGGAAGGATGGTGGTGGCGTTCAACAACGGTGTAACGTGCGAGCGGGATCCGATCGTGCAACGATCTTGCCGGAGTATTCGGGGGCAAATCGCGAGGCCTTGGAGGCGCGCGCGCGCGCGGCAGGGGCGACCCGGCGTGTAGCCCGCTGCACGCCGGCGCCTAGCGAACGAGACACCGGCGCTGGGGGGGTCAGAAGTTAGGCACGTGCCCGTACTCCTTGCAAAACGCGTGGACGATCTCGGCCGCCTCGTAGGGGTCGTCGGTGATGGAGAGCAGGTCGGGGTCCTCTTCGGAGATGTTGCCCGCCGAGAGGAGGGTGCCGCGGAGCCAGTCCAGCATGCCCGACCAGAACTCCGTCCCCATGAGGATGACGGGGAACCGCGTCGTCTTTTTCGTCTGGATCAGCGTGAGCGACTCGAACAGCTCGTCGAGCGTGCCGAAGCCGCCGGGGAGCACGACGAACCCCATCGCGTACTTGACGAACATCGTCTTGCGGGCGAAGAAGAAGTCGAAGTTGATCGAGGCGTCGTGGTCCACGTACGGGTTGCCGCCTTGCTCGTGGGGGAGGGCGATGTTGAGCCCGACGGAGAGCCCGCCCGCCTCGTGCGCCCCTTTGTTGGCGGCCTCCATGATCCCGGGGCCCCCGCCGGTGATGACCCCGTAGCCCCGCTCGACGAGCGCGCGCCCGACGGCCTCGCCCAGCTCGTAGTACTCCGTGCCCGGCGGCGTCCGCGCCGAGCCGAACACGCTCACGCACGGCCCCAGCCGCCCCATCACCTCGAACCCCTCGACGAACTCGCCCATGATGCGGAAGACCCGCCACGTGTCCTTGATGCGGGCTTCTTGCCAAGCGGTGACGTCTTCCGGCGTCATCGTGACGCCGTCGCGGGTGGGAGGGAGCTTCATGGGACGCGGGGCTGGTGGGAGACGGGCCCCCGAATCTACAGGCGTCTGCCCATTTGAGCAACGAAAAGGGGCCCCCGCACTGCGAGGGCCCCGAGGCTGCTGGCTGAGGCGGGCTCAGCACTAGCGGATCAGATCAGCCGCCCTGCTCTTGTTCGAGGCTCTGGCGGTACTGCTCGTTCGCGTAGAGGGCGATCTCGACGCGGCGGTTCTGCTGGCGGCCTTCCGGCGTCGCGTTCGAGGCGACGGGGTTGCTCTCGCCCATGCCCGAGATCTGCATCCGGCCCGGTGCCACGCCCCGCTGCGCGAGGTACGTCGCGACGGAGTTGGCGCGGCGCTCCGAGAGCGTCTGGTTGTAGTCCTCGGACCCGGTGGCGTCGGTGTAGCCGACGACGAGGGCCTCGGTGTTCGGGTAGTTCGCGAGGCTGCTCGCGAGGTCTTGGAGGTCGTTCCGGGCGTTCGCGCGGAGGTCGTAGCTGTCGAAGTCGAACAGGATCGCGTTGTCGAAGGTGATCCGGATGCCGGCGGTGTTGCCGTCCTCACCGGGGACCGTCTCGACGGTCGCGTTCTCGAGCTCGCCGTCGAGCTCCTCGGCCTGCTCCTCCATCTGGTCGCCGATGATGGCCCCGGCGGTCCCGCCGACGGCCGCGCCGATGATGGCGCCGCGCGCGGTCGAGCCCGTCGCCTTGCCGATGACGCCGCCGACGACGCCGCCAGCCCCGGCGCCGATCACGGCTCCTTTGCCGGTGTTGCTCATGTTCTGGCAACCGAAGAGAGTGAGGCTGAGCAGCGCGATCACGGCTACGGGCACGGTCACGCGAAGGCGTTGAAAGAGGGTAGTCATGGGATTGGTCGTTGATGAAAAGCGGGTGGTGGGGATGCCTCGGAAGGGAAGGCGTTTAACTGAGGCTAGGCCCTCTCAAGTTCCATTCCCCTCGCTCGGAGACCGTGGAGATCGTCGCAAATCGCCTCGGAGAGTCCGTACGGGCCGATCGCGGGCGCACTCGATCCTGCACACCCCTGTCAGCGAGGGGGCACACGGCGACCGACCCCGCCGCAGGGGTCCGTTGATTTTCCGTTACCCCCGCCTCGCACCCGAACCATACGCGGCATGTCCGGTTTAGGCACACGCCTCATCGCGCATCGATATCGCGCGTCGATCTATCTTCGTTCCCCCCTCCGCAGACACCACGACCGCCTCTCCATGAAGCTCATCATCCCGATGGCCGGGCGCGGCACCCGGCTCCGCCCGCACAC
>CAYTJT010000138.1:0-8585 GCA_964438105.1 uncultured Rhodothermales bacterium | reverse complement strand
CCCCGACCACGAGCGTGTGGCCGACGTCGTCGGTGTGGAGGTTGAGCCGGAACGGAGTCCTCCCTTCCGTCTCGGCCCACATCAGCGCGGGTGCGCCGTCCGGCATGAGCGGCGATGGGCAGCGCTCCTCGCCCGGCCACACGGCCGTCGTCGGCAGGAGGTCGGCCACGTTCATCGACGAGAGAACTGGCCGCCGGAGGTTGGGGTGGCCGTGGCCCGGCAGGCTCCCGAGGAAGGCCTCGAGTGCGTTCACGTCCTCGACGCGCGCCGTGAAGCCGCGGTCGTTGAGCACCCCCGCGAGTTCGGCGGCCACGAGGTCGGCGCGCTCGGCGCCCGGCTCCATCACGACGAGGGTGCTCGTGTAGTAGCAAAAGCGAACCTCGCCCGAGGCGTTCAGCGCCATCGCGGCGGCGGCGTCCTCGGCCATGCGCTGCGCGTCGCCGTCGGTGAAGAGGGCGTCGTCCTGCTCCTGCTTTGCGGTTTTCGTCTTCCCGGCTCCGCCTGCCACGTCCTTCGCAAGAGCCGCCGCGCCCTTCCGCTTCTGGAACCACCCGAGTTGTTGGCGGCGGATTTCCTTCGCGGCCTCGCGGTAGCTCATCGGGAGGATCCGGTTCGACCACCGGAAGGCGTGCCCGAGTCCGCCGAGCACGTCGAGCATCCCCGCGCTCGTTTCGTGCGGCAGTCCGTGGATCGCCACGCACCGGACGTGGTGCTCGCCGACGCGGGGCCGGAACCCGCCGACGAGCGGGCAGTCCGAGAGGACGTGCGCGAGATACGCCCCGTGCGCGGGTGCCCGGACGGGGTGGCGAAGCCCGGTGAGGCAGCCGTGGAGGTGCCGGCAGAGCGCATCCGACGCAAGTCGGTCGAGGCGGAGTCGGCTACTCAGCCGTCGCTCCAACTCCGCAGCCGACGAGCGGAAGTTTTCCAGCGCGAGCGTCCAGTCGGAGCCGTCGAGTGTGCTCTCGCCGGAGGCGTTGCCTCGCTTGACGAAGAGCGCGCCGAGTTTCTGGTAGAGCGCCGGCGGCGGGAGGAACGTCGCCGTGAGGACGTGGTCGGTCTCGAAGTAGCGCCGCCCGCTCTCGTAGGCCGCGCGTCGCTCCTCGTCGATCAGCCGCGTCACCGGGTCCGGGAACGCTCCCGGCGGCGCGTAGCCCACGCTCGGGCGGCGGACGGCATCGACGTGGAACATCCAGTTGTCGCCGTATGGCCGGAGGGCGTCCGCGACGTGGCGGCTGAGGAGGTCGAGCTCGGCCGCCGTGGACGAGGCGAGGTCGGGACCCCGGTAGCGCCACGCCGCGAGGAACGAGCCGTCCTTCTGGAGCACCACGCCGTCGGCGACGAGGAACGCCCAGCCCAGGAGGTCGGCCAGCCCGGCGGGTCGCTCGCGGTGCTCGCGGAGACGGCCCACGAGCCCGGCTGCGCCGGCTCCGGCTCCGAAGGCGAGGGTGGCGGTGAGGAGGTCCATCGGAAGAGGCTCTTTTGTTGAGTGCTTAGGCGCTTAAAGGTTCTAGCGCTTCGGGATCGAGGACTTGGGCGCGAGCGGCCTGCGGCCGTGCCGCGCGTGCGGGACGTAGTAATCCTTCGCAGTCAGCGAGCGGACGTAGAGCGCCGGCAGGAGCGGGTCGCGCGCCGACACCCACGCCATGAGCGGGTGCAGCACGAGGACCCACACGGCCGCGACGACGAACGTGACGAGGCGGAACCCGACGACGAAGAACAGGAACCTGGTCGTCGTGACCTCGAAGAGCAGAAAGCCCTTCTCGACCCCCGCGTAGAGCGGCGTTCGGACGAGCGACTGATGCACGTGATTCCGCGCGAGCCGCCCGCTGCGCCCCTCGTTCGGAGCCGTCTGTGTCTTCGCGTGTCCCATCGTCTCGATCTCGTCTCGACCTCGTCTCGACCTCGTCGGCCTACATCACGCCGCCGGCGAAGGCGAGGGCGTCCACGATCTGAACCGCGCCGAACATCAGCGAGATCGAGACGATGGCCTGTCCAAACCGCTTCGCCCCCTCCTCGTTGCGCGTGAACCCCCAGACGATGCCGCCGATCACGAACATCGTCCCCGCGAGGATGCGGGCCGTCGAGCCGGTCATGTTGTCGAGGAGGTTCTGGAGCGGCGTGTTCCAGGGGAGGTCCACGCCGCCGGTCCCAGCCATCGCTTCCCGGGGCATGAGGAGGACGGCGAGGGCGAACGCGGCGAGGAGAAGCGTTCGCTTGTTGAGTGCCTGAGCGCTCAGGCGCTTAAGTGCTCTTTTTATGGTGTGGTTCATGGTGAGTGTGTTGCGGTGAGTCGCCGGTTCTCGCAGCAGGTCGGTCCCGTTGTGTGGGCCTCTCCCCTGCTCTACCGGCGCGGTGGATGGTTCAGGGCAACGGCCCCGCTCGTTCTCTTTGTAGCGACTGCGCCGGAAGCGACTGTGCTGGAAGCGAGTGCTCGGGAAGCAACTGCTCGGGGAGCAACTGCTCCAGGTCGTAGGTGCCGCCGGAGTGGAGGCCCCGGACGCGGGCCAGTTCGCAGACGCGGCGCGTGCTCGACGAGCCGGCACCTCCGTGACCGCCTGCGATGACGACGACGAGGTCGAGACGAGATCGAGACGATGGGACACGCGAAGACACAGACGGCTCCGAACGAGGGGCGCAGCGGGCGGCTCGCGCGGAATCACGTGCATCAGTCGCTCGTCCGAACGCCGCTCTACGCGGGGGTCGAGAAGGGCTTTCTGCTCTTCGAGGTCACGACGACCAGGTTCCTGTTCTTCGACGGCGCGGCGGAGGACGGCGGCACCGCCTGCCGGGAGGATGCCCTGCCGGGCGTACTCGCCCAGTGGGTACACCACCGACGGCGGCTTCCGCACGACGAACGAGGCCGCACTTGCGAGTGGAGGCCGAAACCCCTGGAGTCGTGCGCCTCGGAACCGGTCCTGCGGAAGCTCGGCCTGAATCGACGGCCGTTCGGCGTCGAGCGTGAGGCCGTGGAGGTCGGCGACGGCGTTGAGGAACTGCTCGACGCGCCCCGCAGGGAGCGGCCAGCCCGTGTCTACCTTCCCGTGGCTGCGGGTGTCGAGGCGGAGGCGGCCGTCCTGCGGGTTGACGTAGACCTCCGTCACGTCGTCGTCCGCGAACGCTTCCATCACCCGTTTGCCGAGGTAGCGCGCCATCATCTCGGCCATGCGGGCCGAGCGATCGGTGTCCGAGTGATCGGCGTCCGAGCGATCGACCACGGAGCGGTCGGTCGCCACGTCGCCGGCGAGGCGCGTGGGTCCGAGCGTCGGAGCTTCGAGACCCGGAGGTTCGAGACCCGGAACTCCGGAGACCGAAAGGGTAGAATGATCGAGGCGCGTCGAAGGCACGGTGGCGGTCCGTTTTCGACGAAACAAGGTGGTGGGTCCGCTCGCTGGACCGTTGGGCTTCGGGTCCATTTCGGCGAGCGGCGCACCGATGATCCCACCACTTCGGAGGCGGGTCAACCCCCAAGCGTGACCGTCCGAGACATTGACGCAGGATGGCGGCACGCTCTCAGAATCTCGATATCAAGGCCAGTATCGCTGAACTCTCTTCGCCCAGGCACCTAAGCGCTCAGGTGCTTAAACGCTAAAGCACTCTCAATCGAACGTCCATAGCGGCCGAATCACGCTCCGTACACTGCCCGCAGGCACGGGGCCGAAGTATCGGGAGTCGAAGCTCCGCGGGTGGTGCCCCGAGAAAACGAAGAGCGAGTCCTCCCCCACGACGTGCTCGCCGAAAGCGTAGTGCGGCAACTCACGCCCCACCGCGTCCCGTGCGTAGACAGTGCTCTCCGGCACGGTGCGTCCGTTGACCTCGATCCCCTGCTCGCTCTGGCGAAGCGTGTCGCCTTCGACCGCGAGCACGTACTTCCCGAGCGGCTCGACACCACCGGAGCAGTTCCCCCGTTGGAGGTAGCCCCGCTCCAGCGCTAAGGCCGCCACGTCCTCCGGCGGGCAGAACGTCACGAGCCGCCCGACCTCCACCGGATCGTCCGTTCGGACGTAGAAGCCGCGCGGCACGCTCGGGGTGAGCGTGAACCGCACGCCAAAGGCGTAGGCGAGGGCGGCCACACCGACGAGCGCCGCGCCGAGACAAAGGAGTGAGAGGGAGACAGAGCGGGGGCGGGGCACGAGAGGAGCGCTTGAGCACTTAGGCGCTTAGGCACGTAGCGCTGACGTAGGAGCCTACTGAGGGTCGTGGTAGCCGTGCTCGTCGAGGAGCGACTGGATGATCTCGCTCATCGTCTTTCCGTTGGGGTCGTCCTTCGCGGCGGCGGCCATGCGGAGGGCACGGGCCTGATCGGGGCGGACGTAGACCGACGGCTTCTCCAGTACCCCGTCGCCACGGCGGTAGCGTCCCTCGCCGAGGTAGCCGCCGGGACCGGCGTCCTCAGCAGGCTCTGGCTGGGCTGCCTTCTTCGCACTCTTCCCAGCGAGCCCGGAGGACTTCGCCTCCTTTCCACCGCCTTTCTTCGCGGCAGACTTCTTCGCAGTAGGGGAGGGGGCGGCGTCACCGTCGGCGTCAGGGGGCGCGTTGCGGACCTCCTTCGTGCCGAAGAGCTTGTCGAGCGAGCGTTTCTTCGTATTCTCGGACATGGTATCGGGGGGAGAGATGGGAAAGCGCTTGGAAGTTTAAGCGCCTGAGCGCTTAGACGCCTTGCGAACGAGTTCCGCGGAGTCCATTGCCGAGGCGAGCGTTTCGTAGAGCGCCCGGTAGTCCTTCGCTGCGCGGCCGCGTCGGTCGTGCTCGAAGACCGTCTGGGCGAGGCCGAAGGCGCGGGGCAGGGCCGAGCTGTAGCGGATGGGACCCAGCACCTTGCCGTCGCCTTTGCCCTTCCCGGAATACTCCCCGAACCCCTCGTGGAGGGCTCCGAGCACCTCGCCGCTCTCCTTCACGCGGCGGTCGTAGACGGTGGGGAGGAGGAAGAGGCGCGGTTCGTGGTCGTCCTCCTGCTCGGTCCGCTCCAGGATCTCCAGCAGCCGCTTGAGTCCGTGGATCGACGGGCTCTCCAGCTTGACCGGGCAGAGGACGACGTCGGCGGCGTAGAGCGCGTTCAGGCTGAGCAGCCCGATATCGGGGCTGGAGTCGATCACGACGAGGTCGTAGTCGTCGGCGACGGCCTTGCCGCGCGGCTTGTTCAACGCGGCGGCGAGGCGGTTCTTCGCCCCGCTCGACTGGAGGAGGATCTCGACGCCGATGAGGCCGTCGCCGCCGGGGAGGAGGTCAAGGCGAGCGCCCGACTTCTCCTCTGACCGCACAGCGTAGATGGCGTCTCGGAGGCTACTTCCGCCTTCGAGCACGTCCGAGGCGTCTTTGGCGAACGCCTCGTCGGTGAGGTGCTCGGTGGCCGAGGCCTGCGGCTCGAGGTCGACGAGGAGCACGCGGCGACCGGTGTGGAAAGCCGCCGCGGCGAGGTTCACCGCCGTGGCGGTCTTGCCGACGCCGCCTTTGAAGTTGAGGACGCCGATCGTCTTCATGGGTCGGGGAGGGGACGAGGTAGCTAAGCGCTTAAACGCTGAAGCAACCGAAAGCCTGAGCGCTTAGGCATTCAGAGAATACATCAGGGGAGGGGAGAGGGACAAACGGGAATGAGGATCGGGCTACCGCACTCGTGACGCTCTCCGCTCAGCCCCTTTAGAAGCTCTCCGCTCAGCCCCTTTAGAAGCTCTCCGCTCAGCCCCTTTAGAAGCTCTCCGCTCAGCCCCTTTAGAAGAGGGGAACCGGCATCCCGTCGTAGAACGCTTCAGCGGGCGGCGGGAGCACCTGCACGACTCGCCCAGACGCCCGGTCCACCCACGCCTCAACGACCGGCTTTTTGTTCAACGCCTCCCGAACGATGTCGGTCGGCTCCGGCAGGGGGCCGGGGCCGAACTCGGCCTGGGTGAAGACGATCTTGTAGCGGTTGCGGTCGTAGTCACTCGGAAACGTGTGGGTCGTTGCGGTCCCCTCTGGGACGTGCATCGGGATCTCCGAGACGTACAGCTCCGTCGGGAGCACGTAGTTCACGAACCGGGCATCTTCCCCCGCCTCGGTCAGTGCCCCCGCTACCCGAGCGTCCCGCGTGGCGATCTCGGCCATTTCCGCGATCTCGGCTTCGACCATAGAACCAACGGAGACGAAAGCCGCGTCGTCCGTGTAGTGGGCATAGAGGTTGGCGACGGCGTGCGACTTCGCCGTGAGGCCGAGGAGGGCTGCCATCGCTAGCGCGGCGACGTAGCATAGCGTCCACACCGCAACCCTCTGCGGTCGCCCCTGCGGTTGGGGGAGCCGCCGGAACGGAGCTTCGAGCGGTCGGGGCAAGAACATTCCCGTCTGCTCCATATACGCGGCGTAGCCAGGGAACTGGCGGAGGCAAGCCCGCTCCTCGGCACGGGCAAGTGCGACGTAAACGAAGACAACCGTGACGAACCCGAACAGAACGAGAAACCGGGGCCAGACGAGCACCATGCCGAAGCTCGCCGTCATGAGGGCGAGGTACTGCGGGTGGCGAACCCATCGGTATACGCCGCCCTGCACGCTGCCCCGACGGCGCAGCTTGCTCACGTATATCTGGACCGCCCCGACCGCGAAAGCGAGGAGACCCCCGGCGAAGAGGAAGCCGCCGACGATCTCGGCCGCGTTCACGAGCGGAGACGCCGTCCGCGCGACGACGTGGGGGAGGAAGAACCCGACGAGCCAACTCGCGGCCCGGTTGTCCGCCAGCCAATCGAGTCCGGGTCCGTAGACGGCGTAGAGGTAGGCCGCGAACGGGCTGACCATGTAGAAGAACTCGAAGGCCACCAGCAGATAAAACGCGGTGGTGGTCCAAGATGCCCGCCGAGACCAGCGGAGACCCTGTTTACGGTCGGTGGGGGTGGGGTGGGTAGACATGGCTAGTTCGTGGTAACTAAACGGTCGGTTAACAGAAAGCCATACGCGCCCGTGTCCCGGCAGTTGCAAGCGGTCATACTTCAGTCCCGAGTCGCGCTAGTGTGAGAGTTGGTTGCTCGTGAGCCTGTAGCTCGATGCGAAGTCCCCCCTCCTCATCGAGGAGGGGGACAGGGGGTGGTTTTGAAGAGCAACAGCTTACGAGCATCTGTCGTCCGCTCTAGGCGTCCTCCGGAGGCTCGACGTGGGAAGCGAAGTGGGACTGTTCGAGCGCGTCGAGAAATAGCGTCTTGCCCTTCTTTGGATCGAGGTCGAAGTACGTACAGAAGCGGTCGCCGAGCGTCACGAACGCGACGACGGGGACCACACCCGTAAAGAACTCGTGGACGAGTGCCCTTTGCTGCTCCTCGGAGACCGAACCGTCCTCTGGCGGCGGAAAGCCGCGCGCGATGAGTTCTCGCTCGATCATCTCACCGACAACCCCGAAGAGTGCTGGAGTTTCGTCACCCCCTTTCAGCGCTTGCATGAGCAGGAGTGCGAGCGTCCGGCGGCGGTCGGCCAGATACGCGACTTCGCCCGCGACCTTCTCCCGTAGCTCCGAGGGGACGACAGTGCTAGCCCGCTCTCGGACCTCGGCGCTTACGCTTTCGAAGAGGGCGGCGAGGAGGGCGTCCTTGCTCTCGAAGTAGTAGTAGATGAGTGCCTTGTTGACGCCTGCGGCACGGGCGATGCTTCCGACGCTGGTGGCGTCGAATCCCTTCTCTGCGAAGAGGCGCTCGGCTGCCTGGAGAATGCGGTCTCGGTTGTTCGCGGAATGATCGGTGCGTGCCATAGGAAAGCAACGCACTAACTGACCGGTCGGTTGCCTTCATTGTTGGGATCGCAGGGTGGGTGAGGTACGGCTCATCGCTCGACGGGCCGTGGAGCGAGCCCGTCGAGCGGCGGGCCTACCGCTTCACTAACCCTCCGGCATCAGAACAATGGCTCTACCGATCTCCTCTTGCTCCAGCCACCCAGCCAGCCCGACCGCCCAACTCGACCTGTTCGACCTCCTCCAGATTCCGAAGCCGCCTTCGACTGCGGCGGCTTCGTTGGGCGCGCGCGAGATTCTGCCTGCTGCCCGTCTCGCCTCGGCCATCGCTGAGCGCACCAATGGGGTAGAGGCTCTGTCCTCCGAAGAACTTTTCGCCCTCGCGTCTGACTTCTTCGGAGGCACCCTCGCAGCAGGAGCGTTCTCCGCCCGCGACGCCTACGACGCGGCCGAGCTCGGGCTCCATCTCGCTCTGCTCCGCCGTGACCTCGCCGGCGTCGTGATGGACGGTGGGATGGGGGAGGCGCTGGAGGGAGTGGCCGAGGCCAAGCGGCTTGCGACGCTCCTGCCAAGCCAGACGCGGCGCTCGCAGGAGCAGCAGGCGTTCCAGCAGTTCTCGACGCCGGCGTCGTATGCCTTCGCGTGTGCCTGGGCGGCGGCCCTTGAGCCTGGAGACGTGGTGCTGGAGCCCTCGGCGGGAACGGGGGCGCTCGTCGCGTGGCCACTTGCTGCGGGGCTTCGGTGCTTCGCCAACGAGCTGGCCGAGCGGCGGGCCGACCTCTTGCGCGTCCTCCTGGAGACGGTGGGCCAAGACCCCGAGGGGGCACTCTTTCGCGAGAACGCGGAGCACCTTCACGCCGTGCTTCCGGCACACGTCCGCCCGAGCATCGTGCTCATGAACCCGCCA
>CAYTJT010000137.1:0-8656 GCA_964438105.1 uncultured Rhodothermales bacterium | reverse complement strand
AAACGCCCCCGGCAGATCGCCGAGGAGGGGCGCCGCGTTGTAAACCGGCCGGCGCGTCGGGACGGCGCTCACGGTGCGCCCCGGCTCCGGCTCCGCGAACCCGACGACGGGCGCGTTGCGCCGCACGGCCACCGTGTCCACGGGCGCCGCGAGGGCATCACCGGGCGCCGCGAGCGAATCGGCCGGGAGCGCGAGCGTGTCGGCGACGACGGCCGCCGAGTCGGCCACCTGGGCGCGGGCCTCGGGGATGAAGGAAAGGAAAGAGAGGAGGGAAAGGAGGGAAAGGAGGGGAAGAGCAGCTGTAGTAATTCGGGCTTGTCCCTCCACACCCTCCACGCTCTCCACCCCGTTCATAACCCTCACCCCGTCATCTCGGGGAACAGCCCGTAGAGCCGGCTCTCGACGCGGCTCAGCACGTCGAACCGGTCCTCCGTCGCGTTCACGAAGTCGAGCTCGTCGGACTCCACGATCAGCTTCGGGCCGAGGTCGTAGCGCTCGATCCAGTTCTCGTAGTGCGTGTTGAGCCGTTCGAGGTAGTCGATGCGGATGGTGCTCTCGAAGTCGCGGCCGCGGCTCTGGATCTGGCGGACGAGCGTGGGGACGCTGGAGCGGAGGTAGATGAGCAGGTCCGGTGGGCGGAGGTAGCTCGTCATGAGGGCGAAGAGCTCCTGGTAGTTCTCGAAGTCGCGCCCGTCCATCAGCCCCATCTCGTAGAGGTTGCGCGCGAAGATCTCGACGTCCTCGTAGATCGAGCGGTCCTGCACGATCGAGTGCGGGGCGGCCTCGATGTCGCGCTGGTGGGCGAAGCGGCTGGAGAGGAAGAACACCTGGAGGTTGAAGCTCCAGCGCCGCATGTCGTCGTAGAAGTCCGAGAGGTAGGGGTTGTCGTCGACGCGCTCGTAGAACGCCTCCCACTTGAAGTAGCTGGAGAGGATGCGCGTGAGCGAGCTCTTGCCCGCGCCGATGTTGCCGGCGATCGCGACGTACTTCTTCGGGGACTGGGGACTGTCGGTGGGCGCGGCCGGGGCGGTGGGCGTTTCCTGCATGCGGGGCGGTGCTGGTCGGGAGGGAGGCCGGAAGATAGGGGCGGCGCCCTCCGGCGCGGCGCCCTCCGAGCCCCGAACGCGGGCTTGCATTCCACTTTCACGAAGCGCTCGTTGTCGAGGCGGCGTTCGCGAGCGCGGCTACTCCTTCACGAACGCGAGCGTCGTCAGCCCCTCGTCGAAGCGGAGGGTGAGCAGGCTGTCGCGGAGCACGCCCCGCGCGGCGAACGCGCTGAGGTCGAAGAGCGCGGGCATGGCGTCGTCGTCCATCGGCTCGTCCTCGCCCTCCATCGTGCCCTCGTCCACCTCGCCGCCCATCAGCTGCTCGGCCGCGCTGCCGCCGACGAGCTCTTCGGAGAGCCGGTCCTCGAAGGCCGCCGGGGCGGCGTCGGTGACGGACCGGCCGAAGCGGACCTCGAAGCCCTCGACCGTGTAGGGCCCGCCGGCCACGGCGCGCTCCGTCAGCGGCATCGGGTCGTCGTCGCCGCAGTCGGCGGCGGCGAGGAGGCCGAGCACGTAGTCGGCGTCGGCGCCGAGGTCGAGCAGGCCGCCGGTGAGCACCACCGCGCACTCGTCCACCGTGCCGAAGCCGCCCGGCAGCGGGTCGTCGTTGACGGCGACGAGGCGGTACGTCCCCGCTACGGCCTCGGTCGTGACGGCCGCTTGCTCCGGCGTCTCCTGCACCGACTCGGGCGGCTCCTGGGTGCCCTCCTCGGGGCGGCACGCGGCGAGGAGCAGGGGCAGCATCAACAGGACGACGAGGCGAGAGCGGACGGACATGGCGAGAAAGGCTGGAACAGAAAGGGCGGAAGGGGTCCCCGTCGGGGAGGCTTCAAAGGTACGGCGGTCGGGTTTTACGACGAGCGCGGGCGTCAGCCTTCGCCCCGGAGGTACGCGAGGTGCTCCGGCGTGAACGGGACGGCCGGCGCGTCGAAGTCCTCCCAGAACCGGGAGGCGTCGCAGGTGTTGCCCTCGATGAGCATCTTGAACTGCGCCGGCGAGATCGGCAGGAGCCCGACCTCGCCCGCCGTCCCGACGAGCGCCTTCGCGAGCCACATCGGCTGGTGGAGCTTCGGCTTCGGCCGCTTGCCCATCCCCCGCGTGATGCGGTCCACGGTCTCGTCGAAGGTGAGCCGCTCGTGCCCCCCGACGCAGTAGGCATCCGTCGGCGCGCCGTCGGCGGCGGCCCCGTTGGTGGGAGATCCGTTGCCGGAGGCCGCGCTCTCCTCCGTCGCAGCGAGGTCCATCTCGACGGCTTGGGCGAACGCGGCGGCGACGGCGGTGACGTGGACGGGCTGCAGCTCGTACTGCCCGTCGCCGAGGATCGGGAGGACGGGGAACGGGTCGATGAGCGTGTCGGCGAGGCGGCTCGCGAACTCGACGCGGCCGGGGCCGGGGTCGCCGAAGATGATGGAGGGGCGGAAGATGACGTGGCCGTCGAAGGCGGCGGCGCGGACGATCTCCTCGGCCCGCCACTTCGTCGTCTGGTAGTCGGAGGCGCCGTCCTCGCGCGCGCCGTTCGCGCTCATGTGGACGAAGCGGCGGACCCCCGCGGCCTTGGCCTCTTCGACGACGGTCCGCGTCCCCCGGACGTGGATGCGCTCGAACGTGACGCCCTTCGGCTTGTTTTCTTCGATGATCCCGACGAGGTGAACGACGGCGTCGCACCCCCGCATGTCGCCCTGAATCGTCGCGAGATCGGTGACGTCCCCGTAGACCACCTCGACGGCAGCGGGGGTCGGGTTCGCCCCGGCGTCCCCCGGCGCTTCGAGTTCGCGCACGACGGTCTCCTTCGAGGAGTCCACCTCCACGACGTCTTCCTCCACGTCGAGCTTGTCGTCGGAGCCGCGACGGAGCAGGCAGCGGACGGTGTGCCCGCGGTCGAGGAGGGCCCGGAGGACGTAGTGGCCGACGAACCCGGTGGCCCCGGTGAGGAAAACGCGCATGAGGAGAGGCGGAAGGGGAGGAGAGAAGGGACGACGCTTCTACGCACGATTCGTCCGCACGATTCGTCCGCAGGATCGCGGCGCAGAGGCGCCCCGCGCGAACCGAACGAAAACGGCTGGCCGGACGAAAACGGCCGGGCCGCCCGCAGAGGGGCAGCCCGGCCGGTGTGCCGGAGGCGAGCGGGCTCCGCTAGCGCAGCACCGTCACCCGCTCCGTCGCGACCTGCCCCGCGCTCGTGAGGCGGACGAGGTAGACGCCGTTCGGCAGCGCGCTGCCGTCCCACTGCAACGTGTGGCGGCCCGCCCCGAAGGGCACGTCGTCGGCCACGACGCTGACGAGGCGGCCCGTCACGTCGAAGACCTGGAGCGTGACGGACTGCGGCTCCTCCAGGGTGAACGGCACCGCGACGGCTCCGTTCGCCGGGTTCGGATAGGCCGCGCCGAGGGCGAAGCGCGCGGACGGCGCGGCGTCCGGGTCCGAGGCCACGGTTGTTGTGGTCGTAGTGAAGACGAACGGCAGCGACCACTCGCTCGTGTCGTCCTCGTCGACGGAGCGGACGCGCCAGAAGAACGTCGCGCCGGGGTCGGCGGCGAAGACCGCCTCGGGGTCCTCGATGTTGCCGCTGAAGACGACGTCGGCGAACGCCTCATCCGTGGCCACTTCGAGGTCGTAGCTGTCAGCGTTCGGGACGGCCGTCCACGAGAGGGCGAGGTCCACGGGCACCTCCGGGAACCCGTACGCCGGGGCGATGAGCGCCGGCGGCGGCAGCACACCGCCCACGGCGAAGACCGTGTGGACGCGGTACTGCGGGAGGATCGGGTCGTTCGTGATGAGGGAGAGCAGCTCCTGGTAGACGCCTTCTTCGAGGCCCTCCGCGCTCAGCGTCACCTCGACCTCCTGCTGCGCCCCGGCCTCGACCGTCCCACTCGCCGGGGTGATCGCCGCGATGAAGCTCGTCTCGACAGCGAACCGGATCGTGAGCCCGCTTTCGAGATAGGCCGCGTTGTTGGCGACCTGGAGCCCGACCGTCCCGTTCTCGTTCTCGATCCCGATCGTCGCCGAGGTGAGCAGCCCGCTCATGTCGCCGTAGCGGTATTCGATCTCACCGTTGGGGAAGAGCACGACTTGGAAGAAGTAAGTCGGCACCGTCGACTGGAAACGGCCGGCCTCGTACTGGACGACGACGGAGTCGGGATTCGCCACCACGTAGGCCGCGCCGTCTTCCAGCGACGTGTCGTCCCAGAAGGGATAGAGTGCCGCGTTGGGGGGGGCGGGAGCCGGAATGGCTGTATTCGTGAAGCTACTGAAGGCTGCGTCGGTGTAGGTCTGGTCGAACGTCATGAACCCGTTCGTGAAGAGCCGCAGGCCGTCGTAGCTCTCGTCGTAGAACGAGAAGCTGAACGGGAGCGCCACGTCGGCGTAGCCTTCGTCTTCAGCGGGGAAGTTGCCGTTGGTCGCGGTCCACGTGACGGCCGTCCCGGAGCCGGAGATGTCCTCGTAGGCGTCCGCGGCCGGGCCGCCCGGCTCGTTCGAGTCGATCCAGGCGTAGCCGAACGCGTCGGGGCCGCCTTCGCCGAAGCGGGCGGGCGCCCCCGTCCCGGGCTTGTCGACGCCCTTGACGGCGGGCAGGGCGGACGGGGTCGTCCGCGCCGCCGGAGCGGCCATCCGGCCGAACCCGTCGAAGGCGTAGATGAGCGTGCCCGGGCCCGCGTTGTCGAGAGTGAGCGTCGCCGTCGTCTCGTCGCCGACCTCGGCCGCGGCGAGGATCGCCGGGTTCTCGACGCTGAGCGCCGGCGGCAGGATGGACAGGCCGCCGCCCGCGAGCGCGATCTCGAGCGTGCCCACGTCCTCGCTGTCGGTCGCGAGCGAGAGGGTGCCTTCGAAGACCCCCTCTTCCTCGGGAGCGAAGGTGACGGCGAGTTGAACCGCGCTCCCGCTCGTCACCGTCGGCACGTCTTCGGCCGCCGAGAAGGCGGGGTTGTCGCTGGTGATTTCGGTGATTTCGAAGTCTTCGCTGTCGAGGTTGACGATCGTCGCCGTGAGCGTCGCGCTGGTCTCGACGTCGATGTCCCCGAAGGCGAGGAGTTCGGGCGCGGCGAAGGTCCCGCTGTTCTCCATGATCGTCGGGCGGAACTGGTTCATCAGCGCTAAGGCCCGCTCGGCCTGCCCCGGCGTGAACTCGTTCATGCACGCGTCATCGGTGTAGTCCATGAAGTTAAAGATCGGGTCGAGTCCGGGGTCGTTCGGGCAGGAGTCCCTGGGGGGGTCGCTGGGGCAGCCGAAGGCCGGGCTGAACTCGGCCGGCGTGTCGTCGACGCCGTCGCCGTCCGTGCAGCTCTCGTTGAAGTCGAACGTGTGGCGGAGGCCGACGTAGTGGCCCACCTCGTGCGTGCCCGTATCGCCGAGGTTGTACGGCGCGGCGTTGCCGCCGGGGAGCGACTGGTCGAGGAGGACGACGCCGTGGAGCGGGTTGCTCTCGGGGAACGAGTTGGGGAAGTACGCCCAGCCGAGGATGCCGCCGGTAGGCCGCACCGTGTAGACGTTCATGAAGCGCGCCGGGTCGATCGCGAGCGCCTGCTTCATCGCCGTCTCCTCCGGCGTCCCCAGGTCGAGGCCGAAGTACCAGTCGGGGTTGATCGTGCGGTCGATGGAGGCGAGGATGAACTGGTAGCCCATGCTCAGGAACGACGCGTTGATCACGTCCATCTGGTCGAAGATCCACTGGTCCGGGATGTTACCGGCAGCGACCGATTCCCCGCCCGCGACCACGTGGAAAGCGACGGGGATCGTGACGACGTCGCCGCGGAGCGCGTCGTAGTCGTTCGCGGCGAGCCACTGCGCGACGGCCTGATTGGTGGCGGTCATCTCGGCCGCGGTCGGCGTCGGCGTGCCGCAGGTGCGGCCTTGGATCGTGTTGGACTGGGCTGCCGCTGGCACAGCGCCGAAGCATAAGAAGAGGCCGAGGGCGAGCAGGATTCGTAGCGAGGAGGGCATAGGGGCGAGCGCTGGTGGGGTGAGGACAGCCCGCTGGCGAGCCGCGGACGCGGGGCAAGCTGCGGAAGACAGATCGGTTAAGATAAGAGAAGTTTTCAAGAACGCCAGCGTTCGCCAGCGTTTCTCTCCGCTACTCCAAGGCGACGGCGACAGAGCCCGCCGCGGAGTCGGCGCGTGTGGGGCCGAGCGACGTGCCGTCGCCCCGCGGGTAGCGCCTCGCCCGGCAGAGGGGTGCGGGAATGCCCGACACGGCGCTACCGGGCGCCCGGCTACTTTGCAGCCCACAAACCCCGTAGCGCCATGTCGAAAGCTCCCAAGAAGCTCGCCATCCTCGTCGGCGGGGGCCCCGCCCCCGGCATCAACAGCGTCATCGGCGCCGCCACGATCCGCGCCATCCAGGACGGCGTCGAGGTCGTCGGCGTGCGCGACGGGTTCAAGTGGATCCGCCGCGGCGACGTGGACCACGTCGAGAACCTCACGATCGACGAGGTCAGCCGCATCCACTTCCGCGGCGGCTCCTACATCGGCATCGCGCGTGACAACCCGACGAAAGAGGCCGAGCACCTCGAGAACGCCGTGACGAGCCTGCTCCGGCTCAACGTCGACAAGCTCATCACGATCGGCGGCGACGACACGGCCTACAGCGCGATGAAGGTGGAGGAGAAGGCGGCCGGGCGCATCCGCGTCGTCCACGTCCCCAAGACCATCGACAACGACCTCGCGCTCCCCCACGGCACGCCGACGTTCGGGTTCAACACGGCCCGCCACATGGGCGTCGAGCTCGTCGAGAACCTCATGGTCGACGCGCGGACGACGAGCCGGTGGTACTTCGTCGTGACGATGGGCCGCTCGGCGGGGCACCTCGCGCTCGGCATCGGGAAGGCCGCGGGCGCCACGATCACGCTGATCCCCGAGGAGTTCCCCGAGGACGTGATCCGGCTCGAGCACATCGTCGACATCCTCGCCGGCGCCATCATCAAACGGCTCTCGTACGGCCGCACCGACGGCGTGGCGATCCTCGCCGAAGGCCTCCTCGCCCAGCTCGACCCGTCCGACCTCGACATCCTCGAAAGTGTGGAGCGCGACGCCCACGGCAACATCCGGCTCGCCGAGGTCTCCTTCGGCGAGATCGTGAAGTACCGCGTGCAGGAGCGCCTCGCCGAGTTCAAGCTCAAGGCGACGATCATCGCCAAGAACATCGGCTACGAGCTCCGCTGCTCCGACCCGATTCCGTTCGACATGGAGTACACGCGCGACCTCGGCTACTCGGCCGCGCAGCACCTCCTCAACGGCGGGAACGCGGCGATGGTCTCGATGCAGGGCGGCCACTTCGTCCCGCTCCCGTTCAAAGAGATCCTCGACCCGGAGACCGGCCGCGCCCAGGTCCGCACCGTCGACGTCACGGGCGAGAGCTACCACATCGCGCGGAGCTACATGCTGCGGCTGAGCCGCGAGGACTTCGACGACCCGCACGAGCTCGCGAAGTTCGCCGCCACGGCGAGCACGTCCGTCGAGGCGTTCCGCGAGGGCTTCGCCTACCTCCTCGACCAGGACATGCTCTACCGCAACGGCACCGACGCGCCGAAGGCGATGCCCGCCGAGGCCGTCGCCTGAGCCCTCCCGCCTTCCCCTTGTCATCCTGAGCGAAGCGAAGGATCTCTCCAGCGACCAACCCTGAGAGCCAGCGCGCAACGTCGTGCTAGATCAGCGCGCCGTACCCGGAGAGGTCCTTCGACTCCGGCCCTTCGGGCCTCCGCTCAGGATGACAGGTGGTGGGCGGAGCCGTCTTAAGAGACGGCCTCGGAGATCTTGTCCCCGTCGAGCGCGATGTCGAGCTCGGGCACGCCGAACGACGTGCCGACGGCGAGCGCGGCGGCCACCATCGGCGAGTCCGGCCGGACGGTCCGCGTCTTGTTGGCGACCTCCTCGAGCGGCACGCTCGTGAGGCGGTTGCGGTAGAGCGCGGCCATCCGCCCGTACGTCTCGTCCTCGACCATGGCCGCGGCATACGACCCGAAGGCCGTGGCGAGCGTGCGGTCGTAGGCCGTCGGCGTGCCGCCGCGCTGGACGTGGCCGAGGATCGTCGTGCGGATCTCGCTCTCGACGAGCGGGGCGAGCTGGGCGGCGAGCACGTTGCACGCCCCGCCGAGGCGGACCGGGTCCGGGCTGTCGGCGACGATCTGCTGCACGGCCATCTCGCCGCCCTTCGGCTTCGCGCCCTCGGCCGTGACGATGATCGTGAACTTCTGCCCGCCGTGCTGGCGGCGGCGGCACACGCGCGCGACCTCCTCCACGTCGTACTCGAACTCGGGGATGAGGATGATGTCGGCGCCGGAGGCCACGCCCGCGTAGAGCGCGATCCACCCGGCGTAGCGGCCCATCGTCTCGAGGATGATCACGCGGTGGTGGCTCTGCGCCGTCGAGTGCAGCCGGTCGAGCGCCTCGGTGGCGATCATCACGGCCGTGTCGAAGCCGAACGTCCGGCTCGTCCCGACGAGGTCGTTGTCGATGGTCTTCGGCACGCCGACCATGTTGACGCCCTTGGCCTGCATCAAGTGCGACATCGACATCGTGCCGTCGCCGCCGATCGCGATGATCGCCGAGAGGCCGAGGTCGTGGACGTACTGCACGACGCGGTCGGAGACGTCGGCGCCGTCCTCTTTGTAGAAGTT
>CAYTJT010000136.1:0-8703 GCA_964438105.1 uncultured Rhodothermales bacterium | reverse complement strand
CGTCCCGCCCGACGGCAACGGCCTCAACGACCTGCTGCAGAACTACTGGATGACGATCCACCCGCCGACGCTCTTCACCGGCTTCGCGGCGATGATCGTCCCGTTCGCCTTCGCCGTCGCGGCGCTGTGGAAGCGGCAGTACACCGAGTGGGTCCGCCCCGCCCTGCCGTGGACGCTCTACGCCAACCTCGTCCTCGGCGTCGGCATCATCATGGGCGGCTACTGGGCGTACGAGACGCTCTCGTTCGGCGGCTACTGGGCGTGGGACCCGGTCGAGAACTCCAGCCTCGTGCCGTGGCTCTTCGGGATCGCGGCGATCCACTCGATGATCGTGCAGAAGAAGAGCGCGGCCGGGCACAAGAGCGCGCTCATCCTGTGCATCGCCGCGTTCATGTTCGTCGTCTACTCCACGTTCCTCACGCGGAGCGGGATTCTCGGCGACGTGTCGGTGCACTCGTTCGTGGACCTCGGGCTCTACAACCAGTTGCTACTCTGGATTCTGTCAATGGGCGTCGTCGGCTTCGGGCTCTTCGCCTACCGCTACCGCGACCTGCCCGTGCCGCGCACGCCGCCCGCCACGCTCAGCCGCGAGTCGATGATCTTCACGGGCGCGCTCACGCTCTCGCTGATGGGGCTCGTCATCATCGTCGGCACGAGCGCGCCGATCCTCGGGCGGATCTTCCGCGACAACCCCGCGGGCGTCGCGATCGAGTTCTACAACACGTGGACCCTCCCGCTCGCGATCGTCGTGGCGTCGCTCGCCGGGCTCGGGCAGCTGTTCTGGTGGAAGAAGATGACCGTCGAGAACGTCAACAAGGCCCTCCTCAAGCCGCTCGCGCTGACGGTCGCGTCGGTCGCCGCCGTGCTCGTGCTCACCCCGTTCGTCCCGATCACCACGGCTCCCGCGCCCGCCATGGCGGCGGCCGACCCTGGGTTCGTCGAGGCCGGCCTCGGCGGCGGCATCGAGGCGTTCTGGTCGCAATACGGGCAGGGGCTGATGATCCTGCTGCTCCTCTTCGCGGCGTTCTTCGCGTTCTACGGCAACGGCGCCGTGCTGTGGCGGATCGCGCGCGGCAACCTCCGCCTCGCCGGCGGCTCGATCACGCATGTCGGCTTCGCGCTGATGCTCCTCGGGATCGTCTCGTCCACGATCTTCAACGACCCGATCACCGACGGGCAGGGCGCCGACATCCGCGGCGACCGCGACAACGTGATCCTCATGCGCGACCAGCCGCGCCAGTTCGAGGGCTACACGCTGCACTACGACGACCGGTACTTCAACGAGCGCGGCCGCACCGTCTACAGCATCGACTTCACCACGCCGGGCGGGAAGGACTTCCGCGCCGAGACCGTGGTCTACGAGTCGAAGACCGAGCAGTGGATCCAGCACCCCCACGTCGAGAACTTCGTCGACGAGGACATCTACGTCGCCGTCTACCCCAGCGCGATGATGGACGGCGGCGGCCAGAGCAACACGGCCCCCGGTGAGCTGATGCTCCGCCGCGGCCAGACCGCCCAGCTCGACGACGGCGCCTACACGGTCGAGTTCGTCCGCTACGACCTCGAACCCGCCGTCGACGGCGTCGAGGTCGACTCGCTCGACCTCACGGTTGGCGCGGAGCTGCGGGTGACCGAGACGGCCACGGGCGAGACGCGGACCGTGGCGCCGGTCTACCTCATCCTCAAGGACCGGACGCAGCAGTACGTCCAGAACCGCATCCCCGAGTGGGACCTCGGCTTCACGTTCACCGGGATGCAGGTGGAGGACGACGCCGTGCGCCTCGTCGTCGAAGGGGCCGACACGCCTTCGGAGGACTGGATCGTGGTGCAGGCCTACCGCAAGCCGTTCATCAACCTCCTCTGGCTCGGCACGATCGTCCTCGCCGTCGGCTTCATCTTCTCGATCGTGCGCCGCGTGAAGGAGCAGCGCGAGCGATAAGCGTACCCCCCGCCGCGCTCGCGGTCACTCGCGGTCAAACGGAACTCGTTCCCTCGTTCCCGGCAACGCGCGGCTGTCCCCCTCGTCGAGGGGGACAGCTTTTTCGTTTCTGAGCGTAGCGATAAACGAAAAGGCTGGGGTCCGAACGGGACGGGGGATCATTCCACCATCGACTCCTGTGCGTAGGCGCGGCCCTGCGCCGTGAGGGCGAGGCGGTCGGCGTGGCGCTGCACGTAGCCGTCGCGCACGGCGAGGTCCACGGCCTGCCGGGCGAAGTCGGGGGTCCATCGGAGGTGCTCCTGCAGGTGCGGCATCCGGCACTCGCGCGCCTCCTGCGGCGTGCCCTCGTGGTGGAGGAGGTGGACGGCCAGCATCTTCTCGGCGAACCGGCGGCGCTGCGAGCGGCGGAGCCGAGCCCTCGCCACGAGCCCCCGCTCCGGCGCGAGCGCGAACGTCAGCCCGAACGCCACGCCCACGGCCGTCGCCATCGCCCCGGCGATCGACGTGTCGAACAGGCTCGCCGTCCAGTACCCCGCGATCGCACACACGACACCAACGCCGACGCTGAGGCCGAGCATCACCGGCAGCCGGTCCGTCAGGAGGTACGCCGCCGCCGGTGGCCCGATCATCAGCGCGACCACGAGGATCGACCCGACGGCGTCGAACGCGCCGACGGCCGTGACCGACACGAGCGACATCAGCGCGTAGTGCAGCGCCGTCGGCGCGAACCCGAGCGCGGCGGCGAGCCCGGCGTCGAACGTCGAGAGCTTGAGCTCTTTGAAGAACACGGCGAGGAAGGCGAGGTTGAGCCCCAGGATCGGCCCCATCACCCACAGCGCCTGCGGGCCGACGTCCACACCGCCGACCTCGAAGCGGTTGAACGGCGCGAACGCGAGCTCGCCGAGGAGCACGGCGTCGACGTCGAGGTGGACGTCCGCGGCGAACTGCGCGATGAGGATCACCCCGATCGAGAACATGATCGGGAAGACGAGCCCGATCGCGGCGTCCTCCTTTACCCGGCCCGTCCGCCCGATCGCCTCGATCAGCACGACCGTCAGCACGCCCGTCGCGGCGGCGGCGAGGATGAGGAGCGGGCTCCCCAGATCCTCGGTTACGAAGAACGCGACGACGAGGCCGGGCAGGATCGCGTGGCTGATGGCGTCGCTCATCATCGCGACGCGGCGGAGCACGAGGAACACGCCCGGGAGCGCGCACGCCGCCGCCACGACGACGGCGATGAGTTGGATCTCGAGTTGGGCCGTGCTCATTCCGTGTCCAGCTTGGTGTTGCGCGCGAACGCCCGCGCCGCGGCGAGGCCGCTCGGCGTGATCGCCCATCTCGCATCGGCGCGCGGCTCGGCGAGTCCACGCTCGGCGAGCGCGTCGAGCCCGGGGCCGACGCTCTCCGGCCGCGCCGTCATCGTCTCGAACGTGGCAATCGGGTGCGGGTGATACGGGTTCTCCGGGTGCTGGAGCGCGAGCGTGTAGAGGTCTTCGAGCAGGCCGATCTCGCGGAGGTTCGTGCGGTTGCGCCGCGCCCGCCACCACGCCGCGACGAGCCCGCGGTTGGGCGCGAAAAAGAGGGACACGACGACGAGTGCGCCCGCGCAGAGGACGATCGTCGGGCCCGTCGGGACACGCGCCGCCGTGGCGCTGATGACGGCGCCGCTGACGCCCGCCGCCGCGCCGAAGAACGCGGCGAGCCCCATCATCAGCCCGAGCCGGTCGGTCCACTGCCGCGCCGCCGCCGCCGGGGCGATGAGGAGCGCGCTCATCAGGACGACGCCCACCGTCTGCAACCCGATCACGATCGCGATCACAAGGAGGGTCGTCATCACGACATCGAGCCGTCGCATCGGCAGGCCGAGCGCCGCGCCGAACGCCGGGTCGAACGACAGCAGCTTGAACTCCTTCCACAGCAGCAGCGTCGCCGCGAGCGCGACGGCCCCGAGCGTCGCCATCACGACGACGTCGGCGGTGACGAGCGCGGCGGCCTGCCCGAAGAGGAACTTGTCGAGCCCGGCCTGATTGCCGCCCGGCAGCCGCTGGATCGAAACGAGGAGGACGAGCCCGAAGCCGAAGAACACGGACAGCACGAGCCCGAGCGCCGCGTCGAACGGGACGCGGGAGCGGCGGACGACGCCCATCACGGCGAGCGTCCCAAGCCACCCCGCGACCGCCGCGCCGAGGACGAGCACGAACGGCGCCTTGCTGCCCGTCAGCAGGAACGCGAGCGCAATCCCCGGCAGCGCCGCGTGGCTGATGGCATCGCCCAAGAGCGACTGCCCCCGCAGCACGGCGTACGTCCCGAGCGACCCGCTGACGATCCCGAGCGTCGCCGCGCCGAGCGCGACGGTCCGCAACGTGTAATCGAAAAACAGGTCTTCCAGCATCAGCCCGCCCGCTCGGCTTCGACGGCCGCCGCCTTCACGAACGGAATCCGCCCGCCGTACGTCAGACGCAGGTTCTCCTCGGTGAACACGTCCGCGACCGGCCCGGCGGCGATGCGGCGGACGTTGAGGAGCAGCACCCAGTCGAAATACTCCGGCACGGTTTGCAGATCGTGGTGGACGACGACGAGGGTCTTGCCCGCCTGTCGGAGCTCTTGCAACAGCGTTACGATCGCGCGCTCGGTCGTCGCGTCGACGCCCTGGAACGGCTCGTCCATGAGGTAGACGCGGGCGTCCTGCACGAGCGCCCGCGCGAGGAACACGCGCTGCTGCTGCCCGCCGGAGAGTTGGGAGATCTGCCGCTCCGCGAAGTCCGCCATCCCGACTTTGTCGAGCGCCTCGCGGGCGAGGCCGCGCTCGCGCCGGCCCGGCCGCCGCAGCCAGCCGAGCCGCCCGTAGAGCCCCATCATCACCACGTCGAGCACGCTCGTCGGGAAGTCCCAGTCAACGCTGCCGCGCTGCGGGACGTACGCGACGAGGTCGCGCTGCCGGGCGTAGGGCTCGCCGTAGATCAGCGTCTGCCCCGCCGCCACGTCCACGAGCCCGAGCATCGACTTGATGAGCGTGGTCTTCCCCGCCCCGTTCGGCCCGACGATCGCGACGAGCACGCCCTCGGGCACGGCGAGGTCCACGTCCCACAGCACCGGCTTGTCGCGGTACGCGACGGTCAGATCGGTGACGTCGATGGCGTGAGGTTCGTGCATGGGGGATCGTGGTAGGGACGCGATGCATCGTAGGGACGCGATGCATCGTAGGGGCACGATGCATCGCGTCCCTACGGTTGCTGACGTGTTATCGCCGGGCTACGTCCTCAGAGACGAGGGCATCGACGATCGTGTTCACGTTGTGGCGGATCATGCCTTCGTACGTGTCGGCGTCGGTGCCCGCGCCGCCGAGCGCGTCGGAGTAGAGGTTGCCGCCGATCTCGACCTCGAACCCCCGCGCGCGAACGGCCTCGCGGACCGCCTCGATGGAGCGGGGCGGGACGGACGACTCGACGAAGAGGGCCGGGATCTCGCGCTCGGCGACGAACGCGGCGAGGTCCTGCACATCCGCTGTGCCCGCCTCGGCCGCGGTCGAAATGCCCTGCAGGCCGCGGACTTCGAAGCCATAGGCGAGCCCGAAATAGCCGAAGGCGTCGTGCGCGGTGACGAGCACGCGCTGGTCCTCGGGCACGCGCGCCGTCTGCTCCTGCGCCCAGCGGTCGAGGCTGTCGAGCGTCGCGACGTACGCGTCGGCGCGGGCGAGGTAGGTGGCAGCGTGGGTCGTGTCGAGTGCGGCGAGGCGCTCGCCGACGGTGCCCGCGGCGTCCTTCCACATCGACACGTCCATCCACACGTGCGGGTCGTAGTTGCCCTCGTAGACCTCCGGCGTGGCGAGGCGGCTGCGGTCGACCCCGTCGGTCACGGCGGCGGCGCGCCCGCCGAGGCGTTCGAGGATGTCCACCATCTTGCCTTCGAGATGGAGGCCGTTGTAGAGGATGAGGTCGGCCTCGGTCATCCGGCCGACGTCACCCTCGGAGGCCTTGTAGAGGTGCGGGTCGACGCCCGGCCCCATCAGCCCCTCGACCTCGACGCGGTCGCCGCCGATCTCGCGGGCGAGGTCCGCGATCATCGACGTCGTCGCGACGATGCGGACGGGGCGTTCGGCGAGGTCGCCGCGCGTGGCCGCCCCCTCGGGGCCGCAGCCCGCGAACAGAGCGACGCAGAGAAAGAGCAGTAGAGATCGCATCATGAGTCGGAGGTGGTGACGAAGATGTAGCGGGCCGCCTTCTGCCCCACCGTCCGCTCTTCGTCGCCGACGCGGACGGTGAGCGGCCCGTCGAACGGGGCGACGGCGGTGACTTCGAGCGGCGTCTCGGGATAGAGCCCGAGATCGCCGACGTAGCGGAGCAGGTCGGGGTCGTGGTCGCTGACTTCGGCGACGACGCCCCGTGTCCCGGCTTCCATTTCGGCGAGGGGCGTCACGTCGACCTCGGTGAGTTCGAGGTCGAGCGTCGGGATCGGCGCGCCGTGCGGGTCGACGGTGGGGTGCCCGAGCGCGGCGTCCATCCGGGCTTCGAGGTCCTCGGAGAGCACGTGCTCGATCCGCTCGGCCTCGGCGTGGACGCGGTCCCACGGCACGCCGAGCGCTTCGTGGAGGTACGTCTCGATGAGCCGGTGGTGGCGGATGACTTCGAGCGCGATCCGCTCGCCCGCGTCGGTGAGCGCCACGCCGCGGTAGGGCTCGTGGGTGACGAGGTTCGCCTCGGCGAGCTTTTTCACCATGCCCGTCACCGAGGCCGGCGTCACGCCTAGCCGCTCGGCGAGCGCCGAGGTCGTCACGGCGCCCTCGGTCCGGCCGAGGTCGTAGATCGTTTTGAGGTAGTCTTCGACCGCCTGGGTGTGCATCGCGGGAGAGGGATTGGCGACTCCGAACATCGAATTTAGCCAGGGCTAAACCAGTCCTTCGCCTCGCCAACACCTCGGCGCCCCGCATGTTCCGCCGCCTCGCCTCCCTCTCCGTCTGCGCAGCCCCCGCAACCGGCCCGACGCCGCACCCGTCAGTCCGAGCGGGCGGACGGGCGGGCGGACGGGCGGGCGGACGCGCGGGTCCTGTCCCGGCGTGCCGTCGTATCACCGCGGGCGTATCGGGGCGGAGACGGCCGTGCCGTCCCACATGATGCGGAGGTCCGCGCCGTCGCCGGCCGGCACGAAGTCGATCGTGAACGCCTCGACGGGCTCGGCAAGCGTTTCGGTTACGAGGTCGACGGTGAGCACGTCGAGCGCGGGGTCGTACTCGTCGGCGAGGTGCATCCCCAGCGCCGAGTTGAGGTGGAGGGTCCAGCGGTCCGGCCGCGGCGTCGTGAACAGGCTGTAGGCGCCGGGCTCGAGGGGCACCCCGCCGACGGCTACGGGCACCGTCACGACGAGTTCGGTGGCGCGGTGCGCTCCCGTCACCCAGACCTGGTCGTATCCGACGAGGCCGCCAAAAACGACGCGCCCTCGCTTGTACGGCTTGCCGTAGACGACGTGGAGGTAGCCGCCGCCCGGCAGCCGCGCCCCCGCACGCCCGACCGCGCTCCCCGGCGGCGGATCGGCCACATCAATGCGGAGGCCCTCTACGAGGAACGTCTCGGCCGTGCCGGACGCGTCACCCGTCGCGTGTTCGTGCTGCGCCGCCACGGGCGCTGCGCAGAGCAGGAGGAGAACGAACCCGAGACGGACCATGCGACGAGACCGGTTTACGGCCGGGGGACGGACAGAGGCACGGCCCGCACGGCCGCCGAGCGTCACGATGCGACCCGCTGCGCGCGGAAGTGCTGGACCGCCGCCACGACGAGCCACACGCACAGAATCGCCGTCACGACCTGCGCCGCGAACGCGACCGGGAGCGCGATCTCGCCGCCGAAGAGCGCGGGCACGACCCGGCCGAGGCTGCCGAACGCACCGAGCGCCGCAAGCAGCACGACCCCGTGCATCACACCCTTCGCTATCGACGGCTTCGCCCGCGCGAGGGCTACGAGCGCGCCGATCAACAGGCCGAAGAACGCCGGGATCAGTGCCGTGACGCTGCTCGCACCAGAAATAAGGAACGCGACGAGGCCCGTCGCGACGAGGAGGGCGGCGACGACGCCGGAGGTGCGGTAGATATCCATGAGTCTCTGGGGGTGGGTGGGTGAACCGTGCCGTCAGAACGGCGCCGAGCGCGCGGGGTGCCCAGCTAAAGCAGCGGGAGCCGCAAAGATATCGCGAAACGGCCCGCCGCCCCAGCGGGGCGCTACGACGCAGCGCGGCGCACGGAATCCGATCACCGGCGCGGGCGTCACCCTACGGGAGAAAGCTGCTCTCGGAGCCACCCCCGAAGCGGCCGGCGGGATGGTGAGGCCGAGAAAGACGTTTCGGATCGGCGCGGACTCTTCTTAGTTTAGATCTAGTCCAATTTACGTTGTCCGTCCGGCTCCCCAGCGCCCTCCCGCCGTCCTTCTCCTCAGTTGCACGCCCCTGCCGCGAAGTGCACGCGCTGGCGGCAACGGCCACCGTTCCATGTCGTCTCTACCACCCCTCGCCCCCCTCCGCGTGGTGATCCTCGCTCCGCCGTCCCCCGCTGCAGCCCTCCGCCGCGCGTTCGCTGCCCGCGGTTTCACCGTCGTCGGAGAGGCGAACGAGGAACCGGCGGCGCTGGATCAGGCGCACCGCGCCCGTGCCGACGTGCTGGCGGTGCACGCCCGTGCGCTGGGCACCCCCCCGCTCGCCGGCCTCCGCGCTGCTCCGTTCTCCGACCCCGTCACCCGCCCCGCCGTGGTCGTGGCCGCCGAGACCGAAGAGGCGGCGGC
>CAYTJT010000135.1:0-8728 GCA_964438105.1 uncultured Rhodothermales bacterium | reverse complement strand
CAGGACGCGCTCATCCGCATCGACATGTCGGAGTACATGGAGAAGTTCTCCGTGTCGCGCCTCGTCGGCGCGCCTCCCGGCTACGTCGGCTACGAAGAAGGCGGCCAGCTCACCGAGAAGGTCCGCCGCAAGCCCTACTCCGTCGTGCTCCTCGACGAGATCGAGAAGGCGCACCCCGACGTGTTCAACATCCTGCTCCAGGTGCTCGACGACGGCATCCTCACCGACGGGCTCGGCCGCCGCGTGGACTTCCGGAACACCATCATCATCATGACCTCGAACATCGGGGCGCGGGACATCAAGAACCTCGGCAAGGGCATCGGCTTCTCCACCGGCGACGACACGTTCGACTACGCCCGGATGAAGTCGACCGTCGAGGACGCGCTCAAGCGCGTGTTCAACCCCGAGTTCCTCAACCGGATCGACGACGTCATCGTCTTCCACCCGCTCGAGAAGAGCCACATCTTCGAGATCATCGACATCATGCAGGTCGACCTCTTCCGGCGTGTCGAGGACCTCGGGATCTCGATCGAGATGGACAAGACGGCGAAGGAGTTCCTCGTCGAGAAGGGCTACGACCCGCAGTTCGGGGCGCGCCCGCTCCGCCGCGCGATCCAGAAATACGTCGAGGACCCGATGGCGGAGGCGATCCTCTCCGACGACCTCGGCGAGGGCGACACCATCACCGTCTCGCACAAGAAGAACGAGGAGGAGATGAGCTTCAAGACGAAGAAGGGCAAGAGGAAGGCGAAGAAGGCCAAAGAGCCCAAGGCCGACGCGTCCGAGCCCGAGGAGGAGCCGACCTCCGAGGAGCAGTAGCCTCCCTCCGCTCCGGCGGACCCGCCGTGCCCCGTTGCCACCCGGCAGCGGGGCACGCTGCGTTTAGCGACTCGCGTCCGCCCCTCGCCGCTCCGGCTCTACCGCTCGCGGCGAGCGCTGCTACTCTTCCTCGTCCTTTTCGTCGTCGTCGGGATCCACTTTCCCGGTGTAGGTGCCGGTCCAACCGGGCGGGTCGCTGGCCGGGAACGTCTCGTAGGACGCCTCGTCGACCTTGTTGTCTTCGTCGATCGTGTCGTCGGCGTCGTCTTGGCGGGGCGGGTTGTCAGGCATGGCGATAGGCGGGTTGTTCGGGATGGGAGTGGGAATATAGGTCACCACAGCGGACCGCTACGCGCATCGGCGCGGGTCAGCCGGTTGGGACGTTCGCGGATGGTCCGGCGGAGGATGAACGCCAGCGCGACCCCGGCGAAGAAGCCGCCGATGTGCGCGCCGTACGCCACGCCACCCGTCTGCTCGGCCGCCGCGATCGCCCCGGCGCCGTTCACGAACTGGAACACGATCCACAGCCCGATGGCCACGACCGCCGGGACGGACACGATCGTGAAGAGGAAGATGGCGTGGACCCGGTTCCGCGGGAAGAGCACGAGGTACGCGCCGAGCACGCCCGAGATGGCCCCGCTCGCGCCGAGGCTTGGGATGACGGAGCCGGGTTCGAGCGCGATCTGCGCGGCGCTCGCCACGACCCCGCTGACGAGGTAGAACGCGAGGAACGGCCCGTGCCCGAACCGATGCTCGACGTTGTCGCCGAAGATCCAGAGGTAGAGCAGGTTGCCGAAGAGGTGGGCGAACCCTCCGTGCATGAACATGCTCGACAGCAGCGTCAGGTAGATCGGCGTGGGACCCGGCCGCTGCGGGATCTGGCTGAGGTCGCTCGGGCTGAGCCCGATCGGCGCGCCGTTGACGAGGTCCTCGCCAGCGGTGATCTCGAACGGCACCGTGCTGTACGCGTAGGTTAGCTCGGGATCGAGGAGCTGCAGCCCGAACACCGCGAGGTTGGCGAGCAGCAGCGCTCCGGTGACGAAGGCCGGGCCCGAGAGCGCGCGGTCGTCGTCGCTGACGGGGAAGAGCATACGTCCTCGTGCGCTGGGGGTGCGAACCGGGCGGGGGTACGAACCGGTAGCTACGCGCTCTCCTTTTTCGAGTCGGCGTCCTGCTGATCCGGCTGCACGATCACGTTGTCCTCGTCGATCTCACGTTCGAGCGTGACCTGCATCCGCATGTAGTGCTCGGAGTTGCCGCCGGGGCCTGCGCCGCCGCCCGAGATTGGAATTTTCTGGATCACGCGCCACCCTTTCCCAACCTGAGCCTGGATCTGTTTTATCTGCGCGGCCTCGTCCTGCTCCGTGTTCACGGACACGATAATCGTCGTCTGCTCTTTCTGCATGAGGAGGTGCTGGAAGTGAGAAAAGAGGGAGGTGTGGGTATCCAACGCGACGCTCGTCGAGACGTTTCTGCGTTTCGACAACTTGTGTCATCCCCCCTCCTGCTCCACCGCCAGCAAGCCTCGCTGGTGCGCCCAGAACACCGCGGCGATGTGGGTCCCGTGCACGATCTCCCCCCGCTCGGCGAGCGGCACGAGGTCCGCAGGCGGCACGAGTCTCACCCGAAGGTCCTCGGTCGCATCGAGCGAGGGGGCGGCCACCCGCCGGGCGCCCCGCGCGACGAACAGGTGGCCGTAGTTCGTGTGCCGCGCCGGTTCGACCGCGCACCGCCCGAGGGCGGTCCAGTCGTCGGCCTCGTAGCCCGTCTCCTCCAGCAGCTCGCGGCGCGCGGCCTCAACGGGCGGCTCGCCGGGCGCCACGACGCCCGCGGCGAACTCCAGCGCCACGCGGTCCACGGCGTAGCGGTACTGCTCGACGAGCACGGCCTGCCCGTCTTCCGTGAGCGCGACGGCGAGCGCCCAGTCCGGGTACTCCGCGACGTGGAACTCGTCGATCTCCGCCCCGGACGGAAGGCGGACGCGGTCCTCGCGGAGCGTGAGCCACCACCGCTCCAACAGCGTTTTCGAGGCGAGGGTTTTCCAGCGGCGGCCGTCGCGCGAAGAAAGGTCGGAGGACATCGGCAGAAAGGTCGGAGGAGATCGGGGGCAGACGGGCGGATCAACGAGAGTTCGCTCGAACGCGGCGGCTGCGCCGCTGATCCGCCCCTCTTCGGCCCGCTGATTTCGTATGTGCTAACTCCGTGGTATTATCTGCACACCCCATCCTTTCCTTCCCGCTCCGATGCTCCGACCCATCACGCTCGCGCTCTTTCTGGCCTTCACCTTCCCGACGGTCGCACCCGCTTCGGCCCAATCCTTCGTGATCGGTGAAGCGGTCAGCGGCGGCGGACCGAGCGCCGACACGGGCGAAGGCATCGCCCTCGCCGATGACGGCAGCCGCTACGTGGTCGGCACGTTCGAGGGTACCGCGACCTTCGGCGACGTGAGCGTCACGAGCGCGGGCGACAGCGACGTCTTCCTCGTCAAATACGACGCCGACGGAGCCGCCTGGGTCCGCCGCGCCGGCACCGACGTGTTCAACGACTTCGGCGCGTCCGTCGCCGTCGGTCCCGACGGCAGCGTCTACGCCGCCGGCTTCTTCACGGGCATCGCCACGTGGGACGGCGGCCAGAACCCCGACGTCGAGTTGACGACGTTCAGCGACTTCGACGCCTTCGTCGCGAAGTACACCCCCGAGGGCGACCTCGAATGGGTGCGGCAGGCGGGCGGCACGGGGCAGGACACCGGCCGCGACCTCGCCACCGATGCCGAAGGCAACGTCTACCTCGTCGGCGGATTCGAGGGCGTCGGCACGTTCGGCGGCGTCACGCTCACGAGCGCCGGCTCGACCGACGCCTTCCTCGTCAAGTACGCCCCCGACGGCAACGTGGTGTGGGCGCGGCGCGGCGGCTCCGACCAGGGCGACCTCGCCTACGGTGTGGCCGTCACCGGCGGCGCGGCGCACGTCTCCGGCTCATTCCGCGGCGTCGCGCAGTTCGGCGCTCTCCCGATCCAGAGCGCAGGCGCGACGGACGTGTTCGTCGTGCAGTACGCCGCCGACGGCGAGCCGGTGTGGGTCGAGGGCATCGGCGCGGATGGGTCCGAGTTCACGCGCGGCGGCGGCATCGGGCTCGACGCAGCGGGCAACGTCTACGTTACCGGCTCCTTCTCGAACACGATCCTCGTCGCGTCCGACGTGCTGGAGAGCACCGGCTTCACCGACGTTTTCGTCGCCAAGCTCGACGGCGAAGGCAACGAGCTCTGGGGCCGACGCGGGGGCGGCGACGGGACCAACTTCTCCGCGGCCCTCGCCGTGGACGCGGGCGGCACTGTGCTCGCCACCGGATACGTCGACGGCAGCGGCACTTTTGCCGACGAGCCCATCGCCACACAGGGTCGCGACGGCTACCTCGCCGTGCTCGACAGCGCGGGCGATCTCATCACCGTCGAACTCCTCGGCGGCACGGGGCAGGACACCGGCACCGGCGTCGCCGCGAACGACGTGCTCGCCCGCTTCGCCGCGACCGGCTCGTTCCGCGGCACCGCGAGCTTCGGCGATCTCGAACTCACGAGCACGGGCAGCAGCGATGTGTACCTCCTCGGCGGCCCGACGACGAACGCTCCCGTCCCCTCCACCCTCTTCGTCGACGCCGACGCGACGGGTGCCGAAACCGGCCTGTCGTGGACCGACGCCTTCACCGACCTCCAGGACGCCCTCGCGCTTGCTACCGAACTCGACACCGACTCCCTTGCGATCTGGATCGCCGAAGGCACCTACTACCCCACCGACGACGGCGACCGCACGATCAGCTTCGAACTCGTCAGCGGCATCGCACTTTACGGCGGGTTCGACGGCACTGAAACGACGCTCGATCAACGGGACCCGGAGACCCACACCACGACTTTGAGCGGGAATCTGGGAGAGGAGGAGCAGGATTCAGATAACTCATCCAGCATCATCACTGCACAGAGCGTTTCTGATGTCAGCTTGGACGGCTTGCGGATTGCGGATGGGGGAGGGCGGATACCCGGGGGTATTCCAATATTGGGAGCCGGCCTTCGCGCCGAAGACAGCGACCTCCGTCTCACCGGTGTGACGTTCGAGAACAACGCGGCTACAAACAACGGTGGGGACGGCTCGGGGGGAGCGATCTACGCATCCTCGAGCACGTTGCGCATCGAGAACGCCCGCTTCGCGGCGAACCGGGCAAACATATTCGGCGGCGCTATGTACGGCACCGAGAGCGATTTTGAGCTAGTCGACACCAACTTTGAAGCAAACACCGCAGTTGAAGACGGTGCCGCCGTTTTCCTAGAAGGGGGCCGCATCAGCGGTCGTCATCTCTCGGTGGAAGCTCATCCCAACAGCGCCGCCTTTTCTCTACGAGACCTTGCGGCCCCCGCTCGCTTCTACGACGTCTCGTTCCTGCGAAACTTCGGGGACGATATGGGAAGCGCGATGTCAGTCGTGCGGAGCGAAATGGACATAACGAACGCTACCTTCCGAGGTAACATGGGCTTCCCCGGTTCCACAATCCTCGTTCAAAGCGCGCAGACCTCGATCACGAACGCCGTGTTCGCAGGAAATTTAAGCACCTTCCCAGGCCTGCTCTGCGAGAGCCCTGACGGCACCGGCTCCGCTCGTCTCACCAACGTCACAGCGGTCTCTAACCAGACGGAATTCGCCGTGTTTGGCTCATTCGGGGACTGCGCTGTGGAGGTGCAGAATTCGATTCTTTGGAACAACAGTACGATATCCCCCGATTCGGAAGAAGCGTTCAGAGTGAACATCGTGCGCTCCGTTGTAGAGGGAGGGTGCCCGCCCGAGTCCACGTGCGAGACCGTACTCGACGAGGACCCGCTCTTCGCCCAACTCCCCCCGACCACTCCCGATGCGGAAGGCGACCTTCGTCTTCGGGAAGGCTCCCCCGCCATCGACTTCGGACGCGCCGAGTTCCTCCCGCCCGACACCTTCGATCTCGACGATGACGGCGACACGGAGGAACCGCTGCCGGTAGACCTAGACGGTGGCCCCCGTGTGCTCGGCAACGAGGTGGACCTCGGCGCCTACGAGAGCCCGTTCGCCGTCGCGCTCGAACCCGGCGCGGGTGTGCCGATGGCGAACGCGCTCGGTGCGGCGTACCCGAACCCCTTCCGCGACCGAACGTCGCTCGCGCTCGACGTGGCCGACGCGCAGGGCGTGACGGTCGAGGTGTTCGACGTGCTCGGTCGCCGCGTGGCGACGGTACACGACGGCCCGCTCGTCGTCGGACAACACCGCGTGGTGATCGACGCGGGCGGGCTGCCGGCCGGCGTCTACGTCGTTCGCGCGGAGGGCGAGGCGTTCCAATTGGCGCAGCGCATCACGCTCGTCCGCTAACCCGCGAACCAGCGGCGGTCAGTCGCGGCGGAACTGCATCCGCTGGTGCGGGCGGATGCGGCCCGCCTCCTCCCCGTCGATCCGAACGGTCTGCCACCCCTGCAGGTCGGCGTCGTCCGCGACCGACACGTCGTCTTCGGCGGCGAGGCCGAGGGCGCGGCGTACGGCTTCGTCCGGCGTGCGGCCTCGCGTCCGCCCGCTGAACCCGTCAGGACCCACGTTTTCGAGTTCGTATTGAGGCATCGCGACGGGCGGCTGTTTGGGTCTTCCGTGGAGAGGGTGTAAGATAGGGGCCCGGCGGAAGCGCTACCGGAACGAGCGCGGCCGCTCGCCCGTCCAATCCTTCCCGGCCGGCTCCCACCCCTCCCGCCGCGGCCCGGCTCTCTCCTTACCCGCGTACGCAGTTCACAGACGACCCTATGACAGACTCCTCGCAGACGCTCCACAACCAGGGTGATGGCGCCGCCGTCGACGCCGTTGCCACCGAGCCCAACGCCCAGCAGACCGACGCCACGACGGCGAAAGCCGCCGGCCTCCGCGGCGCGCCCGACCACGTCACCGACGACTTCCTCCCCATCAACGGGACCGACTACGTCGAATTCTACGTCGGCAACGCCAAGCAGGCCGCGCACTACTACGCCGCGGCCTTCGGCTTCGAGATCATCGGCTACCGCGGGCCGGAGACCGGCTACCGCGACGCCGCCAGCTACCTCCTGAAGCAGGACAAAATCCGGTTCGTGCTCACGACGGCGCTCTACTCCGACTCCGACATCGCCCGCCACGTCCACAAGCACGGCGACGGCGTGCGCGACATCGCGCTCTGGGTGGACGACGCCCGCTCGGCGTTCGAGGAGGTCACCAAGCGCGGGGCCGTCGCGATCCGCGAGCCCGAAGTGCTCGAAGACGAGCACGGCGAGGTCGTCCTCTCGGCGATGGGCACCTACGGCGACACGATCCACACGTTTGTCGAGCGCAAGAACTACGACGGCCTGTTCCTCCCCGGCTTCCAGGCGTGGGAGAACCCCGACTGGAAGCCCGAAGGCGTCGGGCTGAAGTTCGTCGACCACTGCGTGGGGAACGTCCACCTCGGCGACATGAACACGTACGTCGAGTACTACTCCGAGACGATGGGCTTCCGCAACATCATCGCCTTCACCGACCAGGACATCTCGACGGAGTACTCGTCGCTGATGTCGAAGGTGATGTCGAACGGAAACGAGCGCATCAAATTCCCGATCAACGAGCCCGCCGAGGGCAAGAAGCGCAGCCAGATCGACGAGTACCTCGAGTACTACGACGGCGCCGGCGTGCAGCACGTCGCCCTCGCGACCGACGACATCCTCGACACCGTCTCCAAGCTGCGGTCCCGCGGCGTCCAGTTCCTCACCGTCCCGACGACGTACTACGAAGAGCTGCAGGGCCGCGTCGGCCAGATCGACGAGCCCGTCGACGAGCTCGCCAAGCTCGGCATCCTTGTCGACCGCGACCCCGACGGCTACCTGTTGCAGATCTTCACCAAGCCCGTCGAGGACCGCCCGACGGTGTTCTACGAGATCATCCAGCGCAAGGGCGCGCGCACGTTCGGCGAGGGCAACTTCAAAGCGCTCTTCGAAGCCATCGAGCGCGAGCAGGAGCGGCGGGGGAATTTGTGATTTCGGATTGCTGATTTCCGATTTGCAGCCCACCTCCAGATCGACGCCCCATCCAAAATCCCCAATCTTTAAATCCCAAATCGAATCATGCCGTACTACGTCCGCATGGGGAAGGTGCCGCACAAGCGTCACACGCAGTTCCCCCGCCCCGACGGCGCGCTCTACACCGAAGAGGTGATCGGCGCCGAGGGCTTCTCCGGGATCCAGTCGATCGCCTACCACATCCACCCGCCGACGCTCGTCGACAGAGTGCTGGAGCCCGAGCCCTACGACATCGAGTTCGTCGACAAGGACTTCCTCCGCCACCGCCACTTCCTCGGCAAAGAGGTCGCGCCCGGCGGCGACTGGCTCTCGGGCCGCCGCTACATCATGGGCAACCCCGACGTGAACCTCGCCCTCTGCGCGCCGACCGAGGCGATGGGCGAGCACGAGTTCTTTAAGAACGCCACGCACGACGAGCTCGTCTTCGTCCACGACGGCGAGGGGCGGCTGGAGACGGTCCTCGGCACGGTCGAGTTCACGAAGGGCGACTACGTCCACGTCCCCCGCACGATCACGCACCGCTGGGTGTTCACCGGCGACGTGCAGCCCCGCCTCCTCGTGATCGAGGCGCCGACCGAGTTCCGCCCGCCGAAGCGGTATCGCAACAGTTTCGGGCAACTGCTGGAGCACTCGCCCTACTGCGAGCGCGACTTCCGCCCGCCGTCCGAGCTGACCCCGATCGACGAGGAGGGCGAGTTCACGGTCCGCATCAAAAAGCACGGAAAGCTGCACCCGTTCGTCTACCGCTACCACCCGTTCGACGTGGTCGGCTGGGACGGGTACATGTACCCCAACGCGATCTCGATCCACGACTTCGAGCCGATCACCGGGCGC
>CAYTJT010000134.1:0-8752 GCA_964438105.1 uncultured Rhodothermales bacterium | reverse complement strand
ACATGCCGGTCGTCGTCGCGCTCCTCAACTCGTACTCCGGCCTCGCGGCGAGCGCCGCCGGGTTCGTGCTCGGCAACTACGCGCTCATCATCAGCGGGGCGCTCGTCGGCGCGAGCGGGCTGATCCTCACCAACATCATGTGCGACGCGATGAACCGCTCGCTCGCGAACGTGCTCTTGGGCGGCTTCGGCGGCGGCGACGGCGCGGCGGGCGGCGGCCCGGCCGTCTCGACCGAGGGGCTGACCGTCCGCGAGACAACGCCGGACGACGCGGCGATCCTGATGAGCTACGCGCAGAAGGTCATCATCGTGCCGGGCTACGGCCTCGCCGTGGCGCAGGCGCAGCACCAGGTGCGCGAGATGGCGGACCTCCTGCAGAGCGAGGGCGTCGAAGTGAAGTACGCCATCCACCCCGTCGCGGGGCGGATGCCGGGGCACATGAACGTCCTCCTCGCCGAGGCGAACGTGCCCTACGACCAGCTCTTCGACATGGACGACGTCAACGCCGACTTCGAGACGGCCGACGTGGCCCTCGTCGTCGGCGCCAACGACGTCGTCAACCCGGCCGCCCGCACCGACGCGTCGTCGCCGATCTTCGGCATGCCGATCCTCAACGTGGACTACGCGCAGAACGTCATCGTGCTCAAGCGCTCGATGCGGCCGGGCTACGCCGGGATCGAGAATATGCTGTTTTTCGCCGACAATACGCAGATGCTCTTCGGCGATGCGAAGGACTCGATCTCCGAAGTCGTTTCCGAGTTGAAGGCGTTGAAATCGTGACCCTGTGAGTTAAACCGAGTCGAACCATGGCTACGAAGTCTGCACCCTCCCGACCGTTCTGGCAGCACCCCCTCTTGTTTCCCGCCGTGCTCGCCGTGTTCGCGCTGCTGTTCCTGACCTCCGGCGACGGCGCGTTCGCCTTCGCGTTTCTTCTCGGCGCCCTCGGCGCGGCGCTCTACACGATGGGGAAGGCGCGGCGCTGGAAAGGCGCGCCCGAGGCCGGCATGGTCGTCGGCGGCATCGGGCTGATCACGGCGCTCTACGCCCTCTTCGGCTGATCGTAGGGCCGGTGGATCGGAGGTGCGCGGATGGACGACGGGCTTTCCTTCGAAGGGAAGAGGGTCGCGGTGGCCGGGCGCCAATGGACGACGCCCGTACGGGTGCTCGCGGGCGTGCGTATGCCGGACGCGGGCCGTGCTGCTGCTCGACTGGGTGGCCCTGGGGGTGCACGAGGAGAGGTACGGGTACGGCCAGGTGCAGAACCTCCGCGGCTACACGCTCGTCGGTGAGCACGCGTCGACGGCCCAGCACCCGACGAATACGTCGAACGATTTCTACACCCAGATTCGGAGCACCTCGCCGCTCGTCGTCGCCAACTTCATCAGGGTGGACTGCCGGATCGACCCGATCACCGGGCGCTTGCTCGAGCAAGAATTTCCCTGCTGAGCGGCGCGTCGGGTATCGAAGGATCGGGCCCGGGCGGGTCGTGAACGTCGGGTGAGGAGGGAACGCTGGGGGGGAGGGCGCGTGTGAGGCGTGCCGCACCGCCGGCAGCCGGGGCCCTTACGTTGGGCTCCGCGTAGGTTCGCTGCCCGCGGCCCCGCCGGTCGCCCGTCCCGTCTCCGAGTTCACCCGCACCCCCCTCGTATGAAACGACTCGTCGTCGTAGAGTCCCCCACGAAAGCCCGCACGATCCGCAATTTCCTCCCGCGCGGGGAGTACCAGGTCGAGGCCTGCATGGGCCACGTCCGCGACCTCCCGTCGTCGGCGTCGGAGGTGCCCGCCGCCATCAAAAAGCAGAAGTGGGGCACGCTCGGCGTGAACGTGGACGACGGCTACCAGCCCGTCTACGTCGTGCCGAAGGAGAAGAAGAAGGTCGTGAAAGAGCTGAAGTCGGCGCTGAAGGACGCCGACGAGCTCTACCTCGCGACGGACGAGGACCGCGAGGGCGAGTCGATCGGGTGGCACCTGTTGCAGGTGCTGAACCCCACCGTGCCCGTGCGCCGGATGGTCTTCCACGAGATCACGCGCGAAGCGATCCAGCGCGCCCTCGGCGAGACGCGCGAGATCGACCAGCGGCTCGTCGACGCCCAGGAGACGCGCCGCGTGCTCGACCGGCTCGTGGGCTACACGATCTCGCCCCTGCTCTGGAAGAAGATCGCGCCGCGCCTCTCGGCGGGCCGTGTGCAGAGCGTGGCCGTCCGCCTGCTCGTCCAGCGCGAGCGCGAGCGGCTCGACTTCGTCACCGCCAGCTACTGGGACCTCAAAGCCCAGCTCGAACAGGACCGGCAGCGGTTCGAGGCGACGATGTTCATGCTCGGCGAGCGCAAGCTCGCGACGGGTCGTGACTTCGACGAGAACACCGGCAAGCTGAAAGAGGGGAACGACGCGCTCGTGCTCGGCGAAGACGACGCCAAACGGCTGGCCGAGCGGCTCCCGAACGAGCCGTGGCGCGTCGACTCGGTCGAATCGAAGATCGTGACGCGGCGGCCGGCCGCGCCGTTCATCACGAGCACGCTGCAGCAGGAGGCCAACCGCAAGCTCGGCCTCTCCGCCCGCGACTCGATGCGCGTGGCGCAGAAGCTCTACGAGAACGGCCACATCACCTACATGCGGACCGACTCGCCGAACCTCTCGAAAGAGGCCATCGGCGCGAGCCGCCGCGCCGTCGAGCAGCGCTACGGCGACGAGTACCTCTCGCCGAAGCCGCGGCAGTTCTCGGCCAAAAAGTCCAGCGGCGCCCAGGAGGCGCACGAGGCGATCCGCCCGGCCGGGACGCAGATGCGCACCCGGAAAGAGATCGGATTGAGCGGCGTCGAAGGCAAGCTCTACGACCTCATCTGGAAGCGGACCGTCGCCACGCAGATGGCCGACGCCAAGCTGCGGCAGACGCGCGCCGAGATCACCGCCGGCGCGCCCGGCCCCGAGCAGGCCCGCTTCCGGTCGAACGGGCAGACCGTCGAGTTCGCCGGGTTCTTCCGTGCTTACGTCGAGGGCTCCGACGACCCGAACGCGGCGCTCGAAGACCGCGACAACCCGCTGCCCGCCCTCGAAGAAGGCAACGAGCCCGCGTGCCGCGAGGTCGAAGCGCTCGGCCACGAGACGAAGCCGCCCGCGCGCTTCACCGACGCCACGCTCGTCAAGATGTTGGAGAGCGAGGGCGTCGGCCGCCCGAGCACGTACGCCAGCATCATCGACACGATCGTGAACCGCGGCTACGTCCGCCGCGACGGCAAGCAGCTCGCCCCGACGTTCACGGCGTTCGCCACGAACAACCTGCTCGAACACAACTTCGACCAGCTCGTCGACACCGGCTTCACGGCCGAGATGGAGCAGATCCTCGACGACATCGCCGACGGCGAGAAGGAGGCGACGCGATTCCTCGAGCGCTTTTTCCGGGGCGACAACGGCATCGAGACACGCGTCGAGGCCGGGCTCGAAAGCATCGACGCCCGCGAGATGTCGACGATCGAGCACGCGAAGTGGGGCGGGTTCCGCGTCCGCGTTGGCAAGTTCGGCCCCTACGTCGAAGGTGAGATCGACGGCGAGACGCAGACGGCATCCCTCCCCGACGACCTCGCGCCCGCCGACGCCGACGAGGCCGCGCTCGAAGAGCTTCTCCGCACGAGCAACAAGCCCGACGAAGTCCTCGGCATCCACCCGGACTACGACCAGCCCGTGCTCGCGAAGCAGGGGCCGTACGGGCCGTACGTCCAGCTCGGCGACGACGAGCAGGAGGGCAAGCCGAAGCGGATGTCGCTGCCGAAGGGGATGAAGCTCGAAGACGTCGACTTCCAGACCGGCGTCGATTTGCTGCGGCTCCCGCGCACGCTCGGCGAGCACCCCGACGGCGGCGTCGTGAAGGCCAGCATCGGCCGCTACGGGCCGTACGTCCAGCACGGCAGCACCTTCGCCTCGCTCAAAAAGGACGACGACGTGCTCACCGTGGATCTGGGCCGCGGGCTCGAACTGCTCGCGCAGAAGAAGCGCCGCAACGAGCCGCTCCGTACCCTCGGCGCGCACCCCGAGACGAACGATCCCGTGGAGGTATTCGAGGGGCGCTACGGCCCCTACGTCAAGCACAAGCGCACGAACGCGACGATCCCGAAGGGCACCGACCCCGAATCGATCACGCTGGAGGAGGCTGTCGAGCTGATCGCCGCGAAGGCGAAGAAGAAGGGTGGGAAGCGTAAGGGGGGGCGGAAGAAGAAATCGGCGTAGGCTACCACTCTGCGATCGACTGAAAGCGAATGGCGTTGCCAGTAATCAAAGATCAGGTGCTGCAGGCAGCTTGTGACGTGCTCGCGGACACAGACACAGGCTTGACCGGAAGTGAGATCGGCGACTTACTGCGGAGCTGCTCTATCGATGATCCTCACCCGACCATTACAAAGCGGCGCAGGCTATTCAAAGCACTCTCGGCCCGGCAGAGGCAGGATCGCTGTGCGAACAACGTTGCCGCTTTCATCCAGGCTGCGATGGCGCCCGTTCGATATGCAGGCAATTCTAACACCTTTGAGTTACGACGTAACGGGCTCAACGTCGCACTCGCTTTTGGCGGGCTGCACCTCGGTGAAGATGGGAAGCTACGGAGCGTAGCGGCCGTTCGGACGCTGTCGGAAGCTGAGGAGAGGGCGAGCAGGCTCCGTGCCGAGTTGATTCGACGTCAAGTACATCCCGACGTTCTTGTGTTTTGTCAAGCCGAGCTTCTACAGCGCAACTACTTCCACGCCGTTTTCGAGGCCACCAAGAGCGTGGCAGAGAAGGTCCGCCGACGTACTGGTCTGACCGGTGACGGCGCAGCTTTGGTTGATTCTGCCTTTAGCATCGGGAAGACCGGACCCATTCTCGCTCTGAACTCACTCCGGTCGGAGTCGGAGCAGAGCGAGCAGAAAGGCTTCGCCAATCTGCTAAAGGGTATGTTCGGGATGTTTCGAAATACGACAGGGCACGCACCCAGAGTCGCTTGGCCGGTCAACGAGAAGGAGGCTCTCGATATTCTCACCCTCGTCTCGTTGCTCCACCGCCGAATCGATAGCGCCGTCCCGGTTCGAAGCGGCGACACAGAGCAAGGTGTATAGATTGTCACTATAGGACGGCTTTAGAGTCCTTAACAACACCTCTCGTAGTTGTCATTGCGAGGAGCGCAGCGACGAAGCAATCTCCCCGAGCGTGCTGGAAACGGTAGATTGCCGCGCTCCCTTTGGTCGCTCGCAATGACAAGCCTGGGTTTTGTTAAACGTTCTTAGCAGCATCCATCTGCTACCGCCCCACGTCGTCGCCCTGGAGCGAGGCAAGGATGTTGAGGTAGGAGAGGTAGCGCTCCGGTGCGATCTCGTCGTTCTCAACCCCCTCCTTCACCGCGCAGCCGGGCTCGTGGTCGTGCGTGCACGGCGAGAACTTGCAGTCGTCGAGGTAGGGGAGCATCTCGACGAAGTAGCCGGACAGTTCCTCCGGCGCCATGTCCCAGATGCCGTACTCGCGGATGCCCGGCGTGTCGGCCACGTAGCCACCCGCGACGGGGAGCAACTCGGCGAACGTCGTCGTGTGGCGGCCCTTTTTTGTCTTCTCGCTGACCTCGCCCGTGCGGAGGCCGAGCCCCGGCTCGACGGCGTTGAGGAGCGTGGACTTCCCGACGCCGGAAGGTCCGGCGACGACCGACGTTTTTCCTTCGAGGTGCTCGCGGAATTCGTCGAGGCCCCAGCCCTCTTCGGCGCTGACGAGCAGAACGGGGTAGCCGAGCGACTCGTAGAGCGCCTGCCAGTAGGCGATGTCCTCGGCGTGCTCGTCGCTCACGAGCAGGTCCATCTTGTTGATGACGATGCCGGGGGGCACGCCGAACGACTCGGCCATCACGAGGAAGCGGTCCACGAAGCCGGGGTTGAACGACGGCAGCCGCGCCGCCTGCACGCACCACGCCGCGCCCACGTTCGCCACGAGCACGTGCTCGCGCTCGGCGCGCCGGCCCGCCGCCCGGCGGCTGAGCTTGTTGTGTCGGGGGAGAAGCTCGGTGATGAGCCCGGTGCCGTCCTTCTCCATCCGCATCCGCACGCGGTCCCCGACGGCGACGGGATTCGTGACGTCGCGCTCTTCGAGGCGGAACTTGCCGCGCACGCGGGCCTGCACCGTCTCGTCGCCGGTCCGCACGTCGTACCAGCTGCCGGTCGAGCGGAGGACGAGGCCCTCGCGGGGTTCGGGAGCGTCGGGCGTGGAGGCGTCGGCCATGAGCGAAACTTGGGGGGCGAGGTCTCGTCAAACCGAGCGTGCCGACCGAGTACCTTTCGGTGCCGATCAACATTCGGTGCGGTCGGGACGGCGGGACCGCCGCCGGTGCCCGCCCGCGCCTACCTTAACCACGACCTGACATGCCGGACGCCCGCAAGGACGCGCGCAAGCAGTACAAGAAGACGCGCTCTGAATTCGAGAAGCTAGAGACCCAAGATAAAACCGCCTTCGTTCTCGAAGCCACCTTCGCCACGATCGGGCAGGCCATCGAGGAGACGGGGCGCCACTTCGCCGACGCGATGGAGCGCGCCGCGACGTTCGACTTCGGCTCGTGGCGCGAGGAGGGCGACGAGCCGGACGACGCCCCGAATCCGGCCGAACCCCCGTCGGCGAAGAAGCGCACCACGAAACCGAGCGCGAAGAAATCGAGCGCGAAGAAGACCCCCAAGAAGAAGGACGACGCCGCCGACGACGAATGAACGAGCCCCCGCACGAACCGACGGAACGCTGGATCGCCCGTTTCGAGCAGGCAAATATGACCGGTAAGGCGGCCCTGCTCGGCGGGACTGCCGTGCGGTTCACGGCGAACCTGATCGACAAAACCCTCGACCGCGCCGCAAGCACCGTCGCTGAGGCCGAGCAGGCGTTTAAGCGCGAACTCGACCCTACGATGGAGGACGCGAAGATCCTCGACGAGTGGGAAGACGAGTCGCGCGACCGGCAGGAGCGCTAGTCCGTCTCGGCGCTACTCGCCCGGGTCGGGTTCGCTGCCGGGCTGCTCGGGGGCGGGCTCCTCGCCCGGCTGCTCCGGCCCGTCATCCGGCTGGAGGGGCTTGCACGTACGGCACGGGGAGTAGTCCAGCATCGCCTCGGCGAGCGGGATCGCGAACGTGCGCGAGCGGAGGTGGCGGCACCCCTCGCGGTGGAATTTCTGGCCCGTGCGGGTCACGTAGACGGTCGCTTCGGCGTTCACCCCCGAGCCCATGAGCGCGTTGCGGATCATCTCTGCCTGGCTCACCTCGGGTTCTATCGGCTCGGCGTCCTCGGAGACCCCGCCGCCGGCCATGCCGCTCCCGACCACGGCCTGTCGTTCGGCTTCTGCCGCTTCCGCGACGGCGGTCTCGGAGGGGGCCGGCGTGTGGAGGAGGGAGGCCGAGACGTAGGCCACGCCGGGGTCGCCGGCGAGCTTGATGCGGCCCCAGCCGCGCTCGACGGCGAGCACCTGGAAGGGCACGTCGGGCCGGATCACCCCAAACGCATCGTGATCCATACCGGGGCCGCTGCGCACGTTCGCCCACGTCCGCACGACGCGGGTGGCGCCGATGTCTATGGGCATGGGTGCGAACACCACTTCGGACAGGCCGCCGTTGGGCAGGTCTGCAGGGGCTCCCTCGGCCACGGGGTCCGGGGTGAGCCCCTGCGGGCCAAACCGAGAGACATAGGGGCGGAAGGCATAGCCCACACGCTCGGGCTCGCCGACGAGGTAGACCTCGTACCACCCCTCCGCGTTGGCGAGCGGCGAGATTCGCACTCGGTCATTCCTAGAGACGGAGGTGACCTCCTCTGCGAACGCATCGGGCTTGCGGTAGACCTTGTCAGCGAGGAGATAGCCGACGTGCCGCTCGGCCTCGGTGCTCGCTCCGGCTGACGAGCCCGAGGAAGCTCCGGACTGCGCGTGGACGGGGGACACGAGGAGACAAGCGGCGATCCCGGTCCATAGGACCAAGAAGCCGCGCACATCCAACATAGGGCGACCGAAAGACATAACGAGCGACATAAGAGGTGTAAACCGAAGCATGGCGAAGGATAGGGACGGGGGCGAGGAGCGTCAAGGCGTTTCCTCGGGGATGTACGTGCACAAATTGTTCCGATTCTATCCTATTGACAAAGCAGCGGGTAGGCGCGCTCCGCGGAGGCATGCGGGAGCACGATAAAGACCGGTGCGGGCCACGCAGTAGGTCGCGTGGCCCGCACCCAACGCTACCCGGTCGCCCCCCGCCGTGCCATCACCGTCTCGCCTTCCATCGACGAGTTCGCAGCGGGGACGGCCGCTCCGGAGAGCAGGCGCTTCTCGCGGTCGGGGAGGTCGAACAACGCGGCCGGGTCGGACTGCGGCTCCGTCTCCAGCACGTGCTCGAACAGCTCGCCGATGCGCGAGACGAACGCCACGTCGAGCCCCTCGATGGCGCTCTCTTTGATCTCGTCGATGTCCTTCTTGTTCTTCTCCGGCAGCACCACTTTCTCGATCCCGGCGCGCTTGGCGGCGAGCACCTTCTCTTTGATCCCGCCGACGGGGAGGACGAGCCCGCGCAGCGTGATCTCGCCCGTCATCGCGACGGTGTGTTTGACGCAGCGCTGCGTGTAGATGCTCGTGAGCGCCGAGATCATCGCGACGCCCGCGCTCGGGCCGTCCTTCGGGATCGCGCCGGCGGGGACGTGGACGTGCACGTCCCAGTAGCGGAAGGCGTCGAGCGGGATGCCGAGCTCGTCGGCGTGGGACTTGATGTACGAGAACGCCGCCTGCGCGC
>CAYTJT010000133.1:0-8818 GCA_964438105.1 uncultured Rhodothermales bacterium | reverse complement strand
CACCCGAGCGAGGTGATGGACATGAGCTTCGCCAACCAGTTCCAGGCCCACCTCGAACTGATCAAGGCCAAAGAGGCCGGAGAGGACATGCCGAACACGGTCCTCGACCTCCCCGAGGAGCTCGACCAGCAGATCGCCCGCGTGAAGCTGGAGACGATGGGCTTGGAGATCGACACGCTGACGGACGAGCAGGTGGCCTACGCCACGGACTACTCCGCCGGCACCTGAGCCAAAGCAGGTGCTCCGCTTGGATCGGGCCGCGTCGGTAGCTTACGGCGCGGCCCGTCTCATTGGGGTAGGCACGCAGACGTAGAACAGATTACCTCACGTACGCGGTCATGCCACGCTCCTCCACTCACGTACCTCGCATCGAGTACCTGCGTGTCCAGAATTACCGGGCACTCCGCGATTTCGAGCTACGGGAGATCACGCCGCTGACGGTACTGCTCGGTCCCAATGGGAGCGGCAAGAGCACGGTCTTTGACGTGTTCGCTTTTCTGAAGCACTGCTTCAGCGAAGGGTTGCGGCCGGCCGTAGACAAACGCAACCGGTTCAAAGAACTCCGGACGCGGGGAGAAGACGGGCCGATTCAGATCGAACTGAAATATCGGGAGGCCCCGAAGAACCCGATCATCACGTACAGTCTCTCTATAGATGAAGTGAATGGCAAGCCGGTCGTCGTCGAAGAGTCACTGGCGTGGCGTCGCGGCTCATACGGTCGCCCCTTTCGGTTTCTCAATTTCCAGAACGGTCAGGGTTTCGTCATCAGCGGCGACGTGCCGGAGGCAGAGGACGAACGTATCGAGGAAACGCTGAGCAGCCCAGACCTCCTCGCCGTCAACACGCTCGGTCAACTCGCCAGCAACCCGCGGGTGAGTGCGCTGCGGCGGTTCATTACGGGCTGGCACCTCTCGTACCTCTCGGCCGACAGCACACGCGGCATCCCCGAGGCCGGCCCTCAGGAGCAACTCTCGCCCTCCGGCGACAACCTCCCCAATGTGATCCAGCATCTCAAGGAGTTCCATTCCGAGCGACTCGACGACATGCTCAGCACGCTCGGACAGCGTGTACCGAGGCTGGAGCGCGTCGACGCTGAGGTGCTACAGGACGGCCGCCTCATGCTCCAAGTCAAGGACGCCCCCTTCGACACGCCCATTCTTGCCAAGTATGCCTCCGACGGCACGCTCAAGATGATGGCCTACCTCACGCTGCTCTACGACCCAGAGCCGCCGGAGTTGATCGGCATCGAGGAGCCGGAGAACTATCTCCACCCCCGCTTGCTTCACGGGCTGGCCGAGGAATGCCGCGAGGCGTCGGCGCGGACGCAACTCATGGTCACCTCCCACAGTCCGTTTTTCGTCAACGGGCTTCGGCCCGAAGAAGTCCGGGTGCTCTGGCGCGGCGAAGACGGCTACACGCAAACGAAGCAGGCCGCCGAGATGCCCGCTGTCAGAGCCAACGTGAAGCAGGGTGCTCAACTGGGCTGGCTCTGGATGGAGGGGTATTTCGAAGTGGGCGACCCGCTGCGGGAGGGAGGCGCTCCCACTGTCACCAGTGAGGCGAGTTGATGCACGTCGAGTTTCTCACCGAGGAGCCGTCGGCGGAGGCGGCGCTCGCTTACCTCGTCCCGCGTCTGCTGCCCGACCCTGCAACGTGGGAAGTCCGATCTTTCCAAGGCAAAGGCGATCTGTTGCAGAAGCTGCCAGACCGCCTGCGGGCCTACCCCGACTGGCTCCCCCACAGATTCGGGCCTCGGTGGTGTGTGGTCGTGCTCGTGGACCGCGACGACGAAGACTGTCACGAGTTGAAGGCGCGCCTCGAGGGAATCGCGGCAGGAACTGGGTTGGTTACGCGGACGGCGGCCCACCGCGAAGGCCACGGTGACTACGATGTCGTCAACCGAATCGTAGTCGAGGAGCTCGAAGCCTGGTTCTTCGGCGATGTCGAGGCGCTTCGTACAGCTTATCCTTTCGTGTCTGCGACGCTCGCTAGCAAAAGTGGCTTCCGCGACCCAGACGACATCTCCGGCGGGACGTGGGAAAGGTTGGAAAAGCTGCTCAACAAGCGGTACCCGACCGGAATGCCAAAGGTGGAAGTGGCGGCAGCCGTGGCTGAACACATGGTGCCGGACAGGAATCGATCTCGCAGTTTTCAAGTATTTCGAGACGCCGTACAGGACCTCTCCAAGGATCTCGCTTCGTGACAATGGTAGGAAGATCTACGTGCTCGCCGACGGCTGCCTCGTCAACCTCGCCGCCGCCGAAGGCCACCCGAGCGAGGTGATGGACATGAGCTTCGCCAACCAGTTCCAGGCCCACCTCGAACTGATCAAGGCCAAAGAGGCCGGAGAGGACATGCCGAACACGGTCCTCGACCTCCCCGAGGAGCTCGACCAGCAGATCGCCCGCGTGAAGCTGGAGACGATGGGCTTGGAGATCGACACGCTGACGGACGAGCAGGTGGCCTACGCCACGGACTACTCCGCCGGCACCTGATCCGATGATCGAATAGCACGCCAGGGGGCCGCTTCGCACCGCGCGGGGCGGCCCTCGTCACGTCTCGCCCGCCTCGCGGAGCACCCGCTCGTAGAGGCGCGCGCTCAGGCGGAAGTTGTGCTCGTCGCGCAAGGCGTCGAGGACGGGTTTGACGGCAGGGATGAGCCCTGCATCCTTGCTGTCGCCAAAAAGCCTGCCGTGCCGATGATGGAGAGGCCGAGCGAGAGCGCGATTCGGCGCCCTCGCACCTCGTCGATGAGCAGCACGGCATCCGGCATCGCGCGGGCCAGCGTGATGGCCTCCGCTTCGCCCGCGTCCAACCGCTGCGCGAGGAGCGCGGCCACGGAACGACGGTCAGCTACGGGCTCCTCACGCAACCAGGGCGGGCGCCTGCCGAACTCCGCGATGACGGCCGGGGGCGCGACCACGTCGTGCAACCGAGGCAGCAGGCCCAGCAAGCCCACACGGTCGAGCGCGATCAGGCACGTCGTGTCGGTGACGAGGAGGGGGCTCACGTCGAGCGCGCCTGCCGCTCCCGGATCAGCGCGCGGACGGTCTGCATCTCCGCCTCTATCGTAGCGGCGTCCTCGTCCGCCGGGTACGGTGCGATCCCGCGCTCCACGAGCGCATCCACGAAAGCGCGGTAGGTCAGCCCCGCGATCTCGGCGGCCTTACCCACCGGGACGTCCTCTTCCTGGAACAGACCGATAGCGAGGAGCAAACGGGCCCGAGCTTCGTCGACGTGGGGGGGTAGATCGAGCGTGAACATTGGGGCGCGGGTCGGGAGGGTGGGGAGGAACGTCGCGGCGCTGAGAAAGTGCCGGCACGTCCCGAAGAGCTCGACCGGCAGATCGCGGGGCGGCCCCTCCGCGTCAGGCCTTCGAGATCGCCGCGCGGTCCGGGCGTGCCAGGAGCGCCAGCACGGCCGCCACTTCGAGCCGACCCGCCCACATCAGCCCGATCAGCACGAGCCGGCCGCCGACCGGGAGATCGGCGCCCGTCACCCCGACGGACAGCCCGACGGTGCCGAGCGCCGACGTGGCCTCGAACAGCGCGTCGTACCACCCGACGCCACCGAGGAGGACGAGCAGCGCGGTCCCGACGGCGAGCGTGAGGGCGAGCCGGAAGAGCTGGTAGAGCGCCGGCGCGAGCCGCGACGCCCGCTCGGCGCCGAGCAGCCCGCGCACCAGGTGGACCGCGCGGCGTTGCTTGAGCCCCCCGGCGGTGGACCCGGACGCGCCCCCGACGAACATGCCGAGGATGAGGAGGAGGAGCGGCCACGATCCCCAGCGCGCCACGTCATCCGTCGAAAAGCCCGCCGTCAGGAGCGCGCTCGCCCACTGGAAAGCGATGTCGGCGAACGGCACCTCCCCTCCGGCCGCGCCGACGGCGAGCGCGAGGCCGCCGCCGCCGGCTACGAGGAGGAGCGCCATGAGCCGGTTCTGCTCGTCGCGGAAGATCCGCCCGTACTGGCCTCGGAGGAGCACGGCGTAGTGCACGCCGAAGCTCACGGCACCGAGCACGATCACGACGCCTCCCACCAGGTGGATCGTGCGGCCGTAGCTCGCGAAGCTGTCGGCGGTCACCGTGAAGCCACCCGTCGCGATCCCGGTGAGGCCGTGGTTGACGGCCTCCCAGAGCGGCATCCCGGCCGCCCAGAACGCCAGGATCGCGAGCGCCGTGTAGCCGACGTAAATCCCCCAGATGGCGAGGAGGCGCGCACCCTTCCCCCGCGTGCTCATCTCCTCACCCAGCTCTGGCCGGTGCGTCCCGTCGTGCTCGGTCGGGACGAGGGCGAGGGCGAAGTACAGAATCCCGATCCCGCCCACCCATTGGAGGATCGAGCGCCACCACTGAAGGGCGTGGGGGAGCGCGCTGGGGTCGGAGGACACGGTGAGGCCCGTGCTCGTCAGCCCCGACATCGACTCGAAGAGGGCGTTGACGGGATCGGCGAACACGCGCGTGGCCGCTCCGTCTCCCGCGAGCCCGACGACGGCGAATGGGATGGCGGCCAGCAGGGCGGCCGCAAGCCACGCGAGCGCCATCACCGACGGCGCGTGAGCGCGGCGCGCGAGGAGGGCGCTCTGCCCTCGCTTGGCGCGGAGCCCGTAGACCAGCGCCCCGCCGATGCCGCCGCCGCCGACGGCCGTCGCTCCGAACCCCAGCGCGGCGGCGGGTTCTCCAGCGCCGAGCGCCACCCCGAGCCCGGTCAGCGCGAGGCCTGCCGGGACGAGCAGCACGAGGCCCACATCGTGAGCGATGGGGCGGAGGGGGGGAGGCATCGGGAAGGCATAAGTGGGTGGGATCCCTTAGATTGACGCCGCCGGGGAAGGATCCATTTCATATGGAACTTTCAACCCCCGTTGAAAATGAAAGAGGCCGCAGAGATGAAGTATTGAAGAATCAAGGCCCGCGGTCTGACTCTGCGGGCTGGCTCGACCTCGGTCTGACCTCGGTCCTCCGGAGCACGGCTTCGTCTCTCCCTCACCCCCACACCATCGCCCCCCTCTCTTATGCTTCCCAATATCCCCTTCGAGAACTTCTTCTCGTACTCCCCGATGGCCTACGACATGGTGGCCCACGTCCTCACGTTGGGCTACGCCGCCATGCTCGCCGGGCTGTTCTACTTCATCCTCACCCTCAAGACCGTCTCGCCGAAGTACCGCATCTCGTCGGTGCTCTCGGTCGTGGTGATGGTCTCGGCGTTCCTCCTGCTCTACGCGCAGGCGCAGAACTGGAACAGCTCGTTCATCTACGACGCGACGCTGAACCAGTACGTCCGCGCGCCGGGGGCGGCCAACTTCACGAACGGCTATCGGTATCTGAACTGGCTGATCGACGTGCCGATGCTGCTGTTCCAGATCCTCTTCGTGATCAACATCGCCGGCGACAAGTTCACCTCGATCCGCAACCAGTTCTTCTTCTCCGGCTCGATGATGGTCATCACCGGCTACATCGGGCAGTACTACGAGGTCAGCAACACGTCGGCGTTCTTCATCTGGGGCACGATCTCGACGGTGTTCTTCGTGCATGTGCTCATCCTCATGCGGCGGATCCTGAAGGAGGGCCAGCAGGGGGTGGCGCCGGGCGCCGCCCGCCTCATCAACTCGATCTGGATCCTCTTCCTCGTCTCGTGGATGCTCTACCCGGGCGCCTACCTGATGCCCCTGTTCACCGAGATGTCGGCGCTCGGCTCGGGCACGGGGTTCTTCCCGCTGATGGACGGCGACACGGCCGTCGTCGCGCGCTCGATCACGTACACCGTGGCCGACGTCACGTCGAAGGTGATCTACGGCGTGCTGCTGACGCTCGCCGCGCAGATCCGCAGCGAAGAGGAGGACGGTTACATCTACAGCCAGGAGCCCTCTCTCGTGTCGTAGCGCCACCACGAAAGCGCCATCGAAGGCGCAGCGGGGATCTCGCTGGTCCCCCCGTCCATCGCAGGGGCCGACACGCACCGCGCGTCGGCCCCTGCACGTTGATGCCGCGCGTCTGCCCTCCCGTCGGGTCTGCGCCGTCCCGTCAGGCCTGCGGGGCCTCGCGCCGCGCGAGCTGGTACTGCTTCGGTGTCTGCCCGACGTGCCGCTGGAACACGCGGATGAAATGGCTCGGGCTGGAGAAGCCGACGGCGAGCGCCACGTCCGACACCGTGCGGCGGGCGTCGGCGAGGAGGCGGCGGGCGCGGCGGACGCGCTGCTCGGTCAGGAAGGCGAGGGGCGTCTGCCCGAATTCGTTGCGGAAGTAGCGGTAGAACGTCGGCTCGCTCATGCAGGCCACCGCCGCGAGGTCGCCGACCGTGAGCGACTCGTGGAGCCGCCGCTTGGCGTACTCGACGGCGGCGGCGAGCGGGTCGCGCCGGGCCTGCGCGCGGCTGGCTTCGAGCAGGAGCCGCCGCGCCTCCATCCGCAGCATCCGCACCACCAGCTCCTGCACCCCGAGGTCGATCATCGTCTCCTTGTCGGGGTGGTCCTCGACGAAAAGCCCAGCGAGCTGGTGGATCGTCCGCTCGAAGCCGGGGGTGTTATGGAAGTGGCAGACCTCGCGGTCCTCGTACACCCAGTCGCCGGACTCGGCGTGGCGCGGGGCCTGCTCGTTGAGCGTCTGCACCACGCGCTGCACCTTCGTCCGGTCGATCTCGATCGTGAGGCACTTCGTCGGGCGCTCGTCGCTGGCGCCGGGGAAGTCGATCTCGATCCGCTGCCCGGAGGGGACGACGAGCGACTCGGCGGGGTGGAACGGGATCGCATGGCCCGAGGCCGTATGGATCAGCTTCTCGCCCGTCACCATCCCGCAGTAGAGCGGGTTCGAGGCCGTGAGCGAGACGCGCTCGGCCGGGCGGAACGTGTCGTAGACGGCGAACTCCGCCCCCTCGGCGCCGAACGTCACCCGGTTCTCGACGAGGTCCTGCGGCGGCTGCTCGCGTTCGATGCGGGCGAGGCGCGCGTGGAACGGGTCGGCGGGGAGGGGGGCGGGACGCATGAGGCGGCGGGTTGATAGGATCCCGCGATTTTTTGGGAGCCTTCCGTTAGACACGCGGAAGCGCTTTCGGGTATTGTGAATAAACGCTTTCGTTTCGTCGACCGCAAGGGCTTCCCTCCACCAACCCTCCCTGCCATGATCTACGACCGCCCGCAGCTCAAATCACGCTACGACAACTTCATTGGCGGCGAGTACGTCCCGCCCGCCGACGGCCGCTACTTCGAGGACATCTCGCCGATCGACGGCAAGCCGTTCTGCGAGGTCGCCCGTTCCAGCGCGAAGGACGTCGAGCGCGCGCTCGACGCGGCGCACAAGGCCGCCGAGACGTGGAACAAGGCGCCCGCCGCCGAGCGCTCGAACGTGCTCCTCAAGATCGCGCAGATCACCGAGGACCACCTCGAGTACCTCGCCCGCGTCGAGACCGTCGACAACGGGAAGCCCGTCCGCGAGACGCTCGCCGCCGACCTCCCGCTCGTCGTCGACCACTTCCGCTACTTCGCCGGGGTCATCCGCGCCCAAGAGGGCGGCATCTCCGAGCACGACGAGCACACCGTCTCGATCAACCTCCACGAGCCGCTTGGCGTGGTCGGCCAGATCATCCCGTGGAACTTCCCGCTCCTGATGGCGGCGTGGAAGCTCGCCCCCGCGCTCGCCGCCGGCAACTGCGTCGTCATCAAGCCCGCCGAGCAGACGCCCGTCGGCATCATGGAGTGGATCGACCTCGTGAAAGACGTGATCCCGCCCGGCGTCGTCAACGTCGTGCAAGGCTTCGGGGTCGAGGCCGGCAAGCCGCTCGCGCAGAGCGACCGCATCGCGAAGATCGCCTTCACGGGCGAGACCACGACGGGCCGCCTCATCATGCAGTACGCGGCCGAGAACATCGTCCGCGTCACGCTGGAGCTGGGCGGGAAGAGCCCGAACGTGTTCTTCGAGAGCGTGATGGACGAGGACGACGCGTTCTTCGACAAGTGCCTCGAAGGGGCCGCGATGTTCGCGCTCAACCAGGGCGAGGTCTGCACCTGCCCGAGCCGCATCCTCGTGCAGGAGTCGATCGCCGACGCGTTCACCGAGCGCCTCGTCGAGCGCGTGAAGGCCATCAAGATGGGCAACCCGCTCGACGACTCCGTGATGGTCGGCGCGCAGGCCTCGAACGACCAGTACGAAAAGATCCAGCGCTACCTCAAGATCGGGAAGGAGGAGGGCGCCGAGGTCCTCATCGGAGGCGGCGTCTACACCGGCCAGCCCGAGGTGCGCGTCGCCGAAGAGGGGGGCACCGCGACGGCTACGGCGACGACGACGGGTGGCAACGGCGCCTCGGGCGACGGCTTCGCGGGCGTGCCCGACGGCGGCTACTACATCCAGCCGACGATCTTCCGCGGCACGAACAACATGCGGGTTTTCCAAGAGGAGATCTTCGGCCCGGTCACGAGCCTGACGACCTTCAAGGACGAGGCCGACGCCATCCGCATCGCCAACGAGACGCTCTACGGCCTCGGCGCGGGCGTGTGGACGCGCGACGCGCACCAGCTCTACCAGGTGCCGCGCGCCATCCAGGCGGGCCGCGTGTGGGTCAACTGCTACCACCTCTACCCGGCGCACGCCGCCTTCGGCGGGTACAAGAAGTCCGGGATCGGGCGCGAGAACCACAAGATGATGCTCGCGCACTACCAGCAAACCAAGAACATGCTGATCTCGTACGACAAGAACGCGATGGGCTTCTTCTAATGCAGGAGCCAGGTCGTCGTGTGTCGTACCCCCCGCTTTTCGGCAGGTCGCTGCGCTCCCGGCTCGAAAAGCTGTCCCCCTGATTCAGGGGGACAGTTCTTCGTAGCCCGAGCGGAGAC
>CAYTJT010000132.1:0-8930 GCA_964438105.1 uncultured Rhodothermales bacterium | reverse complement strand
CGACGACGTTCCCGTTGGCCGCGTTGATCTTGACGACCTTGTACTCCATCGTCTTCCCGAGGTACGCGTCGAAGTCGCGCACGGGGCGGACGTCGATCTGCGAGCCGGGGAGGAAGGCTTCCGCGCCGAGGAGGTCGACGATCATGCCGCCCTTGATCCGGCGGATGATCGTGCCCTCGATGATGCCCTCGTTCTCGAACGCGTCCTCGATCTTCTGCCAGCGGCGGACGTCGTCGGCCTTGGTCTTGGACAGCATGAGCTGGCCGTAGCGGTCTTCGAGCCGCTCGAGGAAGACGTCGATCTCCTCGCCGATCTCGAGCTCGCGGTCGAACTCGTTCTTCGAGACGATGCCGTCGGTCTTGAACCCGATGTCGATGACGATCTCCTTCTCGCCGATCGAGGCGACGCGGCCGGTGACGATCTCGCCCTCGGTGACCTCGGTCATCGAGCGCTCGTAGAGCTCCATGAGGGCTTCGTCCTTCTCCTCGGGCTCCTCGGGGTCGACGCGGTTCTCGTAGTCCTCGAGGTCGGCGAGGGAGATCACGTTGCCCTGGATCTCGCCGGTGTACCCGAGCGAGCCGCCGGTGTAGTCGAGGTCGTCGGGGCTCTCGACGGCGACGGGGGCCTCGGGATCGACGGACTCCGTGCTGCCGGTGATCCGCTCGGCGACGGCGTCGGCGCCTTCGGAGACGGTTTCTGCCACTTCGGCGACGACCTCTTTGGCGCTGTCGACCGCCTGGTCGAGCAGGCGCTTCGTCGACTTCGTGACGGCCTCGGCGGCGTCTTCGACCGCGTCTCCGGCCGCTTCGACGGCGTCCTCGACGGCGTCCTTCGCCTTGTCGAGGACCGATTCGTCCGACGCCTCGGCGTCGTCGTTGTCGTCGGATGCGTCGGGCGCGGCCTCCGCGTTTGCGGGGTCCGCTTGTTCGAGCGTCGTCGGGGCCTCGTCGGCCGTGGCGGCCGCGTCGACCTGCTCCTCGCTCTGCTTTTTGGTGTCCAGCTCTTCAGCCATGTGATTGGGTTAAGGTCACGACCGCAGCGCGGTGGGCGTGCGAGAGGCGGTCGCTCGGGTGGGTTTTGTGAGACAATCCCTGCCGCGGCGGCGTCTCGCACAGCGTCGCGGCAGGCTTCTGATGAAGGTTATGGGGTCGTGGGGGCTGCCCGATCGGCAGCGGCGGGACCCGGTTGTACGGGGGAAGCGGCGCGGCGTTCTCGGATGAGCGCGACCACGCGCTCGACCTGGTCGTCGATGCTGAGGCCCGTCGTGTCGAGCGTGATCGCGTCCTCGGCCTGCCGCAGCGGGGACACCTTACGGGTGGCGTCGCGGGCGTCGCGGCGGCCGATCTCGTCGGCGACCTCGTCGAGCGATACGTCCTCGCCCCGGGCCAGGAGTTCGCGGTGGCGGCGCTCGGCGCGCTCCTCGGGGTTCGCGACCATGTACACTTTCACCTCCGCGTCCGGCGCGACGACCGTCCCGATGTCCCGGCCTTCGATCACCACGCCGCGGCCCTCGGCCGTCTGCTCCCGCGCGATCCGCTGCTGCTCGGCGACGAGGCGCTCGCGGACGGAAGGGAAGGTGCTCACGCGGCTCGCCGCTTCGCTCGCCTCGGGCGTACGGATGCGCTCGGTCACGTCCACCTCGTCGAGGCAGGCGCGGAGGCCGTTCTTCCCCATGCGGAGGTCGAGGCGGACGTCGTCGAGCGCGTCCGCCGCAGCCTCCGCCTCGAAGGGGATGTCCCGGTCGAGAAACGCGAGCCCGATCGTGCGGTACATCGCCCCCGTGTCGAGATACAGCCACCCCATCGCGTCGGCGACGCGTTTGGCGGTGGTGCTCTTTCCCGATCCGGCGGGGCCGTCGATGGCTACGATCATGGAGGGCGTGCGCGGGCGCGCATGGCGTAGGCAGAGAACCACTAAGGTACGGGCCTCTCCCCGCCGCTACAAGCGTTAACGCCATGTTCATTCCCGCCCAGCGGAACCCCGACGACAAGGGATTCGCACCCCATCGCGAGGGCTCAACCGGTCACCCGCCGACGTTCTGGCGGAGGATCGTGATCGTCGAGGGGTACGTGATGGGGCCGAGCGGGGTGGTCACGGTGGGGCGCGCGCGCAGGGCGATCTCTTTCGTCCCCTGCCCCGCCACGGCCGCGGCGAGTTCGACGAGGTCCTGCGCGTTCCGCCCGAAAAAGCGGACGAGGTCGAGCTCCATCGAGATCGGCAGGAGCACCTCGGCGCCCGGCGGGATCACGCGCTCGTCGTTGAAGATGCCGCTGATGGTCTCGGTGTCGTCGAGCAGCAGCGTCCAGTCGAGTTGGACGAGGCGGGCGTTGACGCTGTTCGCCTCCGGGTTGCGCGCGCCCACGTTGAGGGTGAACGAGAGGGGCATCTCGCCGCTCGCGAGCGCCGCGACGAGCCGCGCGACCTCGCCGCCGCTGAGGTCGTCGTAGGAGCGGACGTCCTGCACGTCGACGCCCGCGAGGTTCGTGTTCGCGACGTTCTCGATCGCGAAATCGACGTTGCGCAGGTTGGCAATTTCTTGCAGCGCGGTGCAACTGCCGAGGGCCAGCGGCAGCGTGAGCAAGAGCGTGAGCGCGAAGGCACGGGGCAGGCGAGGCATGGGGAGGCGAGACTGTGGTGGACAGGCGAAACGGATGGGCCGAAGCGTGGGCGTAAACTAGCACCCGCTCCCCTTCCATCCACGCCCCGCCCGTGCGCAAGCTCCAACTCGACGAACTCGGCCGTCCCGATCCCGACGCACTCGACCGCCTCCCTCGGCACCCCGTCGTGGTCGTCCTCGACAACCTCCGCTCGGCCTATAACGTCGGCTCGATCTTCCGCACGGCCGACGCGGCCCGCGTCGAGCACGTCCACGTCACCGGCTACACCCCAACGCCCGAGCATCCCCGCGTCGCCAAGACCGCGCTCGGCGCCGAGCACACGGTCCCGTGGTCGCACGACCCCGACCCGTTTCCGCTCCTCGACCGGCTCCGCGCCGACGGCCTCACCCTCGCCGCGCTCGAACAGACCGACGCGTCCACAGACCTCAGCGATATGCTGCCCGCTCAGTTCCCGATCGCGCTCGTGCTCGGCAACGAGGTCAAAGGGGTGCGGCAGGAGATTATCGACCGCTGCGACCTCGCGCTCGAGATCCCGCAGTACGGCGCGAAGCACTCGCTCAACGTGTCCGTCGCCTTCGGCATCGCCGCGTTCGGGCTCGTCGAGCGGTGGCGGGCGGCGCGCTGATCGTCAGAGCTTGCGATTCGTGTCGGGGTTTTCCCGCACCGTCCCCCCGACGACGAGCGCGGCGGTGATGAGGACGAGGTTTTTAATGATGTACTGCCCTTCGAGCGTGAGGACGAACACGTCCCACGGCGCCTCGAACGGCCACGTCGCGAAGCACGCCTCGGGCACGAGCACGAGCGGGAGGAACGTTCCCGGCATCTGGAGAAACAGCAGCAAGATGGCGACGCGGACGAGGGGGCGGATGAGCAGGAACAGCCCGATGAGCACCTCCCACACGCCGAGGACCAGGAAGAAGATGTCGAAGTCGAACCAGTAGACCGTCTCGCGCACGATGCCTTCGGCCGGGCTCATCCCCGGGAACAGCTTGAGCGCGCCGAACCAGATAAACACGATCCCGACGGCCCAACGCAGCGAGACGATGCCGTACTTCGTCATGAAGCCGGCGATGTGGCGGTCGAGTTCCCAGAAGGCAGGCGGAGCGGGAGGCATGGGCGCGAAGGGCAGATGGAAGCGAGAGGGCGACCCCTCTAACGACGCGTTCCCTGATTCGTGCCCGTCGCTAGCTGCCGTACTCGCCCCACACAGAGCGGAGTTGGTGCGAGGCCGGCACCAGATTTCAGCGGCCTCACAAACCGGAAATGAGCGCTCGGGAACGCGCGGTCGGGAACGCGCGACCGGAAACGCCGTCGCCGTGCACGTGCTCCAACTATGCCCCCATTCGACCTATGCCCCCGCGCGACGCATCACGCGCCCAGGCGCGGATCGATCTCGAACGGGGCCGGCTCGCCGATCTCGACTTCACCGAAGTCCGGGTGCGACGGGTTGAGCACGACAGAGCGCTCCTCGTCCACCCACTGCCGCCCGATGGCCTGCGTGGCAGCGGGCCACGGGAAACGCCACCACGCCTCCGGCAGCGGCCCGTACGCGTCTTCGACCCGCACCACGAGGTCCGGCTCGAACCGCGACGGCACGACGACGAGGTCCATCACGAGCAGGCGCGGACGTTCGACGTGGACGAGGAGTTCGAGGAGGGCACCTGGGGCCGTCTCGGCGGCGTAGACGACCGGGAGGCCCGCGCGGTGCCAGCGCCCATCCACCCGGAGCGCACCGCCCCCCGAATAGGCCGACGCCGCATAGCGCCGCTGGGTCAGACGGACCGCCTCGCGCAGCGGCATCACGCCGCTACGTTGTGCTGGATTACCGCGAGCATCTGGCGGACGGCCCGCAGTCCCGGCTCGGTGTCGGCGTGACGCAGCGGGGACTCGCCGCCGAGGAGCGCCTTCGGCGTCGTGAGCCACTCCTTCGCCTCAGCCGCGTGCCCGTCGAACGCCTCGACGGTGTCTGCCGCGAGCCGTTCGAGCCGGACGAGCCGGTCGCTCTCGGCTTGCGTCAACCGGCCCTCGGCGTGGCGGCGTGCGAGCGTGCGCTCGCTGATGAGCAGCAGCCCGGCGGCGTCCGCCAGCGTCAACCCCAGCGCCGTGACGAACTGGTGCAGCGTGCGGTAGGGCAACCCCTGGCGCACGGCCGAAGGCTCGTAGTGGACATCGATCGGGAAGGAGGGCATGACGCGGCCTCGGAGGGTGAATGCTCGTATCTACGAACACATGGCAGACAGGTTTCGGCATATGGCAGGCCGCATTACTGCACCGGATCCAACTGCCGTACTCGCCCTACTCGGAGCGGAGGCGGTGCGAGATCTCACCGACGGTGGCATCGCACTCGACGGCGTGGAGCACCTGCGACATCAGGTTCTCGTCGCCGCGTGGCCTCCATCATCGCTGGTTGAGTACAGACTTCTCCTCGGCCTCTATCGCTGACCGGAGCGACGGCAGGAGGCGGTCGTCCCGAATCCTTTTCAGAAGTGACAGTCGGGGATAAGGGTACCCGTGAGCTGCACCGAATCCAACCTCCGCGAGGCGGAGGGTCTGCGAGGCCGCGTCCCAACCCACCCACAGATACACATCGATTTCCAGTTGTTCGCTTGAGGCTTCTTGCGAGCCAGAGGAGTAAACCCGCGCCAGATACCTCCCTTTGTATCGGTGCGTGGTGAAGTCCTCCGTTGCCCACGGCGAAGTGAGCACGTGACGCAGTGCCCGCTCGAATACTTCCAGCGCAGCCTCTTCGCCCTCTGCAACGACAAGCACTTCACTTTTGTCTGTCACAGCCGGCGGGATTCGGCTCGTTGCGACTATCGCGAACGAGGCAACGATGAGTACGCTCCCAGCCGCTATAGCTCGAACGGGTGATGGCAAGGAAGAATGTGCTACGCGAGGCTCCATGACGAAGCGTGCACTCCACGGCAGCGCGGCGAGCGCGATGAGATCCGTCGGATCTGCCCACAGTCTCGGGCGCGGGACTACCCCCGCGACGAACGGGTGCCAGACCTCCACTGGCACGAGTTGAAGGAACGCGAAGACCAATCCTACCCCTCCGTGCACGACCCAAACGCCGCGACGACTGCGCAGCCCCAGCACCGCACAAATGAATACGGGAGCGACGATTAGCCCTGCGAAGTCACTCAGCTTCCCGGTGAGTAGTCCCGGCCACGCCGACTTGAATACCCAATCATTCAGCAATAGCGTGACAAGGGCAGCCAGGAAGAGCGGGTGAAGGAGAAGCTCTGAACGGATGTGACGCATGGAGCATGTGGGAGTTGTTCACCTCAGCCGCCGTACTCGCCCCACACGGCGCGAAGCCGGTGTGAGATCTCGCCGACGGTGGCGTACTGCTCGACGGCGTGGAGCACGTGCGGCATGAGGTTCTCGTCGCCGCGCGCGGCCCGCTCGATGGCGTCGAGCGACGCGGCCCACGCCTGTTCGTCGCGGCGGTCGCGGAGAGCGGCGAGGCGCTGGCTTTGCTGCTCGCGGATCTCGTCGCCGACGCGGAGCAACTCCGGCACCTCGACGTCGCCCTCGGCATACTTGTTCACCCCGACGATGACCTGCTCGTCGCGCTCGACGGCGAGCTGAGCTTCATACGCCGACTGCGCGATCTCGTCCTGATAGAACCCCTGCTCGATCGCCGCGACGGCCCCGCCCATCTCGTCGATCTTCGCGATCAGCCGCTCGGCTTCGGCTTCGAGGTCGGCCGTCAGCCGCTCGACGTAGAACGAGCCCGCGAGCGGGTCGACCGTGTCGGTGACGCCGGACTCGTGGGCGATGACCTGCTGCGTGCGGAGCGCGAGCCCGGCGGCCTCCTCGGTCGGGAGCGCGAGCGCCTCGTCGAAGCCGTTCGTGTGGAGGCTCTGCGTCCCGCCGAGCACGGCGGCGAGGGCTTGCAGCGTCACGCGGACGACGTTGTTCTTCGGCTGCTGCGCCGCCAGCGTCGAGCCCGCGGTCTGCGTGTGGAAGCGGCACATCATCGCCTTCTTGTCGGTCGCGCCGAAGCGCTCTTTCATGATGCGCGCCCACAGCCGCCGCGCCGCCCGGAACTTGGCAACCTCCTCGAAGAAGTCGTTGTGGGCGTTGAAGAAGAACGAGAGCCGCTTGCCGAACACGTCGACGTCGAGCCCGGCTTCGATCGCGGCCTCGACGTAGGCGATGCCGTTGGCGAGCGTGAAGGCGAGCTCTTCGGCTGCCGTGCTCCCGGCCTCGCGGATGTGGTAGCCTGAGATCGAGATCGTATTCCAGCGCGGCACTTCGGCGGAGCACCACGCGAACACATCCGTGATGAACCGCATCGACGGGCGCGGCGGGGAGATGTAGGTCCCGCGCGCGGCGTACTCCTTTAGGATGTCGTTCTGGATCGTCCCGCCGAGCTTTTTCGGATCGGCGCCCTGCCCCTTCGCGACGGCGACGTAGAGCGAGAGCAGGATCGGCGCCGTCGCGTTGATCGTCATGCTCGTCGTGACCTTCTCCAGCTCGATCCCGTCGAAGAGCCGCTGCATGTCTTCGAGCGAGTCGATCGCGACGCCGACCTTGCCGACCTCGCCCTCGGCCATCTCGTCGTCGGAGTCGTAGCCGATCTGCGTCGGCAGGTCGAAGGCGACGGAGAGCCCGCGCGCGCCCTGGCTGAGGAGGTAGTGGTAGCGGGCGTTCGACTCCTCGGCCGTCGAGAAGCCGGCGTACTGCCGCATCGTCCAGAGCCGGTCGCGGTACATCCGGGGGTAGACGCCGCGCGTGAACGGGTACTGCCCCGGCTGGCCGAGCCGCTCGCCGAGGTCGGATGGCAGGTCGTCGCGCTCGTAGAGGGGCTCGATGGGGAGGCCGCTGGAGGTCGTGCGCTCGGGGCGTTCGGTGGAGGTGCTCATTGCAATAACGGCTTGCGGAGAGGAACGATGGGCCTCCGAAAGCTACGAAGTGCGCGGCTCCCCATGCTCGAAATCGCGCTCGAAATCGCGGCGGAGCAGGCCGTAGAACGCGCTGTCGCACCACTCGTCGTAGAGGTACCACCGCTCGGGGAACAGCCCGTCGTAGCTGAAGCCGAGCCCCCGGAGCAGCCGCGCCGACGCCGCGTTGCGCGGGTCGAGTTCGGCCTCGACGCGGTGCAGATCCATCCGCTCGAACCCGAACGCGAGCACGGCCCGCACCGCTTCCGAGCCGTACCCCCTCCCCCACGCGTCCGGGTGCAGCACGAAGCCGATCTCGGCGTGGCGGTGCGTGCGGTCCCACGCCGTCAGCGTGACCGTGCCGATCAGCGCGTCGTCGGCCGGCTCGGTGATGGCCCACTGGAAGAGTGTCCGCTCGGCGAAGCCCCGGTCGATGGACCCGATGTACTCCTCGGCCTCCTCCGGCTTCTCGAACGGTTCGTGGCTCCAGTAGCGCATCGCTCGGAGGTCGCCGAAGATGGCGAAGACCGCGTCGGCGTCGGTCGGTCGGGGGTGCCGGAGCCGAAGCCGCTCCGTCGTGAGGACCGGCAGGCGGGTATCGAAGGGGGCGGTGTACATTGGGTGCGTCGTCTCGGGCGCGCTCAATCTACCGCCCTCGCCCGAACGCTCGGCCCTCCCCTCTTTCCTGGCCCTGCCTTCCGTGCTCGAACCGGGTGCTTCCGTCTTCTCCGCGGCCGTGGTCCTCTTTTTCGTGATGGACCCGCTGGGCAACACCCCGCTCTTCCTCTCGCTGCTCCGCGACCTCCCCGCGCGGCGTCGGCGCTACATCATCGCGCGGGAGTTGCTGATCGCGCTCGCGATCCTCCTCGCCTTCCTGTTCTTCGGCCAGAGCCTGCTCAACCTGCTCGAGCTCGAACAGGAGTCCGTGACGATCGCCGGCGGCATCGTGCTGATGATCATCGGGCTGCGGATGGTGTTCCCGACGAAAGAGGGCGTCATGGGCGACCAGAGCGGCGGCGAACCGTTTATTGTCCCGCTCGCGGTCCCGCTCATCGCCGGGCCGTCCGCGCTCGCCACGCTGATCCTGATGGTCCGCAGCGATCCGGGCGCGCTCGGCAAGTGGTTCACGGCGCTGATGATGGCGTGGGGCGCGGCGGCCGTCGTCCTCTCGTCCGCGCCGTTCCTCTATCGCTTGCTCAAGGAGCGCGGGCTCTCGGCGCTGGAGCGGCTGATGGGGATGCTGCTCATCATGATCGCCGTGCAGATGCTGCTCAACGGACTGCAAACCGCCCTCGGATAAGCCCATGCCTCGACCCCAGATCGGCCTCGCGCCCGACGCCCGCCTCCGCGCCGAAGTCGTCGCCCTGCTGCGCGGCGGCCACGCCCACGTCGACACCGCGACGGCGCTCGACGGCATCCC
>CAYTJT010000131.1:0-8975 GCA_964438105.1 uncultured Rhodothermales bacterium | reverse complement strand
GTTGAACGACGTGTTGACGAGCACGGGGCAGCCCGTCCGCGCCTCGAACGCGCGCAGCAGCCGGGCATACGTCAGGTTCCGCTCGTCGCTCACCGTCTGAATCCGGGCCGAGCCGTCGACGTGCGTGACGGCGGGGATCGGCGAGTCGGTGTGGTGGCGGCGGTCGAGGCCGGTGCCGCCGGTCGCGGCGTCGCGCACGTCGGCGACGAGCAGCATGTACGGGCTCTCCGTGCCGAGGTCGAAGTAGTCGGCGGCGCGGTCGGCGAGCACGCTCGGGGCGAAGGGGCGGAAGCTCTCGCGGAACTTGATCTTGAGGTTCACGACGCGCTGCACCTCGCGCCCGCGGGCGTCGGCGAGGATCGAGCGGTGGCCGAGCGCGCGCGGCCCGAACTCCATCCGCCCCTGAAACCACCCGACGACGTGGCCCTGCGCGAGCAAGTCGGCGGCATATTCGGTGAGCGCGTCATCGTCGAGCCGTTCGTGCGGAATGCTCTCGGCGTCGAGAAAGGCGGCGATCTCGTCGTCCGAAAACGCGGGGCCGAGGTACGCGCCCTGCATCGCGTCGCCGACGGGCGCCGGGCGCGGCGCATCGTGCCACGCGTGCCAGGCCATCAGCGCCGCGCCGAGGGCCCCGCCCGCGTCGCCCGCCGCCGGCTGAATCCAGACGTTCTCGAACGGCCCTTCGCGGAGGAGGCGTCCGTTCGCGACGCAGTTGAGCGCGACGCCACCCGCGAGGCAGAGGTTCGTCTCGCCCGTCTCACGGTGGATGTGGTGCGCGAGCGCGAGCATCACCTCCTCGGTCACGAGTTGCACGCTCCGGGCGAGGTCCATCTCGCGCTGCGTCAGCGGGCCCTCGGGCTCCCGGCGCGGCCCGTCGAACAACTCCTCAAACCTCCGCCCCGTCATCGTCAGGCCGACCGGATACGTGAAGTAGTCGAGGTTGAGGCGGAACGAGCCGTCGGGCTTCAGGTCGATCAGGTGATCGCGGATCGTGTCGGCGTAGCGCGGCTCGCCGTAGGGCGCGAGCCCCATCAGCTTGTACTCGCCGGAGTTGACGCGGAAGCCGCAGAAATACGTGAATGCCGAGTAGAGCAGCCCGAGCGAGTGCGGGAAGTGCAGCTCGGCGCGGAGGTCGAGGGTGTTGCCCGCGCCGACGCCCCAGCTCGTCGTGGCCCACTCGCCGACGCCGTCGGCGGTGAGCACGGCGGCGCGCGCGAAGGGCGAGGGGAAGAACGCGCTCGCGGCGTGGCTCTCGTGGTGCTCGGTGAAGAGGATCGGCCCGGCGAACGGCTCGCCGTCGGTGCCGAGTTCGCGGGCGAGGAGGTCGGGCGTCCAGAGCTTCTGCTTCAGCCACACCGGCATCGCCTTGATAAACGACCGCAGCCCGCGCGGCGCGAACGCGAGGTACGTCTCCAGCAGCCGCTCGAAGGTGAGGAACGGCTTGTCGTAGAACGCGACGGCGTCGAGGTCGGCCGTGGTGATGCCGCCCTCGGCGAGGCAGTAGTCGACCGCGTGGCGCGGGAACGACGGGTCGTGCTTGACGCGGGTGAAGCGCTCCTCCTGCGCCGCCGCGACGATGCGGCCGTCCCGGACGAGGCACGCCGCCGCGTCGTGGTAAAAGCAGGAGAGGCCGAGGATATCCACCTCAGAAGTACCTCGTCATTCGTTCGGCGGCCGGGTCGGCTTCCTCCTTCGGCAGCCAGTACGAGTCCGCCTCCGGGTCGAGCTTCAACCGCAGCAAATCCTTGCCCACGAGCCGCAGCACGAGCCCGATCGGGATGACGAGCCCGACGAACACGGCCGTCAGGATCACCCGCGTCATCACGAACCCGAGCACGACGGCCAGCCCCATCCACACGGTATACACGGGGTGGAGAACGCGCGGCGCGGCGAGCCCGAGCGCCATCAGCACGAGCGCCGGTCCGCCGAGCCCGACGGCCCACGGCGTCAGCGTCCACCCGTTCCGCCACGCGATAATCGCCGCGATCCCGGCGAACACCCCGCCCACGACGAGGCCGAAGTTGCGCAGCGCACGCCGCGACGTGTCGAGCGCGCGGATCTCCGCTGCGATCACCTGGAGCGCCGTCATCGGCTAGAAGAGCGAGTAGATGAACGGCGCGAGCGCCGAGCCCTGCGTCAGCACGATCAGCAGGCTCAGCATGACGAGCACGACGACGATCGGCGCGAGCCAGTATTTCTTTCGAACGCGCAGAAAGCGCCAGAATTCGCGGAGGATCGAGGCTTTCCCCATGACGCAGTCGGAGGGCGGAGGCGGTGTGGTTGAGCGCCTTAACATACTGCCAGTCGATCCGCGGCGCTAGCCCGCACGCGGCGAGCCGCTCGCAGAGGCCGATCCCCGCTGTTGCCCGCCGGGCCGGATCGGTTTCGGCGCCGTCTCAGACGAAAAACATCGGAGTTCTAAACGAAGAATAGCGGAAGCGCTTTCCAAAACCGACCCGGCATAGTTGCGCCTCCGGGGGGATTATGATATAATTAAGCGTTCGCGCGTGTAAGCGCTTACATCGCTTTCGCCCTAAGCCATTGGCCATCACGATCTACGACATCGCTGACCGCGCCGGCGTCTCGATCGCCACGGTGTCCCGCGTGTTCAGCGGTCGCTCGGGCGTCGCCGACTCCACGCGGAAGCGGGTGTTCGCCGTCGCGCGCGAGCTCGGTTACAAGCCGAACGTCTCGGCCCGCAGCCTCGCGCGGCAGAGCACCCGCGTGGTCGCCGCCGTCGTGCCGATGCTGACGTCGTACTTCTTCATGGAGGTGATCCGCGGCGTGCAGGACCGGCTCTCGGAGCTCGACTACGACCTGCTCGTCTACGCCGCCCGCACGCCCGAGGAGATCGACGACCAGCTCGCCCGCGCCGTCCAGAAGGGCCGCGCCGACGCGATCGTGCTCTGCTCGACGCCGCTGACCGCGGGGCGCGCCCGCGCGCTCGCCGCCTCCGACCTCCCCGTCGTCCTCGTGGACTCCGAGCACCCCGAGTTCGACTCCGTCTCCGTCAACAACCGCGAGGGCGGGGTGGAGGCGACGGCGCACCTGATCGAGCGTGGGCGCCAGCGGATCGCGCACATCGCGCCGAACCCGGTATCCGTGCCCGGCCGCGAGCGCTGCGAGGGCTACAAGGAGGCCCTCCGCATCGCCGGACGCCCCGTCGACGAAGCCCTCATCGAAACGAGCGCCGAGGTCAAGCAACACGGGTACACGCAGGAGTCGGGCTACGCCTCCATGACCGCGCTCCTCCAACGCGACGAGCGTCCGGATGCCGTCTTCGTCGCCTCCGACATGCAGGCTTACGGCGCGCTCCGCGCGATCCGCGAGGCCGGCCTCGCCGTGCCCGACGACGTCGCCGTGATCGGCTTCGACGACCTCCGGATGAGCGCCCACGTCGGCCTCTCCACGCTCAGCCAGCCGATGTACGAGATGGGCCGCGTCGGCATCGACAAGGCGATGCAGCGCATCGCCGAGCCGGAGCGCCCGGTCTCGCGCACCACCTTCTCGGCCCAGCTCGTCGCGCGCGCGACGACGGGCGTGCGACGCCGGAACGAGTCGCCCCCCGACCCCTTCCCCGTGGCCGCGCCGCGGGCCGCCCGGCTTTCCGGAACCTAGCCGCCTCCGTTTCCCCGAGTTCCTCCTGACGCACCCCCCGATGTTCTCACCGACGCCCCCCCCGCGCATGACCTCCTCGCGCCTCCTCCACGCTCTGTCCCTCGTCGCCGTGCTGGTCCTGCTCGGCAGCAGCAGCGCCCTGGCGCAGTCCGGCAAGATCCGCGGCACCGTCACCGATGCCGACACCGGCGAGCCGCTCCCCGGCGTGAACGTCGTCATCGAGGGCACGATGCAGGGCACGGCCACCAACTTCGACGGCGAGTACAGCATCATCGGGCTCCGGCCGGACACCTACACCGTCGTGTTCTCGTTCGTCGGCTACCAGACGACGAGCGTGGAGGACCTCCGCGTCTCGATCGACGTCACGACCGACCTCGACGTCGAGATGGCCGAGGAGGTGTTCGAGGGCGAGGAGATCGTCGTGACGGCCGTCCGCCCGCTCGTGCAGAGGGACCTCACGGCGACGACGGCGTTCGTCTCCGGCGACGAGATCCAGGCCCTCCCCGTGCAGGACTTCAGCGAGGTCGTCGAGCTGCAGGCGGGCGTCGTCAACGGGCACTTCCGCGGCGGCCGCCTCGGCGAGGTCGGCTACTGGGTGGACGGCCTCCCCGTCACCGACGTGTTCGACGGCGGCCTCGGCGTCTCCATCGAGAACAACGTGGTGCAGGAGGCGCAGGTCGTCACCGGCGCCTTCAACGCCGAGTACGGCCAGGCGCTGAGCGGGATCGTCAACGTCGTCACGAAGGACGGGGGCGACGAGTTCGAGGGCAGCTTCTCCGGCTTCCTCGGCGACTACGTCGCGCAGCAGGAAGAGCTCGCCAGCGGCACGCCCGTCTTCCCCGCCCTCGACGACCTCTCCGCCACGGCCGTCCGTAACGCCGAGGGCAGCCTCGGCGGCCCGATCCTCAAGGACCGCCTCTACTTCTTCACGAGCGGCCGCTACTTCGCGAACGACGGCTGGATCTTCGGCCGCGACGTGTTCCGCGCCGAGGATGTCGGCGTGGACTCTACGGGCCGCGTGAACCTCGTCAACCCCGGCGGCTCGGGCGACTCGTCCTCCGTGTCGCTCAACCCGTATGAGAAGGTGACGGGGCAGGCCAAGCTCACGGCCCGCCTCGGCAAGGGGATGCGGCTGGCGGCGAACGTGCTCCTCAGCCAGGAGGACTTCCGGAACTTCGGCCTCGACCTCTTCTACTTCCCCACGGCGCAGCGGCAGCAGCAGCGCGACGCCTACAGCGCCTACCTCAAGTGGACGCACACGCTCTCGAACGCGACGTTCTACGAGGCCGGGATTACGAACTCGAACACGACGTTCAGCGAGTTCCTCTTCGAGGACCCGTTCGACCAGCGCTACCGCGAGCCGGAGTTCTTCGACTTCACCGACCCGCTCCGCACCAGCAACTTCAAGGTCGGCGGGACCGACAACCGCCGCTTCGAGCGCTCGACGAATACGTGGCTCGGTAAGGTCGACGTGACGAGCCAGGTCGGGGACGCCAACCTCGTCAAGGCCGGCATCGAGGGGCGCTACCACACGATCGACTTCGCCGACGAGTTCGTCGTCGTGCTCGACGAGGACGGCACGACGCCGCAGGAGCGCGGGCAGTTCTTGGCCGACAACGGGGCCTATTCCTACAACCCCATCGAGTTCTCGGCCTACGTCCAGGACAAGGTCGAGCTCGGCGGGCTCATCATCAACGCCGGCCTGCGGTTCGACTACTTCGACTCCAACGGCCGCGCCTTCCGCGACCCGCGCGACCCCAGCTCCGTCTTCCTCGAGAACCGCATCATCCAGCGCGACGCCGACGGCGAGCCGATCCTCGGCCCGGACGAGCAGCCGCTGCTCTACGTCACCCCCGAGGGCCAGCCCGACTTCGACGCGATCCTCGCGAACGACTACTACTTCGAGGACGCCGAATCGACGTGGCAGATCTCGCCCCGCCTCGGCGTGGCCTTCCCGATCACCGAGGGCGGCGTGGTCCACTTCTCGTACGGGCAGTTCTTCCAGGTGCCCAACTTCGAGCTGCTCTACCAGAACCCGTACTTCCTCCTCGGCACGGGCGGCTCAGGACTCATCGGGCTGATCGGGAACGCGAACCTCAAGCCGGAGCAGACGATCTCGGGCGAGATCGGGCTGAAGCAGGCGCTCACGCCGAGCTCGGCGGTCGAGCTGACGGCGTTCTACCGCAACATCCGCAACCTCACCGGGACGGCCACCGACCCGACCCGCGTCGCGGGCTCCTCGGCCCGCTACGGCATCCTCGTCAACTCCGACTTCGGGTTCGTCCGCGGCTTCATCGCGCGCTTCGACCAGCGCTTCGGCGACAACCTCTTCGCCGGCATCGACTACACCTTCCAGGTGGCCCGCGCGAACTCGTCCGACCCGGACCAGGCCTACAACGCCGCCGCCGCGAACGGCCTCATCGACCAGCAGATCGTCCCGACGAACTGGGACCAGCGCCACACCGTGACGGCCTCGCTGACGTACGAGAACCCCCGGCTCGACGCCGGCTTCGGCTTCCTCATGAGCTACGGCTCGGGCGAGCCCTACACCCCGGCCCGGACCACGCTCCAGACCGGCACGATCGTCCCGACGCGGATCCCGCTCAACTCGGAGCTCAAGCCGACGACGGTGACGGTCAACCTCAACGCCTACAAGAACCTCACGGTCGTGGGCGAGCACACCGTCCGCCTCTTCGCGACCGTCGACAACCTCCTCGACGCGCGCAACGAGTTCGACGTGTTCGGCGATACGGGCCGCGCGACGTACTCGCTCCAGCAGGCCGTCGACGCCTCGACGTTCCGCGGCGACGACGGCTTCCTCAACCGGAACTACGCCAACCCGGGCTTCTTCGCCGAGCCGCGCCGCGTCGTGATCGGCCTCCGCTACAACTTCTAGCCGGTCGCTCTGCGCGACCGCCCCGGCGCCCCCCGCGCCGACTTCATGACCCGTGACCGCTCTCCTATGACTCGCACGCTCTCCTCCCGCCTCGCCGCCGCCGCGCTCGTCCTCGCAGCGACGCTCGTGACCGCCCTCCCGGCCGAGGCCCAGGGCCGCTACGGCCTCCCGGACTTCCTCTTCGACCCCGCTTATTACTCCAGCCGCACCTTCGAGAAGAGCGCGCTGATGGACGGCAACGAGGTCGCCCTCACGTTCTTCAACACCGGCCTGCTCGGCGGCCTCGGCGAGGTCCGCGGCAACTGGCCCCAGGGCTCCGACGACTTCTACATCGGCGACGTGCTCCCGGTCGTCGCCGTCGAAGTCCCCATCGATACCGACAACGACGGCGTCGCCGACACGCTCATCCGCAACACCGTCACCACGCGCGGTCCGCGCGCGGGCATCGAGAGCCCCCCCGGCAATCCCAACATCTTCTGGGGGTTCGAGGCCAAGCCCGGCTTCGCCGCCGACCAGTTCGTCAACGACGACGGGCTCGTCGAGGAGAACGAGCGCGCCGCGCTCTCGACCACGCCCGAGACGTGGCCCGCCTTCTGGCCCGACCAGCCGACGTGGATCGACCCGGGGACGGGCGAGGCCGACTGGAACGGGTTCTTCGGCCGCGACCAGTTCCAGGCCGACCTCGAGACGTACTTCTGGATGGACGACCATAACGACCGCGAGATCACCGACCCGCAGGGCTTCGGCTTCCCCTCGTTCACGCCGGACTCGCTCCGGCCCGAGCGCGGCGGGATGGGGCTGGAGGTGGAAGTGCGCGGGCTGCAGTGGAGCCAGTTCCTCGCCGAGGACGCCATCTTCTGGCTCTACGAGGTCACGAACACGAGCACGACCACGTATCCCCGCGTCGCCGTCGGCCTCACCGTCGGTACGCTCGCCGGCGGCGACGGCGACTCGCAGGACGACCTCGCCTTTTTCGACCAGGCCAACCGCATCGTGTACTCGTGGGACTTCGACAACAGCGGCAACCTGGGGCAGGACGTCGGCTACGTCGGCTATGGATTTCTCGAGAGCCCCGGCGACGCGAACAACGCCATCGACGACGACGGCGACGGCGACCCGACGACGGAGCTGGGGCTCGACGAGATCACCGGGCTCCCCTACGTCCCCGCCTTCCTCGCCGGCAACGGCAACGTCTTCGACCAGAGCGACTTCGACCCGCGCACGCTCTCCGAGGGCGATCCCGTCATCCTCATCGACGACCAGACGGGCGCGCGCGAGATCGTCTACGTCGGGGCCTCGGTAGACACCCTCTTCTCGCAGGGCCGGCCCTACGTCGTCGGACCCGGCGTGACGCTGGAAGAGACGCAAACCGAGGTGGCCGGGCAGTTCGAGACGATCCTCGTAACGGAGAAGAACCTCCTCGACGAGGACCTCGACGGGCTCATCGACGAAGACGTCAACCTCCACTTCGAGCGCCGCGCGCAGAACCTCCAGGGCGAGATCGAGATCCTCCCCGCCCTCCGCTTCAAGGACTACGTCGGCTTCGCCGCCGCCGTCCGCGACCGCGCCCCGGCGCGAGCGGACTCGGTCGCATTCGGCCTCCTCAACCCGATGATCGACGAGGCCCGCGACGACGGGATCGACAACGACGGCGACTGGATCCGCACCGAGCACGACGTCGGCGCCGACGGCGTGGCCGGCACCGGCGACCGGGGCGAGGGCGACGGCGTCCCCACGCCGGGCGAGCCGAACTTCGACGACCTCGACGTGACCGAGAGCGACCAGATCGGCCTCTCGTCGTTCTTCTTCTTCAACCCGCCGAGCGCGCTCCCGATGAACCGCGACAGCGAGCTGTGGGACGCGATGACGCCGGGCTTCTTCACCACGAACAACGAACTCGCTGAGCAGCAGGAGCGCGGGGTCGACGGCGACTTCATCTTCTCGTCGGGCTACTTCCGGCTTGAGCCCGGCGAGACGCTGCGGTTCTCGCTCGCGACGGTCTTCGGCAACGACCTCCAGGACATCACGAACAACACGCAGACGATCCAGGAGATCTACAACCGGAACTACCAGTTCGCCCGGCCGCCGGACCGCCCCACGCTCAACGCCGTGCCCGGCGACGGCCGCGTGACGCTCTTCTGGGATGCCAAGGCCGAGGACTCCATCGACCCGATCCTGGGCGAGGACTTCGAGGGCTACCGGATCTTCAAGAGCACCGACCCCTTCTTCCAGGACCCCGAGATCGTGACGGATGTGTTCGGGAACGAGGCGCTCCTGGTGCCCGAGTTCCAGTACGACCTCGACAACGGGATCTCCGGAACCTACACCTCGTCGGACCCCCGCGTCCGCGGCGTGCCCTTCCCGCTCGGCGAGGACACCGGGCTCCGGTACTCCGTGACGGACACGCTCGTCAACAACGGCCAGCGCTACTACTACGCCATCACGGCCTACGACCGCGGCT
>CAYTJT010000130.1:0-9022 GCA_964438105.1 uncultured Rhodothermales bacterium | reverse complement strand
GCTGCAGCGCCTTCTGCCGCTTCGACGCCTGCTTCTCCTCGACGGCGAGGCGGGCGCTCTTCTGCTCCAGCCACGACGAGTAGTTGCCCTCGAACGGGATCCCCTTCCCGCGGTCGAGCTCGAGGATCCAGCCGGCGACGTTGTCGAGGAAGTAGCGGTCGTGCGTGACGGCGATGACGGTGCCCTCGTACTGCTCGAGGTGGCCTTCGAGCCACGCCACGCTCTCGGCGTCGAGATGGTTCGTCGGCTCGTCGAGCAGGAGGACGTCGGGGCGTTGCAAAAGCAGGCGGACGAGGGCGACGCGGCGGCGCTCGCCGCCGGAGAGCACGTCGACGGGCGTGTCCATCGGCGGGCAGCGGAGCGCGTCGGCGGCCATCTCCAGCTTGCTGTCGATGTCCCACGCGTCGAGGTGGTCGATCTTCTCCTGCAGCTTGCCCTGCTTCTCCATGAGCGCGTCGAAGTCGGCGTCGGGCTCGGCGAACTGCGCGCTCACCTCTTCATACTCCTTCATCAGCCGCACGGCCTCGCCCGCGCCCTCCTCCACGACCTCGCGGACCGTCCTGCCCTCGCCGAGCTCGGGCTCCTGCGCGAGGTAGCCGAACGAGATGCCCTTGTCGGACTGGATCGTCCCGTCGTACTTCTGGTCGAGCCCGGCGATGATGCGGAGCAGCGACGACTTGCCCGCGCCGTTGAGCCCGAGCACGCCGATCTTGGCGCCGTAGAAGAAGGAGAGGTAGATGTCCTTGAGGACGTACTGGCCGGGGCGGTAGCTCTTGCTGATGCCCACGGCGGAGAAGATGATTTTCTGGTCGCTCACAGTCGTGCCGTCGTTGGTGAAGGGGGGGCCAAAAGTACGCGGCGGCCACGGTCACGGCCGGGAATCCTCGGCGAATCCAAGCAGCAGCTAGCGGGCGGAGGCCAGCGGGCGGGGGCCAACGGGCTCAGTCCCGGCTCATCGCGGCGAGCGCGAGCCCGGCGGCGACGGCGAGCGCGGTCGCCGCGAGCGGGTGCCGCTGCGCCTGCGTGTAGAGGCTCGACTCCATCACGTGCCCCTCGGCGTCGCCGCGCGTGCGGGTGGCGCCGCCCGGCTCCTGCACCGTGCCGTGGCGGTTACCGAAGAACGGCGCGTCCCCCTTCTGCTGGTCGAAGAACGACGCCTCCATCAGCTTGTCGGTGAGGCCGGGGAAGAGCCCTCCGAGGATCGCCATGACGCCGTCTTTGGCGCCCACCGTCACGTCGCGGATCGGGTCCTCGGCCGCGCCGAGGATCGTCCGCGCGACGACCTCCGGGGCGTACGTCGGCTCGGGGAGCGACGCCTCCCGGTCCATGTAGTTCGCCGCGTGCTCGGGGTAGGGCGTGTCGATCGCCGAAGGCTTGACGAGGGTGACCGAGACCGGCAGCCCCTCCTTCTCCAGCTCCATGCGGAGGGCGTCGGTGAAGCCCTTCACGGCGTGCTTCGACGCGCTGTAGTGGCCCTGCAGCGGGATCGCCCGGTCGGAGAGCACGCTGCCGAGGTTGACGATCGCGACGCCGTGCTCGGCCTCGCCGCGCTGGCGGACGTGCTCGGCGGCGGCGAGGCTGCCGTGCACGACGCCCCAGTAGTTCGTCTCGAACACGCCGCGGGCGTCCTCCTCGGGGATGTCCTTCGACTCGCCGTAGACGGAGACGCCGGCGTTGTTGACCCACGTGTCGAACCCGCCGAAGCGCTCGTTTGCGCGGTCGAGGATGAGGTCGAAGACGGCGCGGTCGCCGACGTCGGCGACGACGGTCTCGACCTCGGCCCCCTCGTCGCGGCACCGCCGGGCGGCGTCGTCGAGGCTGTCGGGGTCGCGCGCGACGAGGACGAGGTTCGCGCCGTGGCCGGCGGCCTGGAGCGCCGTGGTGAGGCCGATGCCGCTGGAGGCGCCGGTGATGACGAGGGTCTGGTCTTCGAGGGGCTTGAGGGAGAGGGACATGGCAGCGAGGGGTAGGAGGATGGGAGAAGGGACGATCGGCGGTGACCGCGCTTCGTTATACCTCAATACCCTTTCAAGTGTTTGCGCCCGCTCGGCCCGTGCTCCTCAGCCCGTACTCTGCATCGCGGCGGCGACCCCGTTGATCGAGACGAACAGGACCTCGCGGAGCGCCTCGGCCTCGTCGCCCTCGTCGCCCCCGCCGCGCCAGCGCTGCATCAAGTCGAGCTGGACGAGGTTGAGCACGTCGGTGTACGGGTTCCGCAGCTCGATCGACCTGGCGATGACGGGGCTGTGCGCGAGGAGGGCGTCCTGCCCGGTGACGGCTAGCAGCGCCCGCTCGGACCGCTCGAACTCGGCGGCGATCCGCTCGTGCTGCCGCCCCTCGGCGAGCGCCGCGTAGCGCGCGGAGATCACGAGCCGGGCGCGCGCCATCTCCCGCAGCGCGTTCCCGACGACGGCCTGGAAGAACGGCCACTCGGCGTACATCGTCCGGAGGCGCTCGGCGTGCTCGCCGTCGCGCACCGCCGCGGCGAGCGCCGTGCCGATGCCGTACCAGCCGGGCACGGTGTAGCGCGGCTGCGTCCACGCGAACCCCCACGGGATCGCGCGGAGCCCCTCGAAGTCGACCTCGCTCGCGGCCTTGCGCGAGATCGGGCGCGAGGCCATCGGCAGGCCCGCGATGTGCTCGATGGGCGTGGCGTCGAGGTACCACGGCCAGAACTTGGGGTCGTCGATGAGCGCGCGGTACGCCTCCATCGACGCCTCGGCGACGTGCTGCATGAGCGCGCGGGCGTCGTCCCGCGTCGGCCCGCGGAAGACGGGGTCATCGGCGCCGGGCGCGTGCGCGAGCGCCGTGAGCTGGGCGTGGACGACCTGCTCGAGGTGGCGGCGCGCGATCCCGGGGAGCGCGTAGCGGAACGAGATCACCTCGCCCTGCTCGGTGAAGCGGATCCGCCCGCTCTGCGCCTCGGGCGGCATGGCGAGGATGGCCTGCCCGGCCCGGCCGCCGCCGCGCCCGACGGTCCCGCCGCGCCCGTGGAAAAACCGGAGCGTGAGGCCGTAGCGGTGGCAGACGCGCGCGATCGCGCCCTGCGCCTTGTGCAGCGCCCAGTTCGCCATCCAGTAGCCGCCGTCCTTGTTCGAGTCCGAGTAACCCAGCATCACCTCCTGCATCCGCCCGCGCGCGACGAGCTGGCGGACGTAGATCGGGTGGCTGAACAGCTTGTCGAGGAGCGCCTCGGCGCGTTGCAGATCGGCGATCGTTTCGAGGAGGGGGACGACGTCGAGCGGGCACTCGACCGAGCCGTCGCGCTGCCGCCGCCAGAGCCCGGCCTCTTTGAGCAGGAGCATCACTTCGAGCATGTCGCTGACGGCGTCGGTCATCGAGATGATGTACGAGCCGATGCTCTCGGGCTCGCGCTCGAGCGCGCGCCGCGCCACGTCGAGCACGTCGAGCACGTCGCGCGCGTCGTCGCCCAGCTCGGCGCCGGGCGGGAGGAGCGGGCGCGGGTTCTTCAGCTCGGCGGCGAGCACCTCCAGCCGCTCGTCCTCGCCGAGCGATGCGTAGTCGTCGGCGACGCCCGCGATCCGCAGGAGGTCGGCGACGGCGGCTTCGTGGACGCGGCTGTGCTGCCGGAGGTCGAGCGCGGCGAGGTTGAAACCGAACGCCTCGGCGCGGACGCGGAGGTCGGCGAGCGGGCCCTCGTCGGCGAGCGAGCCGAGCCCGGCCGCCCGCAGCCCGTCGGCGACGAGCGCAAGGTCGGCGCGGAAGTCCTCGGTGCCGTAGTCGAACGCCTGCCCCGAACTCGATCCGGGGTCGCCCGCGATCAGCCGGTCGAGCCTGGCGCGCATCAGCAGGAGCTTGAGGCGGGCGGGCTCGTGCGCGTGCTGCCGCCACCGCCGCTCGTCGAGGTCGACGATCTCGCGGTCGCGCTCGATGGAGGCGTGGAGGGCGTCGAACGCGTGCGGGGTGGTCTGCACCTGCCGGTCGGAGACGGAGAGGACGAGGCGGAGGTCGTCGAGGGCGCGGCGGAACAGGCGGAGGGCGTCCTCGCGGTGCGTGCGGAGCGTCCACGCCGTCACGTCGGCCGTCACGCGGGGGTTGCCGTCGCGGTCGCCGCCGATCCACGAGCGGTAGCGGAGGAACGGCGGGAGGGCGGGCACGCCGCCGTCGAGCGCGTCGCCGTAATACGTGCGGAGCGCGCGGCGGAGGTCGGCGTGAATCCGCGGGACGGTGTCCCAGATGCTCGTCGCGACGAAGTAGAGCCCGTGGCGGACCTCGTCCTGGACGGTGACCTCGCCCGAGCGCACCTCGTCGGTGGTGACGAGGAGGCGGATGCTGTTCTCGATCTCGCGCACGAGCGCGTCGTCCTCGGCGGGCGTCGTGCCCGCGCGGCCGAGGTCGCCGAGCAGCTCGGCGATGTGCTTCTGGTGGAAGAGGATCGTGCGGCGGCGGGCCTCGGTCGGGTGCGCCGTCAGGGTCGGCTGGATGTCGAGGTTGCCGATGAGCGTCAGCACCTCTTCGAGGGATCGGCCTTCGGCGTGGAGCCGGTGGACGCTGTCGGCGACGGACTCCTCGCGTGGGTGGTCGGCGTCGGCGGCGCGGGCGCGCTCGCGGTTGATCCGGAGGATTTCGAGCTGCTCGGACTTGTTGACGAGGTGGAAGAACGTCGTGAACGCCCGGAGCAGCGCCTGCAACCGGTCGAGCGGCTGCTCGGCGATGAGGCGGGCGGCGGCGTCGCGGTCGCCGTCGCCGCACAGCTTGCGGAGCCGCTCGACGAGGTGGAACGTGTCGTCGCCATAGCGCTCGCGGACGGCGCGGCCGAGGAGCGAGCCGAGGAGGTTGACGTGGCGGGAGAGCGGGGCCGAGATGCCGGAGCCTTCGGCTTCGATGTCGAGGCCTCCGGGGAGAGACGTGGGGATGGGCACGGGATCGGGAGATGGGTGAGCCGACGAACGATGACCACGACAAGATAGGATCGCGATTCGGCCCGCAAGCCCTCACGTTTTCGACGCGGTGATGAGCCCCGCGGGTTTCGTTCTTCGTTATTGTCCGTGCCTAATCTATTTTGGACGAGAGTCATCTAATCATGCAAGCAGCGGTTTCGAGATCGATAAACGGGCGGGGGCGGCCAGCTCCGGCTCCTCGCACAGCGATGAAGTTCGTACTGTTCACCACCGACGAGGGGATGGAGGCTGAGGTACGTGCCGCCGTGCGACCGGAGCACGCGCTCGTCGCCGTCCCCATCGTTCCCGGCGCCGCGCTCCCGGACGCAGCCGAGGCGGTGGCGGAGCAGGACATGGCCCTCGTCGAGTGGTGCGAGGAGCACCCCGCCGCCTTCGCGCAGCTTTGCCGAAGCCTCCGCCGCGCCGCGCCCCTCCCCATCGTCGCGCTCTGCCGCGGCGGGCGCGACGCGTGGGCCGCCGCCCTCGCCGCCGGGGCCGACGGCGCGCTCGGGCTCCCCCTCCACCTCCCCTACCTCGAGGCACGCCGCACGGCGTGGCTCCGTGCGCGAAACGGGAACGAGGCGGAGCAGCAGGAGAACCGAGACGCGGACGGGCAGGCCCTCGCCGCCGGCCCGCTCCGCCTGAACCTCGCGACCCAACAGTTGGCGGCAGGCGAGCAAACCGTCGCCCTGACCGAACGAGAGACGGACCTCCTCGCCCACTTCATCCGGCACCCCGACCGGCTGCTCTCCCGTCCCGACCTGCTGCGCGACGTCTGGGGGCTCGACTTCGACCCCGACACCAACACCCTCGACGTCTACGTCCACTACCTCCGCCGCAAGCTGGACGCGCTCGGGTACGACGATCTCATCCAGACGCGGCGCGGACGCGGCTACCGCTTCCTGCCTCCCGACCCCTCGTGAGCGCCCGCGCCGAGCGGCTGCACCACCTGCCACAGGGCGCCGGTAATCGAACCGTTAAGAGCGCGTTTCTAATCCCCATTAATGGAACGCGACGCTACCTTCCAGATCAGGTATAGGGCTGCGCGTGGTACCGGAATAATTCTACGTATCCAACTGCGCGGGAACCGCAGCCCTCCCGCGCTAGCTCAAACCCCAGGCTCACTATGCAACACCTCGCTCGCTACGCGACGGCCCTCGTCGTCGCCCTCACCCTCACGCTCGCCGCGTGCTCCGACGAGAGCAACCCCGTCGGCACCAACGGCCTCACAGAGAATGACCTCATGAGTGCGGTCACCGGAGGCAGCGGCGACGCCACCTTCCTCGACATCGACTACAGCCCGGTGCTCTCCGGCGACGGCTACAACGCCTTCCTCGTAACGGTTCTCCGCGGCGACGGCACGCTCGAGACGTACCAGTACAACTCCGACGGGAACGGGAACGGCCACAAGCAGCTCGTCTCGACGGGGAACAACCTCACGAACGGGTTCCTCGGCCAGGCCCTCGGCCCCGACGTCCCCGGCAAGCAGAACAACTTCGCCTTCTGCCAGGCCGCTGACGGCGGCGCCAACACGCGCTGCTGGCGCGGCGCGGAGGAGAACCCCTCCGGCACGATCTACCTCCAGCGCGGGAATACGAAGTTCAACGGGGAGTTCCTCGACATCGACTACAGCCCGGTCCTCTCCGGCGACGGCTACAACGCCTTCCTCGTGACCGTCGACGACGGCGGGACGATCAAGACGTACCAGTACAACTCCGACGGGAACGGGAACGGCCACAAGCAGCTCGTCTCGACGGGGAACAACCTCACGAACGGGTTCCTCGGCCAGGCCCTCGGCCCCGACGTCCCCGGCAAGCAGAACAACTTCGCCTTCTGCCAGGCCGCTGACGGCGGCGCCAACACGCGCTGCTGGCGCGGCGCGGAGGAGAACCCCTCCGGCACGATCTACCTCCAGCGCGGGAATACGAAGTTCAACGGGGAGTTCCTCGACATCGACTACAGCCCGGTCCTCTCCGGCGACGGCTACAACGCCTTCCTCGTGACCGTCGACGACGGCGGGACGATCAAGACGTACCAGTACAACTCCGACGGGAACGGGAACGGCCACAAGCAGCTCGTCTCGACGGGGAACAACCTCACGAACGGGTTCCTCGGCCAGGCCCTCGGCCCCGACGTCCCCGGCAAGCAGAACAACTTCGCCTTCTGCCGCGACATCGGCTCGAAGGTCGAGTGCTGGCGCGGTGCGGAGGAGAACCCCTCCAGCACGATCTACCTCCAGCGCGGGAAGTACCAAATCGGCAGCTAGTAGCCCTTCATAAGGCTTCCCCGCCTTGCGAACCAGCGGGTGCGTCCTCCGGGGCGCACCCGCTTTTTTGATGTCCGGCCACGATCCGGTGCGAGGTACCCACTTGACGATATCGCACCCTTCGATACCTTACCCCCTTCGCTCACCCACGCCGCCGCATCATGCGTCCGTTCGTTCTCCTCGCTCTGGCCGCACTGCTGGCCGCCCCCGCCTCCGCCCAAACCTCCGATCCGCCCGTGGCGACCGTCATTCCCACCCCGCTCACCGCCCCCCACGGCCACGTCCGCACCGACGACTACTACTGGCTCCGCGAGCGCGAAGACCCCGAGGTCATCGCCTACCTCGACGCCGAGAACGCCTATTTCGACGAAGCGATGGCCCCGCTCGGCGACCTCCGCGAGACGCTCTTCGAGGAGATCAAGGGCCGCATCAAGCAGGACGACGTCTCGGTCCCCTACCGACTGGGCGACCACCAGTATTACCACCGCTACGAGGAGGGGCTGCAATACCCGATCCACGCCCGCCGCGCTGCCGATGACGAAGGCCCCGAAGAGATCATCCTCGACGTGAACGCGCTCGCCGCCGGGCACGACTACTACAGCGCCCGCGTCACCTCCGCCTCCGTCAGCCCCGACGGCCGCTTCCTCGCCTTCGCCGCCGACACGACCGGCCGCCGCATCTACACGATCCACGTCAAGAATATGGAGACCGGCGAGATCCTGCCCGACGCGATCTCGGCCGTGACGGGCAACCTCGTCTGGGCGAACGACAACCGGACGCTGTTCTACTCGAAGCAGGACCCCGTCACGCTCCGCTCCGACCGCGTCTTCCGCCACACGCTTGGCACCGACCCCGCCGAGGACGTGCTCGTCTACGAGGAGACCGACGACACCTTCTCCGCCTACGTCGGCAAAACGACGTCGCGCGACTTCATCGTCATCGCTTCGTACCAGACGCTCGCGTCCGAATTCCGCGTGCTCGACGCCGACGACCCGGACGGCGACTTCCGTGTGATCGAGCCTCGCGAGCGCGACCACGAGTACTCCGTGGACCACCTCGACGGCCAGTTCTACATCCTCACGAACCGCGACGCCGACGGCGGCAAAGCCGAGAACAACCGACTCGTGCGCGCCCCCGAGGCCACGCCCGGCGCCGAGCACTGGACCGAAGTCGTGGCCCACCGCGACGACGTGCTGCTGGAAGGCACCGACCTGTTCGACGATTACCTCGTGCTGAGCGAGCGGAAGGACGGGCTCACGCGGCTCTACGTCCAGCCCTGGGACGACGCCGACGCGGGCTACCTCGTCGCCTTCGACGACCCGGCCTACGTCGTCTCGACGAGTTCGAACCCGAACCCGGATACCGCCGTGCTCCGCTTCGTCTACGAGTCGCCGACGACGCCGACGACGACCTACGACTACGACATGGCGACGCGCGAGCGGACGCTGCTCAAGCAGCAGGAAATCCTCGGCGGCTTCGACGGCGACGCGTACCAGGCCGAGCGGCTGTGGGCGCCGGCTCGCGACGGCGAGCGGATCCCCGTCACCGTCGTCTACCGCACCGACCGGTTCGATAAAAACGGCTCGAACCCCCTCCTCGTCTACGGCTACGGCTCCTACGGCCACTCCATCGACCCCGGCTTCAGCGCGACGACGCTGAGCCTGCTCGACCGCGGGTTCGTCTACGCCACGGCCCACGTCCGCGGCAGCCAGACGCTCGGCCGCCGGTGGTACGAGGACGGCAAGCTGCTCAAAAAGAAGAACACCTTCACCGACTTCATCGACGCCGCCGAGTACCTGCGCGACGAAGGCTACGGCGACCCCGACCGGCTCTATGCCTATGGCGGCTCGGCGGG
>CAYTJT010000129.1:0-9048 GCA_964438105.1 uncultured Rhodothermales bacterium | reverse complement strand
GCGATGAAGGAGTGGGCCGTCGAGCGCGGCGCCACGCACTACACCCACTGGTTCCAGCCGCTGACGGGCCGGACGGCCGAGAAGCACGACAGCTTCATCACCCCGAACGCGGGCGGCGGCGCCGTGGCCGAGTTCTCCGGCAAAGACCTCGTCCAGGGCGAGCCCGACGCCTCGTCCTTCCCCGGCGGCGGGCTCCGCGCCACGTTCGAGGCCCGCGGCTACACGGCCTACGACCCGACGAGCCCGGCCTTCATCATCGAGCACAACGGCGTCGCCACGCTCTGCATCCCGACGGCGTTCGCGTCGTGGACCGGCGAGGCGCTCGACCACAAGATCCCCCTCCTCCGCTCGATGGAGGCGCTGAACAAGCAGGCCAAGCGCGCGCTCAAGGTCTTCGGCGACGACGACGTCTCCCGCGTCGTCGCGACGTGCGGCTCGGAGCAGGAGTACTTCCTCATCGACGAGGCGTTCTTCCACGAGCGCCCCGACTTGCTCGTCGCCGGGCGGACGCTCGTCGGCGCCGCGCCGCCGCGCGGGCAGGAGCTCGACGACCACTACTTCGGCTCGATCCCCGAGCGCGTGATGGCCTACATGAACGCCGTCGAGGAAGAGCTCTACCGCCTCGGCGTGCCCGTCGCGACGCGGCACAACGAGGTCGCGCCGGGGCAGTACGAGATCGCGCCGATCTTCGAGAACGCGAACGTCGCCGCCGACCACCAGCAGCTCATGATGATGACGTTGCAGCGGACGGCCCCGCGCTTCGGGCTCGTCTGCCTCCTCCACGAGAAGCCGTTCGCCGGGGTCAACGGGAGCGGCAAGCACGTCAACTTCTCGATGTCGACGGACACCGGGATGAACCTGCTCGAACCCGGCGACACCCCGCACTCGAACCTCCTCTTCCTGTTCTTCTGCACGGCCGTGATCCAGGCCGTCCACACCCACCAGGACCTCCTGCGCGCCACGATCGCGACGGCCGCCAACGACCACCGGCTCGGCGCGAACGAGGCCCCGCCGGCGATCCTCTCGATCTTCCTCGGCGACCAGCTCACGGATGTGTTCGAGCAGATCGCCGAGGCGGGCAAGGCCACCGAGAGCAAGGCGAGCGGGTTCCTCGGGCTCGGCAGCCCGGTGCTCCCGAACCTGCCGCGCCACGCCGGCGACCGCAACCGCACCTCGCCGTTCGCCTTCACCGGCAACAAGTTCGAGTTCCGCGCCGTCGGCTCGTCGCAGTCGGTCTCGTTCCCCCTCACCGTCCTCAACACGATCACGGCCGAGGCCGTCGACGACCTCACCTCGAAGCTCGAAGACAAGCTCGGCAAGAAGCGCTCGAAAAAGGCGCTCGAAGCCGCCGTGCAGGAGGTCATCGCCGACTCGATCCGCGCGCACGACGCGATCATCTTCAACGGCGACGGCTACTCCGACGCGTGGCACCAAGAGGCCGAGGAGCGCGGGCTGCTCAACCTCCGCACCACCCCCGACGCCCTCGCGACGCTCACCGCCGAGAAGAACGCGAAGATGTTCGAGGCCTACGACGTGCTCACTGAAGCGGAGTTGGAGAGCCGCTCGGAGATCCTCCGCGAGCAGTACGCCCTCACGCTCAACATCGAGGCGGCGACGACCGAGTCGATGGCGAAGACGCTCGTCCTCCCCGCCGCCGTCCGCTACCTCATGGAGCTCGGCGAAGCGGCCGAGGCCGTCGAGGACTTCGGGTTCGACGTGTCGGGCACGAAGGAGACGGCCGAAGGCGTCGTCGAGCAGGTGAACGCCCTCCGCAAAGCGCTCACCGCGCTCGCGAAGGCGCGCAAAGCCGTGCACAAAGCGAAGGACGAGGACATGGCGATGAAGGACAAGGTCATCCCCGCGATGGCGAAGGTCCGCGCCGCCTGCGACGCCCTCGAACAGGAGGTCCCCGCCGACCTCTGGCCCCTCCCGACCTACCGCGACATGCTGTTCGTGAAGTAGCGCCACGCCGGTACGGACGGCGAAGCCTCGGCGCTCCGGCGCCGGGGCTTCGTAGTTTAGAGCCGGGCCTTCTGGTTACCTTAGCCCTGCCCCTCTCCCATTCCCGCCCCCTCCGTCGTGAAGCCCGTCCTCTGCAACTACTACGTCACGTACCGCTGCAACGCGACGTGCAGCTTCTGCGATATCTGGGAGCAGCCCTCGCCCCTGATCTCGCTCGACGACGCGGCCCGCAACCTCGACGACCTCCGCCGCCTCGGTGTCCGCATCGTCGACTTCACGGGCGGTGAGCCGCTGCTCCACCCCCGGATCGGCGACCTACTGCGGATGGCGAAAGAGCGCGGCTTTCTGACAACGGTGACCTCGAACGGCCTCCTCTACCCCAAGCGTGCGGAGTCCCTGCGCGGCCTCGTGGACCTGCTCCACTTTTCGATCGACTCGCCGGTGCCGCACGAGCACAACGCCTCGCGCGGCGTCGACTGCTTCGACAAGCTGATGGAGTCGGTGGAGGTGGCGCTTCGGCTCGGCGAGCGGCCGGACCTGCTCTTCACCGTCACGAACGAGAACGTCCACCACCTCGAACGTGTCTACGAGACCATCAGCCACCCCAACGGGCTCATCCTGATTCTGAACCCGCTCTTCGAGTACAACGCGCTCGGCGATGGGCTCGCGGACGACGTGATGGACCGGATGGCAGCGCTCGCGCAGCGGCCGTACGTCTACCTCAACCCGGCCTTCCTCACGCTCCGCCGCCGCGGCGGTAACGACCCGGCCGCGCCCGACTGCAAAGCCGTCAGCACGTCGGTCGTCATCTCGCCGTTCGACGAACTCGTCCTCCCGTGCTATCACGCGGGTCTCGAGAAGCTGCCCATCGAAGGCCGCCTCTACGACCTCTGGCACGGCGACCGCGTCGCGTGGCACCGCGAGATGGAGGGCCGCCACGCCGCCTGCGCGGGCTGCACGATCAACTGCTACTTCGAGCCCAGCTTCGCCGTCACGCCCGGCCGCCGCTACTTCTGGGAGAGCCTGCCGTCGAAGGCGCGCTACGTCTGGACGAAGTTCGTCGTGCAGCGCCTCAGCGCCCGCCTCGGCCCCCGCGCCGCCGACCTCCCCGACTTCGACGAGGCGCCGCCCACGCCGCGCACCGTCTCCGGCGACGGCATGGCAGCGCCCTCGGACCTCATCGAGCTTCCGGTGCTGCGGTAAGCGTCACGCCCACCGCCGACGGGCCCACCGGCCGACCGCCGCGCGGCCGTTCGTCGGCGCGCTGTCGGCTCGCTCGCCAGTGCCGTTCGACTGCTCCTGCTTGAGCATCATCGCAACGATCGCCGCCGCGCGCTCCACGTTCGGATCGTCCGGGTGCAGCGCGCCCGGCGTGAAGTGGTCGCCGACGAAGCCGGTGTCGAAGTCGCCCGAGCGGAACGCCTCGTGCTGCATCACGAAGCGGCAGAACGGGATCGTCGTCTCGACGCCCGCGATGTCGTACTCGGCGAGGGCGCGGTCCATCCGGTCGATGGCCTCGATGCGCGTCCGGCCCCACGAGGTCAGCTTGGAGATCATCGGGTCGTAGTGGATCGGGATCTCGTCGCCCTGCTCCACGCCCGAGTCGTAGCGCACGCCGAAGCCGGAGGGCGGCGCGTGGCGGACGAGCGGGCCGGGCGCGGGAAGGAAGCCCGCCGCGACGTCTTCGGCGTACACCCGACTCTCGATCGCGTGGCCGTGGATCGAGAGGTCGTCCTGCCCATATCCCAACTCCTCCCCCTCGGCGATGCGGATCTGCTCCCACACGAGGTCGAGCCCGGTGATCCACTCCGTCACGGGGTGCTCGACTTGCAGCCGCGTGTTCATTTCGAGGAAGAAGAAGTTCATCTCGTGGTCGACGAGGAACTCGACCGTGCCCGCGCCGACGTAGCCGCACGCGACGGCGGCCTGCACGGCGGCCTCGCCCATCGCCTCGCGCATCTCCGGCGTGAGGACCGACGACGGCGCTTCCTCGACGACCTTCTGGTGCCGCCGCTGGATCGAGCACTCCCGCTCGAAGAGGTGGACGACGTTACCGTGCGTGTCGGCGAGGATCTGGAACTCGATGTGGCGCGGGCCGATGAGGTACTTCTCGATGAACACGCGCTCGTCGCCGAAGGCGTTGCGGGCCTCGCCCTGCGCCGCCTGCACCGCCCGCTCGATCTCCTTCGCCGATTCGACGACGCGCATCCCTTTGCCGCCGCCGCCCGCCGCCGCTTTGATGAGCACGGGGTAGCCGATCTCGTCGGCCGCCTCGACGGCCTCCTGCACGTCGCCGATCGCGTCGACGGTGCCGGGCGCCATCGGGACGTTCGCGTCCTCCATGATCGCACGGGCGGCGGTCTTGTCGCCCATCGCGCGGATCGCGTCCGGAGGCGGACCGATAAACGTGATGCCGGCCTCGGCGCAGGCCTCGGCGAACGTCGCGTTCTCGGAGAGGAATCCGTAGCCGGGGTGGACGGCGTCGGCGCCGGTCTGCTTCGCCGCTTCCAGAATCCGGTCGGCCAGGAGATAGGACCGGTTCGACGGCGCGGGGCCGACGAGCACGGCCTCGTCGGCGAGGCGGACGTGGAGCGCGCCCGCGTCGGCTTCGGAGTAGACGGCGACGGTGGCGATGCCGCGCTCGCGGCACGTTCGCATCACCCGGACGGCGATTTCGCCCCGATTCGCGACGAGGACTTTGCGGATGGAGTGCGTCATTTCGGCGGACCCATGGGCGGCGGAGGACTCTGGCACGGTCTCTGTGTTTTCGTGAACGTTAGCTACCGTCCGCCACCGCTCGCGGGATGCGGGACGGATCGTACCCCCAAATTACGCACGGCCCGACATCCGAACCCGATGACGGAGCGCACCGATTACTATCAATTGCTCGGCCTCGACGAGAACGCCCCTGCGGAGGCGATCAAGCAAGCGTACCGTTCGAGCGTGCGCGCGTGCCACCCGGACCGCCGCCCGGACGACCCGGCCGCCGCCGAGCAGTTCAAGGTCGTGACCGAGGCATACGAGGTGCTCTCCGACCCGGCGCGGCGCCAGCAGTACGACCTGCTCCGCCGGCCCCCGTTCGACGCGTTCGGGCAGTTCCCGATCGCCTCGGCGTTCAGCGATCCGCCGAAGCCGCCCGTCACGCTCCGCCTCCGTCTCTCGTTCGAGCAGGCGCTGCGCGGCGGTAAAGCCACCGTTCAACTTCCCGCCGGACGCACGGCGCACATCCCGGTACCGAAGGGCATCCGTGACGGCGCGACGGCGCGGCTCAAAGGCAAACCTAAAGCGGGCGCGGCGCCGCTCCACGTCACCTTCCGCGTCGCCCCGAGCGATCGGTTCCGCCGCAACGGCGACGACCTCCACGTCATCGAAACGATCTCCGTATTCGACGCGCTCTTCGGCGCGACGCGGACCGTTACCGATGCGTACGGCCGTGACGTATCGCTCGATATTCCTGCGGGCACGCAGCCGGGCGACCGGATTCGCATCGCCGGGCACGGCGTCGCGACGGTGCAGCGCACGGGCGACTTGGTCATTGAGATCGCCGTGTCCGTCCCGCGCGACCTCAGCGACGAGCAGCGCGCCAGACTCCGGGCAGCGGCCGAGGACGCGGGGCTGCTTTAGTACGCCTTCAGCGCCCGCGACAGCGCGAGGTGGAATAACTCGGGCTCGCCCTCGGACTGCACGAACAGGCTGCGGTCGCCCTTCTGCAACACCCGCACGCCGTTGCGGTAGCGCTCCGTCCCGAGGAGCGCGGAGAACTTCAGCACGGTCGGTTTGAGACGGCCGCCGGAGAGCACGAGCCGTCGGTCGGTGACGTAGACGGAGCCCGCGTCGAGCCGGTCGAGGGCGGACTTCGGGACGGTGATGTGCGCCGTGCGGTGGTGCTGCAGATCGTCGTCGTAGTCGGAGCGGTCGATGCGCAGCCGCGCGTAGTTCAGCTCGAACCACGTCCCTGCGCCCGCGAAATGCCCGGCCTCGCCGTCCAGCAGTCGCAGCGGAAGCTCGATCTCCGGGAGGTCGCCGTGGCGCAGCGTCCACCGGTAGCGGGCGCTCTCCATCATGCCCTGCACCTCGCTCGGAATCTCCACGTCCGTCGCCGCCGCGAGCGCGTCGATGTCGGCGCGTTCCTCTTCCGAGAGTTCGCCGTCGCAGAGCGCGTACGCCACGCGGCGCAGTAGCTTCGCCCGCGCCTCCGCGTCGTACACCGCCGCCGCGTGGTCCGGGTCGAGCCCGAGCGTGTGCTGCATATCGTAGAGCAAGAGCCGCTCCTCCACGCTGAGGCAGTCGTCCGTGAGCGCCTCGGAGACGGTCTTGCCGTAGACCTCGTCGTGGATCGGCGCGAGGTCGTGCGCGTCGAGGGCGAGCGTGTGGGCGAGGTGCACGATCCGGTGCCGCTCGTCGTCGGTGAGCGCGCCGTCGGCGAGGCAGTGCGTGAGGTAGCGGGCGTAGAGCGTCCGCCGCTCGTCCAGAAACTCACGCGTGAGATCGACGCCGTGCGCCCGGCCTATCCGCCGCAGCGTCTCTGGCCCGAACTCGCGGGGGTGCTCCGCCGCCGCGAGCAAGTTGTGCAGTTCGACGTAGGCGTTGCGCTTCGGTCGGCTCCCCGTCAGCCGGTCGAGCAGGCCGGGGTCGTCGTGCTGTAGCAGATCGAACGGTTGCATCGGCGGAGAGAAACGGCGAGGGGACGAGCCGCCGAAGCTACTCGTCCCCTCGATAGGATGCCAGCGCCGCGTAAGCTATGCGGCGGCCTCGGCTTTTTGCCGCGCGGACAAACGACAGGGAAGCCTAATTCCGCCTGCTGCCCCATGGGTTTGCCTTAAGCCAACCCACCACCAGCGTCGTGTAATCATTGTAGATAAGCTCTTCCCGTTCAAGACCCACCTCATTGAGCAAGGCCGGAAGTTCATCAAGAAAGAGCGCGTACCGCTCCGCCATCATCTTGCCTCCTGGGAGCATCACGTTTTCCGGCGCGAAGTGGCTGAGCCAGTCGCGGACCACCCTGATTGCCCTGATCGTGTCGTCGCCGTGCGCCTTGATGTCCTGGCCTGAGATGTCCGATAGGTACGCCTGATAGCGGAACTGCTCTCGGTCCAGTATCAGACACCGCTTCCGCTGCTGCCGTCCTCTTCCGAACTCCCGTGCCCCGAGGAAGATGCCCAACTCCAATGGCATATTGAACCTCGGAAGACCCAAGGTAGCGTCGAGTTCTGTTCGCGAGACGTCATGAACACCGAGGCAGCACTCCGAAATGATGCCGTAGATCTTAGTCACCCGAACCTGAGCGCTGTCCTCCTCTTCGAGCGCACACCTCGCCACAAAACCGCAGTCGTGAATCGCGAAAACGATCGCGTCGAACAGCAACGCGTAGTCGGGATCAAAGGGGCAATTGACGAAGACGCTCTGATCGTACGAACGGGCCGACATCAGCTACTTCTTGACCAGCGGCGGCGCGCTCTCGTACGCGTGCGACTCAGACTTCGCCGCCCCGTGCACCCGGCGAGACTTCACGTTCTTCGCAGCAGTGAGCGCTTCGCTACGACTCACCACTGCTACTTTCTTCGAATTTTTGACCGTGCGGCGCGTCTTCGACATCGGGATCTGTGGTTGGTGTGGCAAAATACGGGGCGCTCCTTTCTCTATACAACTTCTGCTAAGCAGGCTGGTTCGGGTGATCTCTGGCTTCTCAAATCCAGTTCCTTCTACGCGGCGGCCTCGGCCTTCTGCTGCATCGCGGCGCGCTTGCGGTCGTGCGTGTTGAGGTAGCGCTTGCGGAGGCGGAACGCACCCGGCGTGATCTCGATGAGCTCGTCCTCGCGGATAAACTCGATGGCCTCCTCCAGCGACATCCGGCGCGGCGGCGTCAGCTTGTCGAAGCTGTCGGCGGCGGCGGCGCGGTGGTTCGTCAGCTTCTTCTCTTTTGTGATGTTCGCTTCGAGGTCCTGATCGCGGCTGTTCTCGCCGATAATCATCCCATCGTAGACCTCATCTTGGGGCCCGACGAACAGCTCGCCGCGCTCCTGCAAACTCACGATCGAGTACGGCGTGGCCTTACCGTTGCGGTCGGCGATCAGCGCCCCGGTCGCGCGGTGGCTGATGGGACCCGCCCACGGGCGGTAGCCGAGGAAGAGGTGCGTCAGCAGGCCCGTCCCCTTCGTGTCGGTGAGGAACTCGGTCCGGTAGCCGATCAGCCCGCGGCTCGGGATCTCGAACTCGAGGCGGACGCGGCCGGTGCCGTGGTTGACCATCTTCGTCATCTGTCCCTTCCGCATCCCGAGCTTCTCGATCACGACGCCCATAAAGTCCTCCGGCACGTCGATGATGGCCGTCTCGTACGGCTCGTGGCGCTTGCCGTCGATCTCTTTGATGATGACCTGCGGCATCCCAACGGCGAACTCATACCCCTCGCGGCGCATCTGCTCGATCAAGATCGCCATCTGCAGTTCGCCGCGGCCGAAGACGAGGTAGCGCTCGGCGCTCTCGGTCTCTTCGACGCGCATCGCGAGGTTCGTCTCGACTTCGGTGAAGAGGCGGTCGCGGAGGTTGCGGCTCGTGACGTACTTGCCGTCGCGCCCGGCGAACGGCGAGTCGTTGATGCGGAACTCCATCGAGAGCGTCGGCTCGTCGACATGGAGCGGCTTGAGCGGCTGCGGCTCGTCGGCGTCGGCTAGGCTCTCGCCGAGCCCGATGCCGGACATCCCGGCGACCTGCACCACGTCGCCCGGCCCGACTTCGCTGGCTTCGACGCGGTCGAGCCCCTCGTTGACGAAGAGCGCCGTCACTTGCGCGCGCTTGGTCGTGCCGTCGCGGTGGCACATCGTGACGTGCTGCTTCTCCTTCAGCGTGCCCTGCACGACGCGGCCACGGGCGATCGGGCCGAGGTATTTGTCGGGCTTGACGTCGGTGACGAGGACTTGCAGCGAGGCCCCAGCGTCGCCGACGGGCGCGGGAACGGTGTCGATGATGGCCTCGACGAGCGGGTCGAGGTTCGTCAGCGGCTCGCTGAGGTCGGTCGTGCACTGCCCGTCTTTGGCGACGGCGTAGAGCACGGGGAAGTCGATCTGCTCGTCGTTCGCGTCGAGGTCG
>CAYTJT010000128.1:0-9085 GCA_964438105.1 uncultured Rhodothermales bacterium | reverse complement strand
GGGCAGGAAGCCCAGCTCATGCACGAGCGGACGCACAAGGAGATCGAGACGATCCGCCCGCTCCGCGACGGCGTGATCGCCGACTTCGAGGTGGCCGAGCACCTCATCAAAGGGCTCATCAAGAAGGTGCAGCCGGGGTGGTACAACCGCATCGGGCGGATGGTGATCTGCGTGCCGAGCGGGATCACCGAGGTCGAGAAGCGCGCCGTCCGCGACTCCGCCGAGTACGCCGGGGCGAAGAACGTCCGCCTCATCGACGAGCCCATGGCCGCCGCCATCGGCATCGGCCTCGACGTGCGCGAGCCCGTCGGCAACATGATCGTCGACATCGGCGGGGGGACGACCGAGATCGCCGTCATCGCGATGAACGGGATCGTCGTCGACGAGTCGATCCGCGTGGGCGGCGACGAGATCGACGCGGCCGTCGTGCAGTATTTCAAGAAGCACCACAACCTCCTCATCGGGCAGCGCACGGCCGAGCTGATCAAGTGCGAGGTCGGCAGCGCCGTCCCGCTCGACCCCGAGCTCGAGCTCTCGATCAAGGGGCGCGACCTCGTCAGTGGCGTGCCGAAGACGCGGACGGTCTCGTCGGAGGACGTGCGCGAGGCGCTGCGGGCGCCGATCGCGCAGATCGGCGCGGCGGTGATGCGCGCGCTCGAGAAGACCCCGCCGGAGCTCGGCGGCGACATCCTCGAGCGCGGGATCATGCTGACCGGCGGCGGCGCGATGCTCAAGGGCATCGACGTGATGCTGCGGGACCGGACCGAGCTGCCGGTGTTCGTCGTCGAGGACCCGCTCACGGCCGTCGTGCGCGGCACGGGCAAGGTGCTCGAAGAGCTCGAAGACTTCGAGCGCGTGCTGTCGTACTAAGGGGCGGAGAGGGGTGGGGGTAAAAGAGCTACGGGCGGGAACCTTTCGTCCGCTCGGCCACCTTTACTTTACCCTTCCCACTTCACCCTCCACCCTTCCTGAATGTTCGGTCGCCTCTGGGAACGCGTCCGCGATTACATCCTGCTCGCGGTCCTGCTCATCACCTCCCTCATCGTTCTCTTCTCGCAGAACGGGCCGCTCTTCCGCTCGGCGCGGGCGCTCGCGCTCGAGGTGACGGCCCCGGTGGAAGGGGTGTTCTCGAGCACGGAGCGCTACACGCGGGCGCTCGCCGAGAACGACGAGCTGCGCGACGACAACATCGAGCTCTCGGCCGAGGTGGCGCGGCTCCGCGAGGCCCGCGCCGAGAACGAGCGGCTCCGCGCCCTCGTCGCCTTCCGCGACTCCGTCGACTTCAACATGGTGCCCGCCCGCGTCGTCGGCAAGGACATCACGAAGCAGGACAACCTCCTCACGATCAACGCGGGCGCGAGCGACAGCATCCGCGTGGGGATGGCCGTGATCGACGAGCGGGGCATCGTCGGGCGCGTCGTGCTCACGAGCGAGGACTACGCGCTCGTGATGCCGCACCAGAACACCAACTTCCGCGTCCCGGCGCAGATCGACCTGCTCGGCCGCGACGGCGTCGTGCGCTGGGAAGGCACCGCCACCGACCGCCTGCTGATGGAGTACGTCGTCAAGACCGAGCCCGTCGTCACGGGGCAGCTCGTCGTCACGAGCGGGTTCAGCGGGACGTTCCCGCCCGGCCTCCCCGTCGGCGAGGTCGACTCGGTGTTCGCGGCGCGCGGGCGGAACGACCTCGTGATCTACCTCGAGCCGTCCGCCCCGATCAGCTCGGTGGACTACGTCTACGTCCTCCTCGACCAGATTTCGGCGGAGCGGCAGGAGCTCGAGGAGACGCCGCTCCGGTAGCGGGCCTGCCCGCGCGTCGGCTGCTCGGCACGAAGCGGGGGCCATGGATCGTTACGCCTCTGCCGTCCGCTGGACCCGAGCCGGGGCGGCCCCGCTTTTCCATTTTTGGGACACCCCTCGTGACGCGCGCCCTCCTCGTGCTCCTCCTCTGCCTGCCCGGACTGGCCCGCGCGCAGTCCGGCCCCGAGGCGCTGGCCGCCGCCATCGGCGCGGTCATCGACGCGCCCGACTTCGACGATGCGCTGTGGGGCGTGCACGTCCTCGACCTCGACTCGGGCGCTACGCTCTACGCGCGGAATGCGCAGAAGAACTTCATCCCGGCCTCGGTCCAGAAGCTGTTCTCGACGGCCGCCGCGCTCGACGGGCTCGGCCCGGACTTCCGCTACACGACCACGCTCTACCTCGACGGGGCGGTCCGCGACAGCGTGCTCGAGGGCAACCTCGTCGTGCGCGGCTCCGGCGACCCGAGCATCGGCGGCCGCCTCTTCGAGGAGGACTACCCCACCGACCGCGATCCGACGGCGCTCTTCCGCGCCTGGGCCGACTCGCTCCGCGCGCTCGGGATCACGTATGTCACCGACCACGTGATCGGCGACGACGACGTGTTCGACGACACCGAGCTCGGCAACGGCTGGGCGTGGGACGACGTGCCGTCGGTCTACGCCGCCGAGATCGGGGGACTCTCGTTCAACGAGGGGCGGATCGTCGTGACGGCCGAGGGCACGAGCCCCGGCCGCGCCGCCACGCTCAGCTGGGAGCCCGCCGACACCGACTACGTCTATTTCATCAACAACACCGAGACCGTCACCGCCCGCGAGGGGCGCGACCGCGAGGTGCGGCGCGAGCGCGGCGGCAACGTGTTCTGGATCGAGTCCGAGGTGCCGTCGGGGCAGCGCCTCCGCCACAGCCTCTCCGTGCACAACCCCACGCGCTACTTCGCGCACGTCCTCCGCGGCACGCTCCGCGCCGAGGGGGTCTACGTCGACGGCGACCCCGTGGACATCGACGACTGGCGCCAGAAGCCCGACTACGCGCGCCTCATGCCCGTGGCGAGCCACACATCGCGCCCGCTCGCCGACCTCGCCGCGCTCACGAACAAGGAGAGCCAGAACCTCTACGCCGAGCACCTGCTCAAGACGCTCGGCGCCCAGCGGTGCCCGCCGGACCGCCCCGACGACGTGGACTGCGGCTCGGCCGAGGCCGGGCTGCTCGCCGCCGCGCCCCTCTTCGAGCGCGCCGGGCTGGACCTGGAGCGGATGCGGCTGCGCGACGGCTCGGGGATGACGCCCTACAACATGGTCTCGCCCGAGGACGCGACGGCCCTCCTCCGCACGATGTGGATCCACCCCGACCCGGCCGTGACCGACGCCTTCGTGAACTCGCTCGCCGTCGGCGGGGAGGACGGGACGCTGGAGCGCCGGATGCGGCGGGGCCGGGCCCGCGGCAACGTCCGCGCGAAGACCGGCACCGTCACCGGAGCCAAGAACCTCAGCGGGTACGTCGCGGCGGCGGACGGTCGCACGCTCGCCTTCGCCCTGCTCGTCAACAACTTCGGCACCTCGTCGCGGCGCGTCGTGCGGGCGCAGGACGCCATCGTCGAGGTGCTGGCCGGCTACCGAGACTGAAGGCGGTTTCGCGCGTTGTTCGTTCGCACGACGACTCGGGCGGGTTATCGTATCTTTATCGAACGGCGGCCCCACTAACCCTGCAGGATGAGCCTGGCCGCCGCCTCACGGATCGTTTAGTCTCTTGCGAATGTCTTCCCACCACCGCTCGTCGGCCTTGCCGGCCATCCACGCTACCACCGTGCTCGGCGTCCGCCATAACGGCCGCGTCGCCCTCGGCTCCGACGGGCAGGCGACGATGAAGGACACCGTGCTCAAGCACAGCGCGCAGAAGGTCCGCCCCCTCTTCGGGGGGACGATCCTCGCCGGCTTCGCCGGGGCCACGGCCGACGCGTTCACCCTCTTCGAGCGCTTCGAGGAGAAGCTGCAGAAGTACGGGGGCAACACGACGCGCTCGGCCGTCGAGCTCGCCAAGGACTGGCGGACGGACCGCTACCTCCGCCGGCTGGAAGCGCTCCTCGCCGTGGCCGCGTCGGACCGGCTGCTGCTCATCAGCGGCACCGGCGACGTGATCGAGCCGGACGACGACATCCTCGCGATCGGGAGCGGAGCGCCCTACGCCCTCGCGGCGACGCGGGCGCTCCTCAAACACAGTGACGGGCTCTCGGCGCGCGAGATCGTGGAGGAGGGGCTCCACATCGCCGCCGACATCTGCATCTACACGAACCACACCCTCAGTATCCTCGAGCTCGACGCGAAGGAGCCGGCGGCCGCCACCGAGGCCGAGCGCTCCGTGGGGGCAGGCTGACCACTATTCGCAGTCTGCGCGTCTACGGGTCGGGGCCTTGCGGGTTTTATTCACGCTCACCACCTGAGATCATGCAACCAGGCACCCACCAGGCGCCGGGGACGTCCCGCGCCGCCGTTCTGATCGATTACCAGAACCTCTACTACTACCTCAAGAACAGGCTCGAAGGGCACCACACGCCCGGCGACCACATCCTCGACATGCTCGACGCGCTACGCGAGCGGTTCGCCGACGAGGCCCTGCCCGTGACGGTCGGCCGCGCCTACGCCGACTTCTCCGGGCTCGACGACCACGCCCGCCACGTCCAGCGCGCGCTCTACCTCCTCGGCATCGACCCGTGCTTCGTCCCCTCGACGATGCACCGCAACACGACCGACCTCCAGCTCTGCATCGACGCGCTCGACCTGATCGAGGAGCGGCAGGACGTCCGCACGATCGTGCTCGTCTCGGGCGACCGCGACTACGTCCCGCTCGTCCAGGCCATCCAGCGCCGCGGGCGCGAGGTCGTGATGGTGTCGTTCCGCGAGCACCTCTCGGCCCGCCTCTTCGAGAACATCGAAGCCGGCCGCTTCGTCGACGCCGAGACGCTGATGAGCGACGACGCCCGCGAGCTCTTGCAGGAGGACCACCACGCGAACGGCCAGCCCGCGCTCGAGACCGAGTTCGCCGAGCCGACGGAGCTCCCCTTCCCCATCGACGTCGAGGCGCTGCGCGTGATCGAGGAGCACTTCGGGCAGTACGACGAGGTCTACCTCACGCCCCTGCTCAGGAAGCTCTCCGAGGAGCTCGGCGACATCGAGGACCACGACCCGAAGAGCCTCATCGGCGACCTCGAAGACTGCGGCGCCTGCCGGCTGGAGCGCCGCAAGGGCATGCCCTACGACTACACCGTGCTCATCGTCAACGACGAGCACCCCGCCGTGCGCGAGGTGCAGGACGAGATGCGCGGGGACTACGACGAGGACGACTACGTCAACGGCTACGATACGGAGTACGAAGACGGCGTCACCGCCGAGGAAGAGTAGGCGCCCCCTGCTTCCCTCGCGCCCGCAGGGCTTCATCCCTGCGGGCACCTTCGGAGAGCTGTCCCCCTCGGCGAGGGGGACGGCTCGGCGTTGCTGGGAGCGAGCCTGCGAGCGACCGCGAGCCGAACGGGGGGTGGGCGTCGTCGGAATTCCATAAACCCGCGCCCCGCCCCCCCGTACAACGCGCGATCGGCCCTCCATTTCATCGGCGCCCCGGCGGCCCCCACCCCCGCGCCGCACCAGACTGAACCCCATGCACCACGAACTCACCCCGCGCCAGATCGTCGCGGAACTCGACAAGTACATCATCGGGCAGAACGACGCGAAGAAGAGCGTCGCCATCGCCCTCCGCAACCGCTGGCGCCGGATGAACGCGGCCGAGGAGATGCGCGAGGAGATCATGCCGAACAACATCGTCATGATCGGCCCGACGGGCGTCGGGAAGACGGAGATCGCCCGCCGCCTCGCCCGCCTCGCCGGCGCCCCCTTCATCAAGGTCGAGGCGACGAAGTTCACCGAGGTCGGCTACGTCGGCCGCGACGTCGACTCCATCATCCGCGACCTCACCGACCTCGCGATCGGCCTCGTCAAGGACGAGCAGGCCGAGGGCGTGCAGGAGAAGGCCCGCCAGCAGGCCGAGGAGCGCGTGCTCGACGTGCTCATCCCGCCGTCGAAGCCGCGCAAGGAGAAGGAGAGCAGCCTGCTCAACGGCCCCGGCTTCGTGATCCGCCCGACCGAGGACGACGAGCCCGCGAGCGAGGAGGACCTCCGCGAGCGCACGCGCGAGCGCTTCCGCACGATGCTCCGCGAGGGCAAGCTCGACGAGCGCGAGGTCGAGGTCGACGTCGCCAGCGACGGCAGCGGGCAGACGCTCCAGATGTTCGGCCCGATGGGGCTCGAGGAGATGGGGATCAACCTGCAGGAGATGTTCGGCAACCTCGGCGGGAAGAAGAAGAAAAAGCGCCGGATGACCGTCTCCGAGGCGGTGCAGGCTCTCCAGCAGGAAGAGGCGCAGAAGCTGATCGACATGGACGCCGTGCAGAAGGAGGCCGTCGAGCGGGTCCAGCAGGCCGGGATCGTCTTCGTCGACGAGATCGACAAGGTCGCGGGCGGCTCGCGGCAGGCCGGCGGCCCCGACGTCTCGCGCGAGGGCGTGCAGCGCGACCTCCTCCCCATCGTCGAGGGCTCGACGGTGATGACGAAGTACGGCCCCGTTAAGACCGACCACATCCTCTTCATCGCGTCGGGCGCGTTCCACGTCTCGAAGCCGAGCGATCTCATCCCCGAGCTGCAGGGCCGCTTCCCGATCCGCGTCGAGCTCAACAACCTCACCGAGGACGACTTCTTCGAGATCCTCACGGTCCCGAAGAACGCGCTCCTCAAGCAGTACCAGGCGCTCCTCGCCGCCGAGGACGTCACGATCGAGTTCACCGACGAGGCCGTGCGCGAGATCGCCCGCGTCGCCGCGCACGTGAACGAGGAGGTCGAGAACATCGGCGCGCGCCGCCTCCACACGATCCTGACGACGCTGCTGGAGCACATCCTCTTCGAGGTCCCCGAGACCGAGCAGGAGGACACGATCACCGTGGACGAGGCCTACGTCAAGGACCGGCTGGACAAGGTGGTCGAGAACCGCGACCTCAGCCAGTACATCCTGTAACCGCCGCGCGGAACCCTCACGCCGGGGCGGTGCACGCGATGCGCCGCCCCGGCTATTTTATGGCGATGGCTGACGACCTCCCGTACCGCACCTCGTTCCACCGGCCCGGCGACCCCGGCATCGTCGCGGCGTGGGAGCGGCTGCTGGCCGGGAGCCCGCAGGCGACGGCCTGCTCCGACCTGCGCTTCGCTGCGCGCGTCGAGGCCGCGCTGGGGCTGCCGGTCCAGGTCGCGGCCGTGTGGGAGGGCGACGCGCTGCGCGCCGGGGCCGTTCTGTTCGAGAAGCGCGTGGGGCCGTACCGCGCCGCCGCGCTCCCGCCGCTCGTGCAGTACGTCACCCCCCTCCTCGACGCGCCCCCGAGAGAGACCGACATCCACCACCACCGCTCGGTGCTCGACGCGCTCCTCGCAGCCGTCGCCGAGGCGTTCGACCAGGCGCAGTTCGTCCTCCACCCATCGCTGGACGACGCGCGCGCGCTGCAGTGGAACGGGTGGGCCGTCGCCCCGGCTTACACGTATCGCATCGACCTCTCGACCGGCGCCGTCACGTCGGGCTGGTCGTCGAACCCGAAGCGGACGTGGAAGAACGAGCGCGACGCGTTCGAGATCGTGGAGGGCGCGGGGTGGACGTCGGAGGCCGCCGCGCTCGTCGAGGCGTCGCACGCGCGGCAGGGCGAGTCGATGGGCGTCGAGCCCGCGGCGGCGTGGGCGCTCGCGCGCGGGTTGGCCGAGGTCGGGCTCGTCCGCACGTTCGTCGCGCGGCGGGAGGGCAGAGCCGAAGCGGGCCTGCTCGTGCTCTCGGACGGGCGGACGGCGCACTACTGGCTCGCCGGGAGCGTGCCCGGCCCGGCGATGACCGTCCTCCTCGGGCACGTGCTCGGGCAACTCCGCGCCGACGGCGTCGCGTGGTTCGACTTCGCTGGGGCGAATACCCCGTCGATCGCCGAGTTCAAGCGCCGCTTCGGGGCGACGCTCGTTCCGTATTTTCGCGCCCGTCACACCGCCCGCCCCGAACTGCGCCTGCTCGACCGGCTGCGGCGGTAGCCCCCTCCCCGCTTTCGACCCTGGTTTGGCTCTCCCCCCGTCGCCGTCGGACACCGCGTACGCAGCCATTCCCGCCGCGGAAGGGCGCGCCGTCGGGGGGCTGCCGCTCTGGGTCGCGCTCCTCGCGCTCACCGGCCACCTCCTCCGCTTCGGGTACGGCTACGGCGCCGGTGACCAGGACGAGCTGATCCCGTCGCTGCTCCACCTGCTCGACCCTGCCCTGTTCACGCAGGACTGGCTGGTGCAGACGGTCACGAGCGGCGTCAACGTGCGGACGTTTTTCCTGTGGCTGGTGGCGCTGCCGAGCCTCGTGCTGCCGCCGTGGCTCGCGGTGGCGCTGCTGTGGGGCGGGGTGTTCGTCGCGCTCGGCTACGGCGTCTACGGCCTCGCGTACGAACTCCTCCGCGACCGGGCGGCGGCCGCGCTCGGCGTGCTCGTCGCGCTCGTCGTGACGGTGAAGTGGACGCTCGGGGCGAACTCGGTCGCGTACGACGCGCTCGTGCCGGAGGGCGTGGCGTGGGCGCTCGCGGTGCCCGCGGTCACGCTGTTCCTGCAGCGCCGATGGCTCGGGGCCGGCGCGCTGCTCGGCGCCGCGTCGTGGTTCCACCTGCTCGCCGGGGGGCAGACGGCGCTCGTGCTCGGCGTCGCCGGGCTCGTGCGAGCGGGGCTGACGGCGGAGGTGCACGGCGACAAGCTGCGGCGCGACGCCGCCGACCTCGTCCGCTTCGGCGGGGCGTTCGTGCTCGTGAGCCTGCCCATCCTCGTGCCCGTCGTGCTCGACCAGTTCGCCGCGCCGGTGCCGATGGAGGCGACGCCGTCGCCGTTCTACATCCACGCCGTGTTCCGCAACCCCTTCCACCACCTCGCCTCGACGTTCGGCGCGGAGGCGCATCTCCGGTTCTGGCCCGTCGTCGCGCTCGGGATCGCGGCGGGCGGGTGGCTGCGGCGACGAGAGAGACTTCGTCACGGCGGGACCCTCGCAATCGGCGCCGTGTGCATCGCCCTCCTGTGCGCCGTCGCCGTCGTCTTCGTCGAGGTCGTGCCGGTGACGCTCGTGGCGAAGCTGCAATTCTTCAAGCTGACGGTCCTCGTCACGCTCGTCGCGTCGATCCTGCTCTCGGGCGCGCTCGTCGCCGTGCTGCCCGGCGCGCTCCGCCGCTTCGGGGAATCGTTGCTGAACCGGC
>CAYTJT010000127.1:0-9113 GCA_964438105.1 uncultured Rhodothermales bacterium | reverse complement strand
TCGTCTACGGCGAGGACGTCGGCGGCGGCAAGGGCGGCGTGTTCACCGCCACGCGCGGGCTGACCGCGAAGCACGGCGCCGACCGCTGCTTCAACTCGCCCCTCGCCGAGCACTCCATCGTCGGGAGCGCCGTCGGGCTCGCGGCGGCCGGCTACCGCCCCGTCGTCGAGATCCAGTTCGCCGACTACATCTGGCCCGCGATGCAGGCCATCCGCAACCAGCTCGCGCCGCTGCGCTACCGCTCGAACAACGACTGGGAAGCGCCCGTCGTGATCCGCGTCCCGTGCGGCGGCTACATCCACGGCGGCCTCTGCCACAGCCAGAACGTCGAGTCGATCTTCGCCCACTTCCCCGGGCTCAAGGTCGCGATGCCGTCGAACGCGGCCGACGCGAAGGGCCTCCTCAAGACGGCGATTCGGATGAACGATCCGGTGATCTTCCTCGAGCACAAGTCGCTCTACCGGCAGGGCCCCGCGCGCAGCCCCGAGCCCGACGCCGACTACCTCGTCCCGTTCGGCCGGGCCCGCGTGGTGCGTGAGGGCGAGGACCTCACGATCGTGACGTACGGCGCGATGGTCTACAAAGCGCTCAACGCGGCGAAAGCCCTCGAGAAGGAGGGCAAGAGCGTCGAGGTCATCGACCTCCGCTCGATGGTGCCGCTCGACACCGAGGCGATCCTCGCGTCGGTCGAGAAGACGAACCGCGCGCTCGTGCTCTACGAGGACCACGAGTTCGTCGGCTTCGGGGCAGAGATCGCCGCCCTCGTCGCCGACCGGACGTTCGAGCATCTCGACGCGCCCGTGAAGCGCGTCGCCGGGGCGTTCACGTACATCCCCTTCGCCGATCCGCTCGAACGCGCCGTGCTGCCCCAGGACGCGGACGTGCTCGAAGGCGCGCGCGCCGTGCTCGCGTACTAATCGCGCACTTCAGACGTGCAGATCGGGGGCGGCGGGATCTCTCGCCGCCCCCGATCTTTGTATACTCGCTCCGCTCCCTTCGTCTTGACTCCGATCCCGATGCGCACGCTCACCCTCCCCCTGCTCGCTCTGCTCTTCGCCGCGCCCGCCTCGGCGCAGCTCTCCTTCGTCGGCACCACGCACGACTTCGGCGAGGTGGAGGAGGGCGCCCAGCCCCAGCACACGTTCGTCCTGACGAACGACGGCCGCGCGCCGCTCACGATCCGCGCCGTCCGCCCGTCGTGCGGCTGCACCGCGCCGTCGTTCACGGCCGAGCCCATCGCGCCCGGCAGCTCGGGCGAGGTCGTCGTCGTCTACGACTCGAACGGCCGGCCCGGGCCCTTCCGCAGGTCGATCCGCGTCACGGCCGAGACGGCCGGCGAGACGGTCGACGAGACGCTCTACATCGTGGGCGACGTGAAGCCGAAAGCCCTCGCGTCGGGCGTGGCGCAGGGCAACCTGCTCTTCGACCGAGACGCCCACGACTTCGGCACCGTATCGGTGGACCGAGCCGTGTCGCACGTGTTCCAGATGCAGCACACCGGCCGCAAGCCGATCCGCATCACCGAGGTGAAAACCTACCCTGAGGGGCTGGAGATCGAGGCCCCGACCACGCCGCTGTTCGCCGACGACCTCGTGGACGTCCGTGCGACGATCCCCGTCGGTGCCGCCGCCGGCGCGTTCGACTACGCGATCGTGCTCACGACCGACGACGAGGCGCAGCCCGTGAAGTCGCTCCGGCTGACCGGCATGGCCGCGACGACCGAGTAGTCGCCGAGCGGTCACGCCGCCGACCCTCGCCACGCTGACCCCGCCTCGCCATGCTCCCCGTGCTGCTCTTCTTGTTCGCTGGGCTCGGGTTCAGCGCGAGCGAACCGCCTGCCGTTGCAGCGAACGAGGAGGCGCCGTACGAAACCACGTGGTCGGAGGTTCTGAGCCGCGTCGTCACCGACGACGGGCTCGTCCGCTACGACCGCTTGCAGACAGCGGGACCGCTGCGCGACGACTTCGACGCGGTGATCGACGCGATCGAGACGTTCGACGCGGGCACGCTGGCGACGGACGCCGAGAAGCTGGCGTTCTGGATGAACGCGTACAACGCGAAGATGATCGAGCGCGTGCTCGGCCTCGGCACGCCGCGCGACATCGGAGGGGCCGGGTTCGAAGTGGTCTTCGAGACGCCGCTACGCGTCGCCAGACGTGACCTCACGCTCGACCAGATCGAGCACGGCATCATCCGGCGGCAGGACGACGCCTTCGCCGCGCTCCACCCCGGCGTGCTCGACCCGCGCATCCACGTCGGGCTCAACTGCGGGGCGATCTCGTGCCCCCGCCTGCGCAGCCGGGCCTTCACCGCCGCGAACGTCGACGCCGAACTCGACCGCGCGATGCGCGACTTCGTGAACGGCCCGCGCCACTTCCGCTTCGACGGCGACACGGCCGTGCTGTCGAGCCTGCTCGACTGGTTCGGGAGCGACTTCGACGGCGCGGGCGAGCCGGCGGGTGACTACCTGCTCGGCTTCTTGAGCGCCGATCGGCCGGACGCGGACCGGCTGCGGGCGCTGTTCGAGGGACGCTCGGCGGCGGAGATCAAAGCGCAGCCCGGTGTCCGATTCGAGTACCGCTGGGACCTCAACGCGGCGGGCGGCGGATAGGCCTTGTGCGAGTGCGACCGAGCGACGATCTTGGGGCCGCCAACCTTTTTATCGCCGCCTCGCTATGCCGCTCTGGACCGTCGCCCTGCTCGCCCTCTTCTGCTGCCCGGCTCTTGCGCACGCGCAGGCGTGGACGCTCGCGCCGGGGGAGGTCTACCTGAAGCTCACGCAGGGTTTCGCGAACGCGTCCGAGCGCTACGACGCCGAGGGCGAGGTCGTCCCGTACGATCCCAACGTCGATGACGCGCCGTTCCGCGACCGCAGCCGCTACCTCTACGGCGAGGTCGGGCTGGCCGAGAGCCTGTCGCTGTTCGGGTCGCTGCCGTACAAGCGGTTGTTCGTCACCGACGGCGGGTTCAACGAACCCGTCGAGCGGCAGGCGTCGGACCTGGGCTCGGCAGTCCTCGGACTCCGGGTCGGGTTGGACGATGCACTCTCACTCGACGACCGCTCGGCGCTCGCGGCGAACGTCGCGCTCGTCATCCCACTCGGGTACCGCCGCAACTTCGCGCCGACGGTCGGGCCGGGGCAGGTGGACGCGCAACTCGTCGTCGCCTACGGACGGAGTTTCTGGCCGATCCCCGCGTACGCACAGGCGGGCATCGGGTACCGAGCCCGGACGTCGGTGTTCGACTTCTCGCGCGTCGTCGACTGCCCTGCGTCGCAGCCCGACAACGCGGAGACGGTCTGCATCGAAGGCGGCGGCGGCGAGGTGGAGTACAGCGACGAGGTGCTGCTCAACCTCGAAGGGGGCTACACCCTCTTCGACCGCCTCCTCGTGCAGGGCCTGGTCGATCTGGTCTGGTCGGTGGACACGCCCGAGCCCATCGACGCGGCACTCGGCGTGCAGCCGGAGGCGTTCCCGCAGCAGCGCTTCCTGCGGACCGGGCTGGGCGCGGCGTTCACCGTGTTCGGCCAGACGGCGTTCAGCGTGCAGGCCTTCACGGCGCCCTACGCCCGCAACACGCTCCGCGCCGTCGAGGTGTTCGTCGGCCTCGAGACGAGGCTGTAACGATGAGCGCGCGCATTTTCCAACTCAGCACCTCGCCGGGCGGCGTGCCGAAGCTCGCGGTGCAGTCGGTCACCGTCCGCACGAACGGGCTCGACGGCGACGGCGTCAACCACCCCAAGGTCCACGGCGGGCCGGAGCGGGCGGTGTGCCTGTGGTCGCTGGAGCGGATCCTCGCGCTGCAAGAGGAGGGGCACCCCGTCTTTCCGGGCGCGGCGGGGGAGAACGTCACCGTCGCCGGGCTCGACTGGAGCGCGCTCGCGCCGGGCACCGTGCTCGATCTCGGCGGCGAGGTGCGGCTGGAGATCGCGAGCTACACGACGCCCTGCCGCACGATCGAGGCGTACTTCGACGAGGGGCACTTCAAGCGGATCAGCCAGGAGCGGCACCCGGGGTGGAGCCGGCTCTACGCCCGCGTCCTCCGCGGCGGGACGCTCACCGTGGGCGATGCCGTGCGGGTCGTGACCGGGTAGAGGACTACCGCGACCCGGCCGGTTCCTTCTCTTGCACCGCTTCGGTCGTTGCCACGCGAGGCTGCTCCTCCGAGCCCCGGCGGGCCTCGACGGGCGGGCGGCGCGGCGGCGGCGGGTCGAGCACGGCGAGCGTCGCGCGCTCTTTCAGCCCGACCACGGCGTAGGTCGCGAACAGGATCGCCGTCCCCGCGATGCCGATGAAGTTGAACAGCGTGCCCTCGTAGCCCGCGACGGCGACGGTCGGGTTGCCGAGGAAGAACACGAGCGTGTTCGCCCCGATCATCGCAATGCGGCTCTCCGTCGGCCCGAACCCGCCGAACGAGATCTTGAACACGTCGCGCGCGATCGTGACGAGGTTGACGAGGATCATCATCAGGTAGTACCCGACGATGAGGAAGAGCGCGATCGAGAGGTCCATCAGCGGGGAGAAGCCCAGGCCGAGGAAGATGATCAGCGTCGAGACGGCATCGCTCTGGTGGTCGACGTAAAACCCGTAGCGCTCGCGGCGGATGTCGCGCACGCGCGCGAGCGTGCCGTCGAGCGAGTCGCCCCACCAGTGGACGACGAAGCCCGCCGAGGCGAGCCAGAGCCACGCCAGGCTGTACTGCGTGAGGACGTACGACGCGGCGATCACGACCGCCGCGACGAGCCCGATCACGGTGAGGGTGTCCGGCGTCACCGCGTCCGGCAGGCGTCGGGCCATCCGGGGCAGCGCCCACTGCTCGAAGCGAGCGACGGCGGTGCGGTTGACGCGTTCTTTGGCGGTAGCCTTTTCCATGCAGGGTCGAAGAGAAAAGCGAAAACAGTGGTACCGGGTACCGCTCAGACGGCGCGAAGTGCCCGGCCGAGGTCGTTTAGCAGGTCGTCGAGGTCCTCGACCCCGACGGAGAGCCGGATGAGCGAGTCGGACAGCCCGGCCGCCTGCCGCTCCTCGGCCGGGATCGAGGCGTGCGTCATCGAGGCGGGGTGGCTGATCAGGCTCTCGACGCCGCCGAGGCTCTCGGCGAGGGCGAACACGCGCGTCGCCTGCATCAGGTCGACGGCCTTCTCGTAGGCGTCGTCGGCGAGGACGAACGACACCATCCCGCCGAAGTCGCTCATCTGCCGCTGCGCGATGTCGTGCCCCGGGTGCGAGGCGAGGCCGGGGAAGCGGACGTGGCCGACCTTCGGGTGGCCGTCGAGGAAGTCGGCAATCGCGCGGGCGTTCTCGCAGTGGCGCTGCATGCGGAGGTGGAGCGTCTTCGTCGCGCGGAGGACGAGGAAGCAGTCGAGGGGCCCGGGCGCGGCGCCGACGGCTTTGATCTGGAAGCGGAGGTGCTCGGTCCAGCCCGCGTCGCTCGTGAGCACGGCCCCGCCGATCACGTCGGAGTGCCCGCCGAGGTACTTCGTCGTGGAGTGGACGACGAGGTCGGCGCCGAGGGCGAGGGGCTGCTGGAGGTAGGGCGAGGCGAACGTGTTGTCGACGACGAGCGACGCCGTGCCGTGCGCGTCGACGCGTTCGGCGATGGCCGCGATGTCGACGACGTTGAGGAGCGGGTTCGTCGGCGTCTCGGCCCAGACCAGCCTCGTCTCGTCGGTGATCGCGGCGTCGACGGCGTCGAGGTCCGTCATGTCCACGAAATCGAAGACGAGTCCGAACGGCTCGAAGACCTGCCGCATCAGCCGGTACGTCCCGCCGTAGAGGTCGTTCGAGGCGACGATGTGGTCGCCGGGGCGGAGCCGCTTGAGGATCGCGTCGACGGCGGCGAGCCCGGAGGCGAAGCAGATCCCCTCGGCGGCGCCTTCGAGCGCGGCGAGGTTGGCCTCGAGCGCGGAGCGCGTCGGGTTCGAGACGCGGGCGTACTCGTGCCCGAGGTGCTCGCCCGGCGCGGACTGCACGTACGTCGAGGTCAGGTAGACCGGGGTCATGATGGCCCCGGTCGTCGGGTCGGGTCGCTGCCCCGCGTGGATCGCGCGCGTGCCGAACCCGAGCTGTTCGGTCGCGGCGCCATTCATGGCGTGGTCGTCGGTCGTAGGCATAGAGAGCGGGGCGGCGTGGGGGGCGGAGAGGCGCGGAGACGAACGGAGAGGCGCGGAGGCGAATGAAAAACGGGGGCGCAGCGTACCGCGCCCCCGTTCACACACGAGAGGAGGGGTCAGTTGAGATCGAGCCCGGCGCACTCGGCGGCTTCCTGCGCCTCGTCGTCCATGCCGAGGGAGGCGTAGACCTGGAAGAGGGCCTGGCAGATCGGCGCGGCGTCCTCGCCGCCGGCCTCGCTGAGCTCGCGGGCGCGGACGAGACTCGGGAGGGCCTCGTTGAGGAGCTCGCCGCGCTCTGTGATGGCGGCCTGCACCTCGGCCGGCGAGGCGTCTGCGTCCTCGAGCTCGGCGATGCGCGCGTTGTAGCTGGCGGCCTTGTTCTGGTAGGCGGCACCGAGGTTGTAGTACGCGTTCGCGTTTTGCGAGTCGAGGTCGGTGGCCTGCACGAGCTGCTCGATGGACTCGTCGTAGCGTTCGGCTTGGAGGAGGAGCGAGCCGTAGTTGTAGCGGTAGAGCGGGTTGTCGGGCTCCGCCGCGATCCGGGTCTCGTAGGCTTCGATGGCGCGCTCGGTCTGGCCGGCGCGGACGTAGGCGTTGAGGAGTTCGGTCTGGAGCTCCTCGTTGTCGGGGAACAGCTCGCGGCCCTGCTCGAGCACGGTGAGGGCGTCGTCGGCGCGGTCTTCGGAGGAGAGGTAGATCCGGCCGAGGTAGATGTAGGCCTCGGCGCTCTCGGCGCCCTTGTCGATGGCCATCTGGAGCGGCTCGGCGGCCTCGGCGGACTGGCCGGCGGCGAGGTAGGCGAGCCCCTGGTTGAGGTAGCCCGCCGAGGAGTCCGGCTGGATCACGACGGCGTTCCCGAACGAGGCGGCGGCGTCGTCGTAGGCGGTCGGGTCGTCGGCGGCGCGGCGGAAGGCGCTGGCGCCCCGGTTCATCTCGAAGCCCCAGGCCACCTGGAGGCGGTTCGTGATCTCGGCGGGGTCGTGGCCGAGCTCGAGCGAGCGCTCGTAGGCCTGCGTCATCTCAGTGAGCAGCTCGGCGCGCGCTTCGGCGCTCTCCGTGTTCTCCGCCTTCATGCGGTAGGCCTCGCCGCGGATGAAGTAGGCCTCCTCGTTGTCGGGGTTCGCTTCGATGGCGGCGGCCGTGAGTTCGAGGACGCGGTCGTAGTCCTCGTTCTGCATCTCCAGGCGGGCCCCGGTCACGTTCGGGTCGCTGCCGCAGCTGTCGGCGCCGGCGACGAAGAGGGTGAGGGTGAGGAGACCGACCAGGAGAGGCAGGCGAGCAGAAAGGCGCGTGGAGTTCATGGGCTCTGTCAGGCGGAGGGTGGTTGCTGGAGGGGACGAGGGGCGCGGAATGAGAGGGGCAGCTCTTCCGGCCCGAGGTCGTCAGGCGTGCGGAAAGCGGGGTCTGGCTGCGATTAAGCGGGCCACTTCCGTTCGGGATTACAAGCTAACACTATCTTTGTGGAGCCACAACCCCGGCATCCTCATCCGCCGGGCCGGCCGCTGCTAGCGGGCGAGAGGCGTCACCCGGTGGAGGAACGTCGTCCCCGTAGAGGCGTGTCCTCCGCCCGCCCTCACCGCGTCCTTTCGAGCTCATGATTCGCCCCTCCGCCACCTCCTCTCCCGCGCGGTCTTCCTCGCGCCCGGCCGCGCCGGCCGGGCTCCGCGCGTTCCTCACAGCCCTGATCGACTACGCGGGGCTCTTTCCCCCGGCCCGGCTCCCCTTGGAGGAGGCCGTGCCCAGCTACGCCGCCTACCGGCAGAGCCCGGACGCGTGGATGCTGAGCCGGTTCATCTGCCCGGCACCGCGCCTCGCCGACCTCGCGGACTACGCCGACCTCTTCGGTTCCGACCAACCGTTCCCCGTCTCCGTGCTCGGCTCCGGGGGCAGCGACGCCGAGGCGTTCCGCCACGCCTTCCGAGCCGACCTCGACCACGTCGCGGCTTTCGAGGCGGCGCACGGGGGGCGCGTCCGCGCCGATCTGTTCGAGGTCCGCTTCCCCGACGCCGTCACCGAGGCGGGGGACGACGCCGTCGCCGAGCTGCTGCTCCACGTCAACGACGCCCTCGCGGCGTCCGACGCCTCGCTCGAGCGGCTGCACGTCGAGGCCGCCTTCGTCGGCGACTGGCGGAGCACGGTGCGCGGGGCCGTCGCCGCGCTCGCCCGGCACGACGCCGAGGGCGGGCCGGCGTTCGGCTACAAAGTCCGCTGCGGCGGCGTCACCCCCGACGCGTTCCCGACGCCCGAGCAGGTCGCCTTCGTGATCGCGACGTGCCGAGACGCCGGCGTCGCGTTCAAAGCGACGGCCGGCCTGCACCACCCCGTCCGGCGTTACGACCCCACCGTCGGGGCGATGATGCACGGATTCTTAAACGTGTTCGGGGCCGGCGTGCTCGCCCACGCGCTCGACCTCAGCGAGGCCGCCATCCGGCAGGTGCTCCGCGCCGAGTCCATCGGCGCGTTTACGTTCGACGCGAACGGGTTCGCGTTCCAGGACCTCCGCATCTCCGCCACCCAGGTCGCCCACGCCCGCGACACGTTCGCCACGTCGTACGGGAGCTGCTCGTTCGACGAGCCGCGCGAGGACCTCCGCGCCGCCGGGTTGCTCTAGCCGATTCGCAGCGGAAAGGAGGGAAGGGAGGGAGAGGAGGGATGCGTCTCTCGACCCTTCTCATGCTCCCCATCTTTTCCTCTCCCTCCACCCCTCTCATCCCCTCCTCGCCCTCCACCCCCTTCCCGATGAACCCCACCAACGACCCCGCCCTCCGCTCCTTCGTCGAGGTCGCCCCCGACTCGCATTTCCCGATTCAGAACCTCCCGTTCGGTGTGTTCAAGCGGAAGATCGGCGGCGCGGCGCGGGTCGGGGTGGCGATCGGGGACCGCGTGCTCGACCTCGCGGTGCTAGAGGAGCGCAAGCTGTTCGACGGGGAGTACCTCGCCGGGCGCCGGCCGTTCTCGCAGTCGTCGCTGAACCTGTTCATGGGGCTCGGGCGGCCCGCGT
>CAYTJT010000126.1:0-9227 GCA_964438105.1 uncultured Rhodothermales bacterium | reverse complement strand
AGAGCCGGTTCGGGATCGCGTAGAGGTAGGCGTGCTCGGGGAGCGTCTGGTGGAACGCCGTGTCGAAGACGGCGACGTGTGGCACGTCGGGGAGGGCGGCCTGCGCCGCCTTGATGCCGAGGAGGTTGGCGGGGTTGTGGAGGGGGGCGAGGTCGAACGCGTCGCGGATCGCCTCGATCACCGCCTCGTCGATGAGCACGGCGTCGGCGAACTCCTCGCCGCCGTGGACCACGCGGTGCCCCACCGCCTCGACCTCCACGTCGAGCCGGTCGTCGCCCTCGAAGAGCGCCTTCATGACGAAGCGGAGCGCCTCGCCGTGGTCGGCGGCCTGGAGCGCCCGCCGCTGCTTCTTCCCGTCCCCGACCCGGATCGAGGCGAGCGACGACACCGCGCCGATCCGCTCGACGACGCCCTCGGCGAGCGTGCCGTGCGTCTCGCCGTCGATGACGTCGAACTTGAGAGAGGAGGAGCCGCAGTTGATGACGAGGACGTTCATGGGTCGAGGGGCAGGGTGAGTTCGGGAGGAAGGGCGTCGCGCAGAAGGGCGTCGATGAGGCGGAGCAACCGGCGCTGCTCGGGCCAGCGGAGGCGCGCGGCGGCAGCCTCGGCCGGGAGCCAGACGAACGCGTCGTGCTCCGCGTCGAGCGTGGGATCGGCCCCGCCGGCGGCGGGGGAGCCGTCGAGCTCGGCGGCGAACGCGGGGATGAGGTTCAGGCGGTCGGTCTGCCACTCGTAAAACGCGTTGACGCTCGGGACGGTCCACGCGCGGACGGGCCGCCGGCCGGTCTCCTCACGCAATTCCCGAAGCGCCGCCTGCCACGCCGTCTCACCGTCTTCGATCTTGCCGCCCACCATCCGCCACTGCCCAGCGTACGGGACGCCCGCCGCGCGCCGCAGCAGTAGGAACTCGGACTCGCCGGTTCGTCGGTAGGGGTAGACATCGACCACGCGGACGGTGAGGCGGTCGGGAGGAGCCATCGCGAGCGCAGGACTGGAAGGAGGGGACAGAGGGGGCAGAGGAGACGGAGGAGACGGAGGGCCTAGAGCGACCGACAGGCGGGTAGCGGGAAGCACGCCCGCCGCCCGCATCGCCGGCGTACCCCCGGAGCGACCGCCGGGGCGTAGCGCGCTGCGCCCTGCGACGGTGGCCCCCACGCCCTGCCCGCCACGATATCGACCGCTGCTCTAAAGCAGTGGACGGGTGTTCGTGAGCCGCACCCCCCGTCGCGCTCGCATCGGGCTACGCCCTCAGGCTTCGCGCGACTGTCCCCCTGAATCAGGGGGACAGCTCACGTCGCCTTGAGCGCAGGGACTCGTCCCGGAGGGTCGAGACCCGGAGCGATGGCGACATGAGCGGGGGGTAGGGTTCACGAGCAAATGACTACGATACTAAAGGTACCGCGGCCCATCGGTCTGAGGCGTCGAACCTCTTTCGAGGCGGCGCGTGTGAGCCTGTCAACACGCCCCCCCTGCTCTCGGCACCATGGACCCCAGCCAGTTCGACAACGCCTATTGGGTCATCCTCGGATCCATCGTCGGGTTCCTCCTGCTGGCCTTCCTCCTCCTCTATCCCGTTTACCGGTTCATCAACCGCGAGGAAGAGGCCAGCCGGTCGTGGACGCCGAAGCAGATCGCCCGCCGCCAGCAGCGACGCGGCGACGGCCACGCCACCGGGACCCCCGAGCTGCCGGACGACGCAGACGAGCGAACGCCTCCCGGCGAGCGCGAGACGCCCTGACCCCGACGGATGCTACTCGCCGTCCGCGCCATCTTCCGCCCCTTCGACGAAGAGGTACGGCGCCATCTTCTCGTACGTCTTCGGCCCGATGCCTTTGACCCGGACGACCTCGCGCGGGTGGCGGAATCCGCCGTGCGCCTCCCGGTAGTCCACGATGCGCGCCGAGATCGCCGGGCCGATGCCGGGCAGCCGCTGCAGCGTCCGCGCCGAGGCCGTGTTGAGGTCCATCCGCACCGGCCCCGCCGCGGCCGCACGTCGCGGCGGAGGCGGCTCGCCGATCGCCACCCGTACCGGCCCATCCGCTTCCGATTCCGCCGCCGGGGCGACCGTCGCGCCAGAAGCGTGGAGCGCTTCCGACCGCTCCTCGAAGGCCGCGTGCAGTTCGGCGTAGTCGGCGGCCGAGTGCGGGACGGACTGCCCCTGCACGTAGCGCACGCAGAAGCCGGCGAGCAGGAGCGCGCTCACGAACACGAGCGCGGAGGCTTCGGCAGAGGTGATGGCGAGGCGTTGCTGGAGGGCGTAGAGGCGGTGCATCGGCGGAAGGCTTGGCGGCGTGGAGGGGTCTGTTTTTTCTAGACAGCGCGATGCGATCCACGTAACCTTCACCGCGTGAGCGGGCACCCCGCCTCCGCGCGGTCCGTTGCCGCCCCGACGCGTTGACACGGCGTTGGCACCCCGATGCCGTACGTTGCCCCCCTCCCTCCGCACCGCCTCCCCATGATCGTTCGCTCCGACGCCGTCGTGCTCCGCGCCATCGAGTACGGCGAGACCAGCCAGATCGTCACGCTCTACACGCGGCGCCACGGGCAGATCACCGTGATGGCGAAGGGCGCGCGGCGGCCCAAGAGCCGGTTCGGCTCGTCGCTCCAGCCGATGGCGTACGTGCAGGTGGTCTATTACTACAAACCGCAGCGGGGCCTGCAAACGCTGAAGGAGGCGACGCACGTCCAGGTCCTCCACGGCGTCCGGGCCGACATGGCGAAGATCACCGCCGGGCTCCGCATGGTCGAGCTCGCCCGCGTGCTCTCCCACGACGAGGAGCAGAACGTCCTCCTGTTCACCCTGCTCGTCCAGTCGCTCCTCCGGCTCGACGCCGCCGACGAGCGCGTGGGGAACGTGCTGCCCTACTTCCAGCTCCGCCTCGCCACCGTGCTCGGCTTCTCGCCGGACATCGACCGCGAGGCCGTGCTCGCGCTCGGCGACGACGGCGGCGTGCTCGCCCTCGACACGGGGGCCGTGCTCCCCGGCCTCGCCGTGCCGAAAGCGGGCGTCCGCGCGAGCCGCGCCGCCCTCCGCGCCTTCGCCATCTTCGCCCGCGCCGACCTCGACGCCGTGATGCGACTCGCCCTCGACGGCTCCCCCGCGCCCGGCGGGGCCGACCTCCGCGCCGAGGTCGGCCGGCTCGTGGACGCCTTCCTCCGCTACCACACCGAGGACGCCTACCCCCACCGCGTGAGCAAGGTCGCCGCCCAGCTCGAAGCGCCGCCGAGGGGCTGACCGCCGGAGCCAACGCGGACGCAGCGTAGTCCGCCCGCGCACGCTCCGGGCGATTCAGGCGATTCGGGCGATTCAGGCGATTCGGGCGATTCAGGCGATTCGGGAACATGCTTGTTGCGACAAGTGTTTGGCGCCCCGAACACGCGTACCGTACGCTTTCCTCCAACCCCCCGGCTTTCCACCCCCCATGAACCGACTCCTCCCCCTCCTCTCGCTCGCCCTACTCGTCACGCTCGCCGCCTGCGGCGACGTCGGCGACGCCCCGCGCGCCACGGTCGAAGCCGCGGACGCCGACGCGCCCGCCGAGGCCTTCTCCGGCACCGCCCTCGCCATCGACACCAGTCGCAGCGAGATCACCTGGCTCGGCGCCAAAGTCACGGGCACCCACGACGGCGGCTTCCGCGTGTTCGACGGCGCGGTGTACCGCGACGGCGACACCGTCACCGGCGTCGAGCTCACGATCGACGCCACCTCCATCTGGAGCGACAACGACCGCCTCACGGGCCACCTCAAGAGCGGGGACTTCTTCGAGGTCGAGACCTACCCCGAAGCCACGTTCCGCGCCGACGCGTTCGAGCCGATCGCCCCGGCCGACAGCGTCGAGTGGGCCGAAGCCACCCACCGCGTCAGCGGCGTGCTCACGATGCGCGGCCAGGCGAACCGGATCACCTTCCCCGCCCGCATCGCCGTCACTGAGGGCGCCGTCGAAGCCGACGCCGACTTCTTGATCGAGCGGAGCCGCTGGGGGCTGTCGTACCCCGGCAAGCCCGACGACCTGATCCAAGAGGAGGTCCGCCTCCGGTTCGACGTCGCCGCCTCGGGCGATGAGCAGGCAGCCCCGGTCGAAACGGCTTCCGTGCAGGGGTAGAGGACGCCCCCGGACGGGCTCAGGGCTATCCATTATGTGCGAGGATCGACCTTTTCCACCGCATACTGGTTGTTAAAGTTGACACATTATGTGTATGCGCCGTATGTTCGCCGTCCCTAAAGCGAGTGATTCCGAACCCTTATCGCCTAGCGCCCATGAGTCGTAAGCAGTTGACGTCGAAGCAGCACTCCTTCCTGCAGTTCCTCGCCGAGCACGTGCGGAGGCAGAAGGTCTGGCCCACGTACCGCGAGATCGTCGACCACTTCGGCTACCGCTCGCCGAACTCGGTGACGCAGAACCTGCAGGCGCTCGCCAAGAAGGGCTACCTCACGCGCGACCACAACGGCTACCGCCTCATCGGGCAGCGCCGCGGGCTCCCTTCCACCGGCTTCCCCGTGCAGGGGACGATCGAGGGCGGCACCTACGAGATCAGCCTCAGCATCAACGAGATCACGCTGAAAGACCTCTTCCCCGAGCTCGACGAGACGTTCGCCGTGGAGCTCGCGGACCAGGAGGCCCGCGGCGTAGACCTCGACCGCGGCGGCTACCTCCTGCTCCAGGACGCGGAGGTGAACGAGGGCGAGATGGCGGCTGCACTCTACAAGGGCACGCTCGCCGTCGGCCGCGTCTTCCGCGACGCCGAGCGGCTCCGCCTCCTGCACGAGGACGGGAGCGAGACGTCGTGGAACACGGCCCGGAGGAAGGTCGACCTGCTCGGCCGCTACATCGGCCACATCAACCAGCGCGGGCTCTTCCGCTCCCCCACCGCGAGCGTGGTGAACTACGAGCCCGACGCGGCGACGGTGACGATGACTTGAGGCCAGTCGCCGAGCACCACTCGGGGCGCCGGACCGAACGTGGTCCGGCGCCTTCTTTATTTTCGATGCCCATGCGTGAATACACCCTCCCCGTCTACCGTACCGCCCGGTACGCCCTCCTCGGCGATCCCTCCGGCCCTATCGACGAGGTGTGGCTGGCGTGCCACGGCTACGGGCAGCTCGCCCCCTTTTTCCTCCGCCCCTTCCGCGCCGTCGAGTCGCCGCGCCGGCTCATCGTCGCGCCCGAGGGACTGTCGCGGTTCTACCTGGAGAACGACGCGGGCGCGCACCACCGCGTCGGCGCGTCGTGGATGACGCGGGCGATGCGCGAGGCCGAGATCGACGACTACGTCCGTTTTCTCGACGCGGTCTACGCCGACGTGCTGACGCGGGCGGGCACGGTCCGCGCCCGGCTCACCGCCTTCGGCTTCTCGCAGGGCGGCGCGACGGTCACGCGCTGGCTCGCGCACAGCCCGATGCTGGGCAGGCCGCCGGCCGAGCGGCTGATCCTCTGGGGCTCCGCCCTCCCCCACGACCTCGACCTCGGCACGCACGCCGGTTGGCTGAAGCAGGCCCGGCTCACCCTCGTCACGGGCGACGGCGACGAGTACGCCACGCCGGAACGCATCGCCGCGCAAACGCAGGCGCTCGACGAGCACGGCATCGCCTGCGAGGCGGTCGGCTTCCGCGGGGGGCACCGGGTGGACGAGGACACGCTGCGCGGTTTGATCGGAGGGGCGGGAGGCGGATCGTGAGGGGCCATCCGCCCCGTGCGCCGTGCATCGGCAGCCTCCTCGCCCTACCTTCCGGCGTACCGGTCACCAATCTCGTGTCCCTCCCCATCTCTCGCTTCGAGGCCTGCCATGCGTTCCCTCATCCCCACCCTGTCGTGCCTGCTCCTCCTCGCCACCGGCTGCGCCGGATCGAAGCTCCCCCCGCCGGACCTCTCCGCTCCTCGCTCGGCGATCGCCGAGGCCGACCAGGCCGGCGCGGCGGAGTCCGCCCCGCTCCTCCTCCGCAACGCGCGCCAAAAGCTCCAGCAAGCGGAGGCCGCAGCCGCTAACGACGATATGCAGCGGGCACAGTTCTTGGCCGAAGAGGCGGCCGTGGACGCCGAGCTCGCTGCGGCGATGGCCCGCGCCGCGAACGCCCAAGCCGCGGTGGACGAACTCCGCGAGAGCGTCCGCGTCCTCCGCGAAGAGATCGAGCGGAGCCGCCGCGCCGGCCAGTGACCCGATCCAGTTGCCCGCCCCAGCCTCCCCCCTCTCGCCCTTCCCCTTCACTGCCATGAACCGTTTCTTTCCGCCCCTCGCTCTCCTCCTCTGCCTCCTCATCGCCGGGTGCGGCGGCCCGCCCCGCGCGAACGCCACCCTCACCGAAGCCCGCGAGGCGTACGCCGCCGCGTCGAACGATCCGGAGATCGCCCAGAATGCGCCCGTCGCGCTGCAAGAAGCACAGGAGGCCCTCCGCCGCGCGGTATCGTTGTGGGAGGAGAAAGAAGACCAGGACGAGGTGACCCACTACGCCTACGTCGCCCGGCAACGGGTGCGCATTGCCGAGGAACGGGCGAAGCTCAACGACGCGCAGCGGCAGGTCGAGCAGGTCCGCAACGAGCGGCAGCAGGTCATCCTCGAGGCGCGCGCCGCCGAGGCCGAGGCCGCCCAGCGCCTCGCCGAAGCCGAGCGGGCCGCCGCTGAGGCCGCGCGCGCCGAAGCCGAGGCCGCCCTCACCCGCGCGAACGAACTCGCCGCCCAGGTCAACGAGCTCGAAGCCGAACTGACGCGGCGCGGCCTCGTGCTCACCCTCGGCGACGTGCTCTTCGACACGGGGCAGGCCACGCTCAAGCCCGGCGCCGCCCGCACCGTCGACGCCCTCGTCACGTTCCTCAACGAGAACCCCGAGCGGAACGTGCTGATCGAGGGGTTCACCGACAGCGTCGGCTCCGACGCCTTCAACCTCGACCTCTCGCAGCGCCGCGCCGACGCCGTACGCGCCGCGCTGACGACGGAGGGCATCCCGGGCACGCGCATCCGCACCGTCGGCTTCGGCGAGCAGTACCCCGTCGCGAGCAACGACACCCCCGCCGGCCGTCAGCAGAACCGCCGCGTCGAGATCGTCATCTCCGACCCGCAGGGCTCGATCCCCGACCGGACGCAGTAGCGCCCCGAGCGAACGCACAAACGGCCGCGCCCCTCGGAGGACGCGGCCGTTTTGTACGTTGCCGTCCGGCGCTTACGCCATCTCCAACGACGTGTTGAGGAAGTCGCGGAGGACGTAGTTCAGGATGCCGCCGTGGCGGTAGTACTCCACCTCGATCGGCGTCGTCAGCGCGCACTCGACGGTGAACGTGACCTCCTCGCCGTCGTCCTTCGTGGCGGTCACCTCGACGTCCTGCGTCGGTTCGAGGTCGTCGGTGACGGGGATCGCGAACGTCTCGGTCCCGTCGAGGCCGAAGGTCCCCAGATTCTCGTCGCCCTTGAACACGAGCGGGAGCACGCCCATCCCGACGAGGTTGGAGCGGTGGATGCGCTCGAAGCTCTCGGCGATCACGGCCTTGACGCCCAGCAGGCGTGTGCCTTTGGCCGCCCAGTCGCGGCTGGAGCCGGTGCCGTAATCATTCCCGGCGACGACGACGAGCGGGGTGCCGTCGTCCTTGTACCGCTGGGCGGCGTCGTAGATGTACATCTGCTCGCCGGTCGGGAAGTAGGTCGTCCAGCCGCCTTCGGTGCCGGGCGCGAGCTGGTTGCGCAGGCGGATGTTGGCGAACGTCCCGCGCGTCATCACGCGGTCGTTCCCGCGGCGGGAGCCGAACGAGTTGAACTGCTTCGGCTCGACGCCGTGGCCCTGGAGGTACTGCCCGGCGGGCTCGTCCGGCGGGATCGCGCCGGCGGGCGAGATGTGGTCCGTCGTCGTCGAGTCGCCGACTTTGGCGAGCAGCTTCGCGCCCTCGATCGGCTGGATGCTCGGGACCTCGGGCGTCACGTCCATGAAGAACGGCGGCTCCTGGATGTAGGTGCTCTCTTCGCTCCACTCGTAGAGCTCGCCGCCGGAGATCGGCATCTCGTTCCACTTCGGGTTCGAGTCCTCGATCCCCTCGTACATCTCGGCGAACTGCTCCGGCTTGACGTGGGTGTTGATGGCATCGAGGATCTCGTCTGCGCTCGGCCAGAGGTCCTTCATGTAGACGTCGTTGCCGTCCGGGTCCTGCCCGATCGGGTCGTTGCGGAGGTCGATGTCGACCGTCCCGGCGAGCGCGTAGGCCACGACGAGCGGGGGCGAAGCGAGGTAGTTCGCCTTGACGAGCGCGTGGATGCGTCCTTCGAAGTTGCGGTTGCCCGAGAGCACGCCGGCCACGACGAGATCGCCGTCTTTGATCGCCTCGGCGACGGGCTCCGGGAGCGGGCCGGAGTTGCCGATGCACGTCGTGCAGCCGTAGCCGACGAGCGAGAAGCCGAGCGCGTCGAGGTCGTCTTGCAGACCGGCAGCGTTGAGGTACTCGGTCACGACGCGGCTGCCGGGCGCGAGCGATGTCTTGACGTAGGGCGGGACGGTCAGGCCTTTCTCGACGGCGTTGCGCGCGAGCATCCCGGCCGCGAGCATCACGCTCGGGTTCGAGGTGTTCGTGCAGCTCGTGATCGCGGCGATCACGACGTCGCCGTGCTTCATGTCGAGCTCGTTGCCCTCGTCATCTTTGTACCGGCCGGTGCGGTCGAGGGCATCCTCGTCGAGTCCGAAGCCCTGCGGCGAGGCCGGGCGCTTGAGCGCTTCGTGGAACTCCGGCTGCATCTGGCCGAGCGTGAGCCGGTCCTGCGGCCGCTTCGGCCCGGAGAGCGAGGGCTCGACGTCGCCGAGATCGAGCTCGAGCGTGTCTTTGAACTCGGGGTCGGGCGTGTCGTCGGTGCGGAAGAGGCCCTGCGCCTTGGTGTAGTTCTCGACGAGTTGGACGAGGTCCTCGGAGCGGTTCGTCCGCCGCATGTAGTTCAGCGTCTCCTCGTCGATCGGGAAGAAGCCCATCGTCGCGCCGTACTCCGGCGCCATGTTCGCGATCGTCGCGCGGTCGGGCAGCGTCATCGCCGAGAGCCCGGTGCCGTAGAACTCGACGAACTTGCCGACGACACCGTGCTTGCGGAGCATCTGCGTGACCGTCAGCGTGAGGTCCGTCGCGGTGACGCCCTCCTTCAGCCGGCCCGTCAGCTTGAACCCGACGACCTCGGGCATGAGCATGAAGATGGGCTGGCCGAGCATCGCCGCCTCGGCTTCGATCCCGCCGACGCCCCAGCCGAGCACGCCGAGCCCGTTGATCATC